>CP119311.1:3984634-4291145 GCA_029202545.1 Candidatus Pseudobacter hemicellulosilyticus
CAGGTTCTGCGCCGAAGCGTAGAAGCGCAGGGATTGCAGGCCGAGCCTGTTTGCTGCAGCTTTGGACAGTTTGTAACCCAGGCTGATGTTCTGGATCCGCAGGTAAGAGCCATCTTCTACCCAGCGGGAAGAGACAGCGTTGTTATTGCCTGTTGTCCTGGCATTGGCCCTGGGTTCAGTACCATTGCCCGGGTTTTCCGGCGAGCGCCAGCGATCAAGCACTATTGCGAGGTTGTTGCCACCGCCTTCCTGGTTATTGAAAAAGCGGCGACTCAGGTTGAGGATCTGTCCACCCTGGGTGCCCTGAAGGGAGACCGCCAGGTCTATGTTCTTGTAGGAAAAAGAGTTGTTGATGCCATAAATGAAATCAGGCTGGTTATTGCCGATGATGGTCCTGTCCTTTGCATCCAGCACTTTATCGCCATTCACATCTGCATATTTTACATCGCCGGGCCTGCTGGTATTATCATGCGGATGTGCCGCCAGGTCTGCGGCATCCCTGAATACGCCGATGGCTTTGTAGCCAAAGAAACTGCCGATCGGTTCGCCGATCATGGTCTTGTTGGTCTCGCCAACACCGCTGCCGCTGAGGATGGGATCACCGGTGGGGCCGAGCGCCAGCACTTTGTTCCTGTTGAACGACAGGTTGGCGCTGGTATTCCAGGTGAAGGCGCCGGTGAGGTTATAACTGCTCACACCGAACTCGAAACCTTTGTTGTTCATTTTACCCATATTCTTGAAGGCGGAACCAAATCCCGTGAGCGTGGGAACGTTTACGGAGAGTAAGAGGTCTCTGGTGATACGGTCGTAGTAATCTACCGTAATGGTCAGCCTGTTCTTGAACAGGCCGATATCCATACCGAGGTCAAGCTGCTGGTTGCGTTCCCAGCTCAGGCCGGTATTGCCCAGCGAGTTCATAGCCAGGCCGGTCACCAGGTTGTCGCTGAAAGCATAGTTGGTGGAACCAACGCCCCCTACATAGGGATAGTAATTGTTGAAGGAATTGTTGCCGGAAAGCCCATAGCTGGCGCGCAGCTTCAGTTCGGAGACTGCAGGAAGCGCATACAGGAATGGCTCTTCCGTCAGCCGCCAGCCAATGGAGGCGGCAGGGAAGGTGCCAAAGCGTTTATCCGGACCGAAGATGGAAGAGCCATCGCGGCGGACGGACAGTTTCAGCAGGTATTTTGTTTTGTAGTTATAGTCTATCCGTGCAAAATAGGATACGGTAGCATTCTCGGTGATCTGCGAGGTGACGCTCAAAGGTTGCCCGGCTGCATTCAGCGTTTGCACAATGTCGTTGGCAAAAGTGCCGCCATTGCCCTGGGACGACTGGTATTGCAGTTTGTTGGATTCCATACCTGCCAGCACTTCAAGGTTGTGGTGCTTCCATAAAGATGTCTTGTAGGTCAATACCTGGTTCACCAGCCAGCTCAGACTCTGCTCTGTAAAAGCGTACCCGGTGGCTGCCGTGGGCGGCAGCTGCTGGTTCAGCGGCATTTTGGAGGTAGTGAATACATTTCTCCGGTTTGAATAGATGATGGCGTTGCCGGATACCCTGTACTTCAGGTTAGGCAGGAACTGGTATTCTGCATAGGCGCTGGACAGCAGGTTAAGCTGGTGGAATTTGGAATTGTATTCCGTGATATTCGCCACAGGGTTGGTAATGCCGGGATAGTTGTACAGGGCGGCCAAAGCAGTTTGGGAAGAATAGCCGCCGTTCTCGTTATAGATCGGCGCCAGCGGCATGGCCGTGAGTGCGGCATTGATGATGCCATTTTCAGACCAGTGACCGTCTGACCGGACCTCGTCCGTGATCCTGTAGGAAGGGTTGATGTTCATGCCGATGGTTAATTTCGGTGCTGCTTTCAGGTCCACATTGGCACGGAGTGTATAACGGTCCATCGCCGATCTTTTGATAATGCCTTTCTGCGTCAGGTAACCTGCGCTGACGGCATACCGGACATTGTCGGAACCTCCGGAAGCGCTGAACTGGTAGTTGCTGATGGGCGCTGTGCGGAAGATGAGGTCCTGGAAATCATAATAGGGCAGGGCAGCTACCTTGGCGGGATCGTCAAAGTTGAACCAGTCAAAAAGGTCTCCCCGGGGATACCGGTAACGCAGGTAGTTAGAAGGACGTACGCTGTTGGGGTCGTCAACAGAAGCGCCGGGCACATTGTCCAGGTAGGCGTTATTGGCTGCTTCTTTGGCAAATGCTGCAAATTCCTGTGAGTTCATCAGGGGGATCTTGTTGGTCACCTGCTGGAAGCCGGTGTACATGTTAAGCCCCAGCCGGGGTTTGCCGGAAACCCCTTTTTTGGTAGTGACCAGGATCACGCCATTGGCGCCGCGGGAACCGTAAATAGCTGCGGAGGACGCGTCTTTCAGCACATCTATCTTGTCTATCTCCTCAGCGTCCAGCAAACCAAAAACAGAAGCAGGCACAATGTTGCCGTCTACTACTATGAGTGGACCGGTGCCTGCGGAAATGGAGCCGAAGCCCCTTACCTTGATGGCCGGCGTTCTGCCCGGGCTGCCGGAATTCTGCTGTATCACCACGCCGGAGATCTTTCCCTGCAAGGCAGTGGCGACGTTGGCTACCGGCATATCGCTGATCTCGTTCATGGGTACGGAAGCAATGGCGCCGGTCACACTGGCTTTTTTCTGGGTGCCATAACCTACTACTACCACTTCGTTAAGATTGATGGAAATGGCTGTCAGTGTTACATTGAGGACCGACTTTCCGGACAGCGCCTGTTCCTGAGGGGCAAAGCCGACAATAGAGAACAATAAGACAGCATTGCCGGAAGGGATATTCAGCGTATAACGTCCGTTCTCATCGGTAACAGTGCCAAGGGTGGAGGCTTTTACGCTGACGCTTACGCCCATTAATGGCTGGCTGTTGTTGTCCGTAACCACGCCCGTTACCGTAGCGCGGGTTGGCGGCTCGGGATCTGTGGGGTAGCCGGGTGAAATAACGATGAGGTTACTGCCCATCTGGCGGTACTGCAGGCCGGAATTGTCCAGTAATTTATTGAGCGCTTCGGTTATGCTTGCATTCTTTACGGAAAAGTCCACTTTCCGGGACAGCAGGCTGAGATCGTAGTTGTAAATGAACCTGACCTTTCCCTTTTTTTCAATGGCATTCAGCACCGTGCGCAGCTCCGCTTTTTCAAAGCTGGCGGTGATGGTCTGGCTGAATACTTTCTCGGCATTGACCTGGGTGATAGCAAAGAAGAGAAGGAGAATGGAAAGCTTCATACATAGCAGGAATTTAAGCAGACAAGGCGTCAGCACTCCCCGGAAGGGAGGACCAGTTTTTTTCATAACTTTGTTTTGATGTTTAAGAGAAGGAAACCCAACGATTTTGCCGATCCCAGGGTTTCTGATCGTTAGACTTTGTCGGGGAATGTTTGCCGCATTTCCCGATTTTTTTTGGCTGTTACTTGTAAATATTTATCTCATGGTTATTGATTTTAAAGGTAAATGGCCGTGACGCCTGCAGGGCAGCGAGTACTTCCGCTATCGTTTCGTTCTCGAACTTTGCATGGAACCTGTAACGCGCTATGGCAGGATCAGTAATTGATATTTTTACATTGTACCATCTTTCCATTTCGTTGGCGATGTCCCGGAAATCCTCTCCGTCAAACACCAACTTATTATATACCCAGGCTGTTTCTACCAGTGATGTATCTGCAAGGTTATGTTTGAGCTGTTGGACAGTGATAGGTTTCAATGGCTGGTCTTCCTGGTTGTCAGCTGATCTGTTCACTACAACTTTCTCGTGCGGGTGCAGGAGAAGGGCTTTCTCCCGGCTGTCGCCCGTTCTGCGCACCTGTACCAGGCCGCGGATCAGGGTAGCTTCTGTCCTGTCATCATTCGGATAGCTCTTTACGTTGAAGGCCGTTCCCAATACTTCAACGTGCAGATCACGGGTATGGACAATGAAAGGACTGGCTGCCTGTTTGGTAACATCAAAATAGGCTTCGCCCTCCAGTTCAACCTCGCGGGAAGAGTCCGCAAAGTTTTTGGGGGTAACGGAGACGGCTGTCTGAGTTGAGCCATACTACTGTGCCGTCCGGAAGCAGGATCCTGGACCTGGCGCCAGGATTGGCGATAGTGGCTGTAAAGGAGGAAGTGGCTGTATCGGGCTGGCCCTGGTCTTTTTTGTTATATTGCCAGAGCCAGGCGCAAACGATCAGGCCGCTTATAACCGCCGCAATGGCCAGGAGGGTACGGATGGATCCGGGACGGCCCGGGGGCGGGGAGACTGGTCCCTGCTTTTCTTCTGTGCCGGGGGTACGGTCGGCCGCCCTGTGCAGGATCTGTCGGAAATGCGCTTCCGGATCCTCCTGCTCACTGGCGGAGGAGAAAACGGGTGTGGTCCAGTAATCATCCATGACAGACAGGAAATAAGCATCTTTCGGGTACTCCTGCAGCAGGGCCTCCAGCTCCTGCAATTCTGCCGGAGACGCTTCTCCGGACAGCTTTCTGGCAATTAATTGCGTGATCCTTTCTTTATCCATTGAACCTTGGTTACTGATAAAGACAGGAAAATGAAGCGCATACCTTAAAGGCGCGGTAAATTATTTTTTGCTCGTTTTCCGGGGAAAGCTGGTG
Source organism: Candidatus Pseudobacter hemicellulosilyticus (assembly GCA_029202545.1). GTDB lineage: Bacteria > Bacteroidota > Bacteroidia > Chitinophagales > Chitinophagaceae > Pseudobacter > Pseudobacter hemicellulosilyticus. The sequence continues at coordinate 3,989,252 of CP119311.1, forward strand.
AAATGGGATTGTACTTTTTCTGAGATGCGTTTCAGGGCAATGACCATCTGTGCGTCTACGGTATTGACGGTAAGGTTGAGGATCTCTGCCACGTCTTTATAACGGAGGCCGTCTTCCCGTACCAGTTTGAAGATCATTTTGCAGCGTGGGGGCAGGGATTCCACGGCTGCCGTGATCCGGGCCTGGAGCTCAGCACTGATCATGCGCTGATCCGGCGCCTGGTCGTGCCCCAGTTCAATATCCAGGTGATTGAAAGGCTCGGTGATCTGCCGGTGGGCTTTGGAGGAGAGGTAATTGAGTGAGCTGTTCTTGACGGCTACATACAGATATACGCGGATATTGGTGATAGCCGTAGCATTTTCCCGCTGCTTCCAGAGCTTGACAAATACATCGTCCACGATCTCGTCGGCTGCTTCTTTGATCTTGATAATGGAATAAGCGAACTGATTGAGGCGGGGGCTGTAATACCGGAACAACTGCCGGAAAGCGGGTTCATCACCAGCTGCAAGCTGCTGTGGGTTGATAAGGGGCTCCTGCTCACTGGTATGACGTGGAGTGGTTGGCAATCAATCAATCGTTTTAGTGTACTGATAAACCTGCTATGGATGCATGGATCAGGTTGATCAATGGGTGTTCAATCCGGCAATCAAAATACGGATTTTTTGGGAATGGCCTGGTAACCTTATGCCAGGAGTGTAGGCGGAGGGATCAGGTGAGGGACTGAAAAGAAAAAGCCTTCTGTATTTTGCAGAAGGCTTTTTGTGCCCAGGACAAGATTCGAACTTGCACGCCAGTTACGGCACTACCACCTCAAAGTAGCTTGTCTACCAGTTTCAACACCTGGGCTTCCCGTAGGGGTTGCAAATGTAAAACCTTTTCTAATTAGTTAGCGCATTATTTTTTAAAACTATCCGGAAAGTTGTTCCTTTTCCGGGTTCGGAATGTTTTACAAAGAGTTCGCCGCGGTGGTATTGCTCAATGATCCGGCGGGACAGGCTAAGCCCCAGGCCCCAGCCACGTTTTTTGGTGGTGAAACCTGGTTTGAAGACTTTCCGGATATGCTGGAGGCTGATGCCTTTGCCGGTATCGCTGACATCGATCAGTACCTGCTGGCCCTGCTCCTGCATGCTCACGGTGATCTGCCCCTTGCCTTCCATGGCGTCCAGTGCATTCTTGAGCAGGTTCTCAATGACCCAGTCAAACAGGGGCGGGGAGATGCTGGCGGTCATGCTGCTGGCCCCGTGGGTGTCCAATGTGAAATGGACACGACCGGAAGAGCGCTTCCGCATATATTCTATCATCGAGTTCACCTGGCCTATCAGCTCATGCCGTTCCAGGTGAGGCGTGCTGCCGATCTTTCCAAAACGGTCGGAGACCAGCTTGAGCCGGTTGATATCCTTTTCCAGCTCGGCCACTATCTTATCATTGCTATGACTTTCTTTCAGCATTTCCACCCAGCCCTGCAGGGAGGTTAGTGGAGTGCCCAGCTGGTGGGCCGTTTCCTTGGCCATACCGGCCCAGACCTGGTTCTGTGCAGAGCGGGCGGTCATGGTCAGCGCCGTAATAGTGATCACAATAAAAAGCGTTACAATGAACAGCTGCACCAGCGGGTAATAGCGCACCTGGTTCAGCAGGGAGGTATGCCCATAATAATAGTGATTGATGCGGGTGGAGTCCCGGGGATCGGTCCAGGTGATGGGCTCATTGCTGGAACGGAACTCTTCCAGCTGTCTGTGCAGGAAGGTACTGTCGGCCGCAATGCTGGCAGCGTCCAGGTTCACATACTGGGTGATCTGGTCCTGCTCGTCCGTTTCAATAATAGGGATACTGGTGTTCCCGGTAATGATAATGCCTGCCAGCTGGTCGCTCAGACCAGTAGTATCATTCAGCAGCAGTTTACCGGCTTCCACCCATTGGGCTACTTTCTGTCTTTCCTCACCGGCTATCTTCCGCGCCAGGTACTGGGAATAGAAGATGGTGCCACTCACAATAGCAATAGCTATGAGGGCCAGACCTGTTCTCCAGTTGAATAATGGCTGAATCATGCAACTAATATACGCAAATGACGCATTGCCGGCCGCTTGTCGGCGGAATCCCTAAAAAAACCTTTTTTTGCAACTGCTGACTGGATATATTCGCAGAATATGACTACTCCTTTAGTATCCATAGTGATCCTTAACTGGAATGGGCGGCATCACCTGGCCCAGTTCCTGCCATCGGTGATGGCTTCGGTATATGGTAATAAGGAAGTGGTGGTGATAGACAATGCCTCTACGGATGATTCCGTGACCTTCCTGCGGCAGCAGTATCCCGCTGTGCGGGTAGTGCAGCTGGAGCGCAACTTTGGCTTTGCACAGGGATACAATGAAGGATTGAAACAGGTGGCGGCCGATTACTACGTGCTGCTGAACTCTGATGTGGAAGTAACACCGGGATGGATTGAGCCGGTGGTGCGGCTGATGGAAAAAGATCCGGCTATCGCGGTCAGTCAACCGAAGATCCTGCAATACCACAATAAAACATTGTTTGAATATGCCGGCGCTGCCGGTGGCTGGCTGGATTGCCTGGGTTATCCTTTTGCCCGCGGCCGTGTGTTTGATGTTTGTGAAACGGACAATGGCCAGTATGATGAGCCGGCGCCCATTTTCTGGGCCGGTGGCTGCGCTATGTTTGTCAAAGCAGCTGTTTATCAGGAGCTGGGCGGACTGGATAATTATTTCTTTGCACACCAGGAAGAAATAGATCTCTGCTGGCGGGTACAGCTGGCAGGGTATAAGGTATATGCCTGCCCGCAGTCGGCAGTATATCATGTAGGTGGCGGCACCTTGCCCAAGGGCAATGCCCGTAAAGTATTCCTCAACTTCCGGAACAACCTGATTATGATGGCCAAGAACCTGCCGGTGGGCGAGGCCGTGGGAAAGATCTTTGTACGTTTCTGGCTGGATGCCGTCTCTGCCTGGAAATCATTACTGGCCGGAGAGTGGAATTATTTCTGGGCCGTGCTTTGTGCGCATGTGGCTTTCTTCGGCTGGCTGTTCAGTGGCCCCAGGCAGGTCACAGGACGCAGGGATAAACAATTGTTATTGAATGGGTACCTGCATAAAAGCGTGGTCTGGTGCCACTTTGCAAAGGGGTTGAAGACTTTTGAAGAAATTGTTGGGAAGAAATGCTGATTTTTTTGACATAACTATTACATTTGCACTCGCAATTCATTGTTATGGAGCAACATCTCGAAAAAGATTACCGCGATAAAGATTTCAAACGTAACTGGGTGAACTCTTCATCATTCTTATTTTACCTGCAGGTATTTTGTGTAATGGCCTTTGTACTGGGCGGTTGCTACAGTTTATACAAGGCTGGTTACAAAGGAAAACCTGAGGTGACTATTCAGCCAAGTACTCAATACACTCCCGAGTACAAATAATTTTTTCAAAAAAAGGGAAGAAAAATTTTGCAGTAATAATCTATTCCCTATTTTTGCACTCCCAATTCAAACACAGCTCTTTATCATCTGTTCTTCGGGCGGACTTCGGTAAAAGAAATCAGAACGAAAAGAAACAAAATTGGTGTTTCAACAGAAGATAGCATATATGCGGAAGTAGCTCAGCTGGTAGAGCATCACCTTGCCAAGGTGAGGGTCGCGGGTTCGAATCTCGTCTTCCGCTCTAAAGATTCCATCCTGCCTTGCGCGGATGGAATTTTTTGTTTAGGGCATTTTGTCTTCCATGTTTTCACTTACCTGAGTGGTGGAACTGGTAGACACGCCGGACTTAAAATCCTGTGGCCCGTAAGGGCCGTGCGGGTTCAACTCCCGCCTCAGGTACAGGACAGACAAAATGCTTAACAGGAAAGCCGCTCATTGAGCGGCTTTTTTATTTTCTTTTAAGCAGAAGACTATGAGACATTATTCGAAGAGTCAACAGGGAGGTAACGCTTTTGTATATACGCTATATTAGGAAGCAGGCCGGACATTCCTGTAACCGGCATTCGCCTGCAACTCCGAAAAAAACAGCGCTGCTTTTGGTTCGTCCCAAAAAAAAGCTCCCGGAAATGTTCCGGGAGCCAGTAGTTTTTCATGACTATTGAAAGTATTTTCTAATACACGATATAAATGATATACTCTTTCATTTCCAATGTACGTCCTGCATTCACCAGCTTCACCCAGTGGCCCTGGTCATAATCTGTATCAATAGGCAGTGTCTGCGGGAGCCTGCCACCTATGGTCCTGTCTGTGATAGTCTCTATGTTCAGCGGCGTTTCCTCTCCGTTAATCCGGGATATGAGTGACATGCTGGTCTTCTCCTTGTCTCCAATAAAGTAACGCAGGCCGCTGAGGTTAAGGCGTTCTCCACGGCCCGAATTAACCGTATTTTTTATGTAACGGGTATCCAGCGCCGGCCAGTTGTTCACTAATTTGAGGTAATAGACCTGCTCACTGCCATCCTCTTTTTTGAGGGTATACCTGGTGCCGGTTGTCAGCGGCACTGCTGTGCCGGAAGCAGGGCTGATGCTGGCGCCTGCTGCAAGGCTGATAACGGGGCTGATAGTCTCGGGCAGCAACACAGGCCAGGGCCAGTATACTACCAGGCTATCGTCCTTTATGGCGGCCTCCAGGATGGTTTCTCCGGCAGTAATGCTGAACGAATGGAGGGCCTGTACAGGTTCGTTCCTGTATTCGGTTTCTTTTTTGCAGGCCATAAGGGCTACAAAGAGGCAGGCAATGAAACAGGATGCCAGGCGCCAGCGATATGAATAGTTGTGCATGTTCATTTTTTTAATTGCTTAGGAACGTTTTTTAACAATACGGATGGGGTTTTTCAGGGTGGCCTGTTTCTGGTAGCTGGTCAGTTTCACAGTATATAGGGCGTCTTCAGGCAGTGATTTCGCCATGGTTGTTTCATTGGTAGTGTTGTAATCAAACTTGCTGATGTAAACGCTGACATTATATCCTGCAGTAGGGTTCTCATTAATGCCCAGGGAGGCGTCCGCCATATTGTATTCCTTTTTGGTAGCCTGGTCTATCAGCAGCAGCTCGTTGAGATCGGCGGAAGGAACAATATTAAATCCGCCTACGCCAAAACCGACCCCCACATTGGTGGTGTTGACATAATCCATGGTGTATACCGTGGGATTGGCCGCGTCCGGGCTCAGCTCATTGAGCACCAGGTCCGGCTGCTGTGCGTCTATGATCACGGTATAGGTGCGCTCAGGGCCTTCAGCCGGAGATACTGTATAGGTCAGCGTTTTGCCGGATTTATACAGCTCAAAGACATTGATGGCGCTGCCTTCTTCTGAAGCTTTTACCGTAGCGCCTTCTGAACTGGTAATTACCGGGCTGATCACGGGCATCAGGTAATGGAAGGGCAGGTACACCCGGATGGTATTGCTGTTGTCGTCAATAACACTCTGGATCGGTTCCTTTCCTTCCGGTACGTTGGGAATAATAAATGCGGTGATCCTGTTGGGAGCGTCTTTAGTGTCGGTTTTGGTGCAGCTGGCAAAGGCAACCAATAACAGGCCTGCCAGAACGCTGTGCGTCCATTGTTGAAGTCTGACTGTCATATGATGATAAGAATTTACGGAGTGATGTCCAGGTTTTTGCTGCCATCCATCTGGATAGCGTAGGAGAAGCTGACATAACCGGGTTTGTTGTCGCGGTCGGGATTGGCCGGTATGTCCTTGTAAATACTTTTGATGGTGATCTTGGCATATTTGCCTTTGGCCGTGCGCACGATCATAGCCCTGGGTAGCGTATACACCACATGCGCTTTACGGGGATTGTCGGGGAACAGGGAGCCATAGAAATCATAATAACCCCAGCCGTCGCCGCTGCTCTGGAAATGGTCCAGTGAGATGGGCACACGGGTCTGGAACTCAATATCGGCTACCGGTACGGTTTTCACGGCCTGGAAAGCCTGGTCAAACAGGTCCAGGGGAATGGGCAGCACGGCCGGTTTGAAGTTGATGGTGTCATAGCCGTAACTTTTGTCAAATTTTCTGTCCACCACTAAGTAGATGCCGCCCCTGCCGGGACTTCCATAGCCAGGCGTACCGATAGCGCCGCCATTGTTGGCATATACACTGCTGTTGTAAATGCTGGTAAAACAGATATCCCATTTGTCGGAGTATCTTTCTGATTCAGGGATCACTTTGTTTTGTTCCAGGCTGAAGTAAAGTGGTCTGGCGTCACTGCCGGAACTGGCAAGGGTGTCTGCGGCCAGGTTGCTGACCACATACACGCCGGTCTTAACGGTGGTCTTGTCTTCTTCCAGCGGGTCATCGCTGTCTTTAGAGCAGGCGCTGAACAGCAGGGCAGTGGCTGTCAGCAGGGTTAATAGCCGGTGAAGGCTGTTGCTATTGTTCATATTAAAGGTTTGTTGCAGTTGATGACCACATCGTGTTGGTTAACTGTGAGCAATGGTTGAGGGGGCAAAGGTGAAAATAGAGAATGACCCTTGGGGGAGAAAGAATTACCCAAAAAGCAGAATTCAGGCAGGGGGATATTGGGTAAAGTTTTCCGGCGGCAGGCATTTTGCATGGTCAGGCTGATGCAAGGTGCTGAGGCTCTTTGGGGTATAGCTTATATTCAATTTTTTGATAAATTTGGAACAATGAGTTCGGAACAGATAGCTGGTTTACAATTTTTACAGGGTGGGGGTGAAATGTGCAGGCTGACAAGGACCAAAGACTGGAGCGCCACACCTGTGGGCCATCCCAGCCAGTGGTCGCAGTCCCTGCGTACCACCCTGGGCATCATCCTGAATTCCAGGTTCCCCATGTTCCTCTGGTGGGGGCCTGAGCTGATCTGTTTTTACAATGATGCTTACCGGCCCAGCCTGGGCGATAATGGCAAGCATCCCTCCATCCTGGGACAGCCCGCCCGCGAAGCCTGGCCCGAGATCTGGACGGTTATCCATCCGCTGATCCAGCAGGTGCTGACCACCGGTGAGTCAGTCTGGTTTGAAGACCGGCTGATCCCCATTTTTCGCAATGGTCAGCTGGAAGAAGTGTACTGGACCTTCAGCTATAGCCCCGTTCCAGGGGAGTCCGGCCTGCCGGACGGTGTGCTGGTCACCTGCGTGGAGAATACCCAGAAAGTAAAACTATACCAGGCCCTGCAGCACCGGGAGGATCAGCTGAACTTCATGATCAATGCCGCCAACCTGGGCACCTGGGACCTGGATCCCACCACTTTCCGTTTCACCGCCAACCAGCAGGTGCTGGACTGGTTTGGCCTGCCTAAGGAACCTGCCATAGACCTGGAGGCGGCCATCAACAGGGTAGTGGAGAAAGACCGGCATGCTTTGATGAGGGCCATACAGACCGCGCTCAAACCCGGGTCCGACGGCCATCTTGAAATTGAATATGGCGTACTGCGTCCCGGTCAGCTGAAAGACCGGCGGCTGCTGGCCAAAGGCAAAGCCGCATTCAATGAGCTGGGACTGCCCGTAAGGTTCAGCGGCACGCTGCAGGATATCACTTCCCAGGTAACAGCCAAGCGGCAGCTGGAAGAGAACGAACGGAATTTCCGCTCCATCATTTTGCAGGCGCCGGTGGCCATTGCCATTTTTCGCGGTCAGCAGCACCGGGTGGAAGTGGTGAACAGCCGGGCCCTTCAGTTATGGGGACGAACCAGGGACGAGATACTGCACCGCTCGATACTGGATGCCATGCCCGAGCTGGATGGACAGGGATTCCGCGAGATACTGGACAATGTGCTGAAGACCGGAGAGCGTTTTGCCGCCACCGAATGGCCGGTGCGCATCCGGCGCAATAAGGAGCTGCATACTGCCTACGTCAATTTTATTTATGAGCCCCTGCATGATATAGACGGCAATATCAACGGCATCATGACCGTTGGCACCGAGGTCACAGAGCAGGTAGTGTCCAGGCGCGAGATCCTGCTGGCCTACCGGCAGATCAAGGAAAATGAAGAGAAGCTCAACGTGGTGATCCAGGCCAGTGAGCTGGGCACTTATGAATGGGACCTGCTCTCCAATGCACTGGTGCTGTCTGCCCGTTACCTGGAAGTGTTTGGCTATGGACCGGGCGAAAAGCCCTCCCATGAAGAACTCTTCGGCCGCCTGCATCCGCAGGACCTGGCGGTCCGCAACCAGGCTTTCAAAGCAGCACTGAGCAGTGGCACCCTGCATTATGAAGCGCGGGTGATCCGCCGTGATGAGTCTGTTTCCTGGATAGAGGCCAAGGGCAAAGTATTTTACGACGAACAGAAACGGCCCACCAAGATGACGGGTACGCTGCGCGATATATCTGATCAGAAAAGGCACCAGCAGGAACAGAAGGAATTCACCCACCTGCTGGAAAAGCAGGTGCAGGAACGGACCCGCGAGCTGGAAAAAAAGAACCGGGAACTGGAACGCATGAACACCGAACTGCAATCCTTTGCCTATGTGTCCAGCCACGATCTCCAGGAGCCGCTGCGCAAGATCATGACCTTTGCTTCCCAGATCCTGAAACGCGAGCATGATTCCCTGTCGGAAACCGGCAAGGATTATTTCCGGCGCATGCACAATGCCGCCAACAGGATGCAGATCCTGATAGACGACCTGCTGACCTATTCCCGTGCCAATACCGGCGAGCGGGTATTCAAACAGGCCGATCTCAACCTGCTCCTGACTGAAGTGCGGAACGACCTCAAAGAAACCATCACCGAGAAACAGGCCGTTATTGAATCCGACCAGCTCTGTACGGTCAGTATTATTCCTTTCCAGTTCAACCAGCTCCTGCAGAACCTGATCGGCAATGCGCTGAAATTCTCGCGGCCCGGCATACCGCCCCGCATCCTGATCAGGAGTGAGGTGCTGCCGCCGGGAGAAATGGAACTGCCCCATGCAGATCCGGGCAAACCTGTCTGCCACCTCAGCATTTCCGATAACGGTATTGGCTTTGAACCTGAATACAGGGAGCGCATCTTTGAAGTGTTCCAGCGCCTGCATGGCCGGGAAGAATACAGCGGTACCGGCATTGGCCTGGCCATTGTCAAAAAGATAGTGGACAACCACCATGGACTGATCCGCGCCACCGGTGAGCCGGATCATGGCGCCGTATTCGATATTTTTATTCCCATGAACTAAGCTATCAACAATAAAAAGCCCCCGCTGTCTGACAGCGGGGGCTTTTCTATAAAGAAATTATTTTGGACGAACCAATGCCGGCTGGCTTATCTGGATGCCGGTGCGCTGAGCGAGAAGGGCCGGTCAGCCGGTGCGATGCCTCTTGTTGTAGCAGGCGCCGCACCCATTGTGAGGTCCAGCACACCGCCATTCACCAGGTCCGAATGCCGGATAAAGTTCCGGGTATAGGACTGGCCGTTCAGCGTGGCATCCTGGATATACACGTTGCTGGCGCTATTGCCTTTGGCATTCACCACAAACTTTTTCCCGTTCTCCATAGTGATGGTCACTTTCTCAAATACCGGGCTGCCGAATACATATTCATCTGTACCGGGGCATACGCTGTAGAAGCCCAGTGCGCTGAGTACATACCAGGAAGAAGTTTGTCCCTGGTCTTCATCACCAGGATAACCATCTTCTGTGCCGCTGTACAGCCTGCGCATCACTTCACGCGCATGGAACTGTGCTTTCCAGGGCTGGCCTGCATAGTTGTAGAGATAGATCATATGCTGGATGGGCTGGTTGCCGTGTGCATACTGGCCCATATTGGCCATCACCATTTCGGTGATCTCGTGGATGGGGTGACCGTACACGCCCACTTTGTAATTGCTGGGCACGGAGAACACACTGTCCATCTTGGTCACCAGCTGCTTATCGCCGCCTACCAGGTTGATCAGGCCCTGCACATCATGGAACACGGACCAGAGCCAGTGCCAGGCATTGCCTTCAGTATAGGCGCCACCCCATTCAATAGGATCAAAATCGGGTTTCCATTCGCCTTTGCTGTTCCTGCCGCGCATGAAACCGGTGCTGGGATCATAGACGTTCCGGTAATTGTACATCTGCCGGGAAAAGATATCAGCATAGAAAGGAGCATTCACTTCTTTGGCCAGCTGGTAGCCACAGAAATCGTCATAGGCATATTCCAGGGTCTTGGCGGTGGCTTCTCCTACTTCAGGATAGGGAACATACCCCAGCTGGTAATATTCTTTCCAGCCATGACGGCCATTGGCAGGGCCCCAGGGGCCTTTGTTGGTGGCTTCATGGAGGTAATCGGCCAGGGCCTGCTGCGGATCAAAAGTACGGATACCTTTCACCCAGGCGTCGGTCAGCAGGGAGATGGCATGATTGCCGATCATACTGCCCGCTTCACCGGGGAAGGACCAGGCCGGTAACCAGCCGCATTGTTCCTTTGCCGCCAGCAGGGCCTGCATATAGCGGCCATGCATGGTAGGATGCAGGATGGTATTGAGCGGGAACTGGCCGCGGAAGGTGTCCCAGAAACCAGTGTCCGTATACATATAGCCATAGTGGATCTTTCCATCGTAGGGACTGTAGTAACAGGGCTTGCCATCCTTGTCATATTCAAAGAACATGCGGGAGAAAAGACTGGCCCGGAAGAAGCAGGAATAGAAAGTGGTCTTGTCCACTTCCGAGTTGCCTTCTACCAGGATCCGGGACAGGTGTTTGTTCCAGATGGCATTGGCAGCCTTGCGGGTATCTTCCAGGTTCTTGAAACCGCCCAGCTCGCGCTGGAGGGTGATCTCCGCCTGTTCTGTACTGATATAGGAGGACACTACTTTGGCCTGTACCTTAACGCCGCTTTTGAATTGCAGCCAGGCGCCAACGCCCCGGCCTTCTGCATCAGTGGCGTCATTCTTCACGGTATTGTCCCTGTTTTCCCAGGTGCCATAGCTGACAAAGGGCTGATCAAAGACAATGACAAAGTAGTTCCGGAAATTGTCGGGCTTCTGGTGGCCGTTGTTCACGTAACCGATGATCTTCCTTTCTGAAGGAATGATCTTCACCATGCTCATGCGGGTGTAACCATCCAGCACCAGGTAACTGTTCTGTTTGGCGGGAAAAGAAAAGCGCAGGTGGGCGCCCCGCTCAACAGGACTGATCTCTGTTTTGATGCCATTGTCAAACTGCACGCTGTAATAATCCGGGCGGGCTGTTTCATTGGCATGACTGAATTTGCTGGCCCGCTCGTCCTCATTGACAGTGAGCTTGCCGATCATGGGCATGACAGAGAATACGGCATAGTCGTTACTCCAGGAGCTGCACTGGTGTGCCTGCTGAAAACCACGGATGGTCTTCTTCTCATACTGGTACTTCCAGCCATCACCATTGCGGCCGGTCTGCGGTGTCCAGGTATTCATACCGAAGGGCAGGGCCGTAGTGGGATAGGTGTTTCCTCGGGTCAGTTCAAATTTTGAATTGGTGCCTTGCAGGGTATTTACATAGCGCACCAGGTCGGGATTTTGCCGGGCGTATAAGCCATTTGTCAGGAAAAGAGCGGCAATGAGCAGGTGTTGTTTCATATCTTCAAAAACATGCATGCGAATGATATGCATACAGGGGCCCTAAGGTAAGGGATTAATTTAAAACTATTGCTCCGGTGGAACCACCTGCATCAATGCCGGAATACTGCAGGCGTCATAGCTGGATACAGCTACACCACTGGCTGGCGTCACTTTATAATTCTTACCCATCAGGCCGGTACTGCTGTTCCTCTTGCCATAAGCCGTATTGATATTCTTGCGCAGCCAGGGCAGGTATTGCGGCTGGTTGCCATCTTCAATCAGGCGGATCATGTATTGCGCCAGGATAGCATTGTACACGCCCTGCTCTTCGCCGCTTTCATAAGACAGGATTCCGTCTGCATCACTCATTTTGTTCATGGTATAGTCGGCCACCAGCTTTGCGTCATTCAGGTAAGTAATATCTTTTGTTTTGTTATAGAGCAGTACGCCGGCGCCGATGGCGGTAGCCTGGTTATAGGTATGCAGGCTCCAGTTGGTAGGCTCATTGTCTACTTTGTGGTCAGCAATACGGCCATTGCCGGCATCAAACAGGTTGGTCCTGGCCCAGCCATATACTTCTTTTGCTTTGTTCAGGTATTCCTCGTCTTTGGTGATATTGTGCAGGGTCATGGCGGCAATGATGGTGGGGTAGTTGATGCAGGCTGTTTTGCCGCGGCGGTGCCAGTCCCATTCCATGCCGCCATTGGATTCATGGGAGCCTTTCCGGTCAATGGAAGGATCGCCGTACCATACAAAGTTGAATCCTTCTTTCGAGAGGTCCAGGTATTGTTGTTCCCCGGTTAGCTCATAGGCCCTGGCCAGGGAAATGATCCACCACATCATATCGTCCCAGATAAACCATTTCACATCATTCCGCCAGTTGTAGTTGGCATAGGTATCGCCACCGCCCTGGAAAATATCCGCCACCAGCTGTTTGTACTTCGTGTCTTTTGTCCGCTTCCAGGCGTTCATGGCCATATCCCAGTAAATGGCCTGGCACCAGATAGCGGCGGTCCCGCTTTTGTCAGAAGCGCGGAAATAGATCTTACGGACAGGATCGTAGAGGTGTTTGTTGAAATCATTGTAGGCGGCAGTTGCGTCATTGGCGGTGAAGGACACTTTGCCGGTAGTGGGCGGCGGTGTGGTTGTGTTGCTGTCGCCGCCGCTCTTGCTGCAGGAGCAGGCGGAGATGCCGATCAGTAAAATAAGGGCGCTGCAGCTGAAGAATACGGGTGTCATATGTAATCGTTAAATGAGTTAAGCAATTCAGTTAAAAAAGTAAGATGAAATGATGCGATGATCATTTCATCTTACTGAAATTATGACTGTTCGGGTACGGCTTTATCTGACAGAGATCTTCCTGATCCGCTGATTGGCCAGATCCAGTACATACATATCGCCGTTTTTGTCAACGGCTATGCCTGTTGGCGCACTGAAACGGGCATTGGTACCGGTACCGTCCACAAAGCCGGTGCTGCCCTGGCCTGCAATGGTGGTCACGCTCCAGTTGTCCGGTGTGATCATCCGTACGCAATTGCTGTTCCTGTTGCTTTCACCCAGGCCGGATACGTACAGGTTGTTCTGGCCGTCAATGGCAATGCCCCAGGGCCTGTTGAGCCTGACCACATCGCCCTGCCCGTCTACCCAGCCGGACTGGCCGTTCTTTCCAACAATGTCAACACCGCCGTCAAAGGCGTCGGTGGCGGCATTGTAGCTGTATTTGCGAACGGTATGGGCGTCGTAATGGGTGGCATAGATATTACCGCTGGCGTCAATGGTAATGGTGCAGGGGAGCGAGTAATTGATCACCCTGGTAACGGTACTGTTCTTCAGGGTGTACACGCCGTCGCCGTAGAAATCTGTCCAGTAGATAGTACCGGTGGTTTTGTTGATGGCCAGGGAAGTGGGTTCATTCAGACCGGATCCGTCCTTGTAGGCCCAGGTGGATACGGCGCCATCAGGCGTGATCTTGCGGATGCGTTTGCCGTTCCTTTCCGCTACAAATACATTCCCGCTGGCATCCACGGTGGTGGCACAGGGATTATTGAAGCGGGCGGTGGCGGCAGGGCCGTCCTCAAAGCCATTGGCGCCTGAGCCGGCAAAAGTACTCACCACGCCGTCCGGGGTAATTTTCCGGATCACCTGGTTGCCGCCATCCGGTACAAACACATTCCCGTTGTCATCCACGGAGAGCTGGGAACGGACGCCGTTAAAGTTGAAAGAAGCGGCGGCGCCGGTCCCATCAATAAAACCTGCATTGCCTGAACCGGCCAGGGTGGTCACCACGTAGGAGAACTGGTAGTTGAACTCATCCGTACTGGCGCCGGAATGATCACCAATGGATACCGTTACCGGACCGGTGCCGGTCTTCTGTGGCAGGAAGGCCATGATCTGGTTTTCTTTGGCGCCTACTATTTTTAAGGGCACCCCGTTGATGCTGACCCTGATCTGAGCCGTGTCCGTGGAAAAGTTGCTGCCGTTAATGAGGATCTCCGTACCGGTAGCGCCTTTTTCAGGGGCGAAGGAACTTACTACAATGGGGTTGGAGGGATTATGGCTATAGCCTTTGTTGTCCTTGCTACAGGCGCCCAGTGCCAGCGCTGCAGCGCAGGAGAGCAGTATATATGATTTTATTTTCGGGATCATAATTTACAAATTGGCCGTTCATAATGCGCAGGCGGATCCTGTTACAGGATCATCGCCTGCGTGGGTTGTGCAAAAAACAGGGTTGTTTACCAGCCGGTGTTCTGTACCAGTTCAACATCGTTGTTGATCTCTTCCTGGGGCAGGGGGAACAGGTAATGTTTTTTGTTGAATACCCTTGTCTCAAAAGATTTGACCGTATAGAAACCGGATTCAGTGGTGGCGTCAATGTCCAGTCCGTACATTTTTCCGTTCTCTGTTGTTTCCGCAATCTTCCAGCGGCGTACGTCAAAGAAGCGGCTGTTCTCGAAGGCCAGTTCCACGCGGCGTTCTTTACGGATGGCCTGCCGCATTTCTTCCTGGCTGGCGGGAATGGCCAGGCCATCGGAGCCCACGCCATACTGAGGGATGCCGGCCCTTTCGCGGATCAGGTTGAGGTATTTCAGGGTCTCGTTCAGGTTGCCTGCATAGTTGTCTTCATTCAGCGCTTCTGCATAACCCAGGTAGATCTCTGCCAGGCGCAGCAGGACCAGTTTATGATCGGTGCTGTTATCCCATTTGCCGGTGCTCATGGATTTGCGCACGCCATAACCGGTAACGGAATAGTCGCCGCCGGTGCCATCTGCTTTTTTGCCGGAGTTGCCGCCCCTGTAGAGGGTGGTCTCAACAGGGTAAGTAGGGTTCAGCCAGTTGCTGCGGTTGTAGGTGATATTGACGTAGAACCTGGGTTCCCGGTTCACCCATTGGTTGTAGATGCTTTTGGAACCGAGGGTAGCATTGGTAGAAGGCGCTTTGAAATCCGTGAAGCCGGAGAGCTGGTAGCCGGATGCGGCGTTCACAATGGGAGAACCGTCTGCATTGTAGCCCAGTACAGGGCTCTGGCCATTGGCCATGAAGAAGGCATCCACCATTTGCTGGGTAGCGGCCAGGCCGGTGCCACCTTTCACATCATTGCTGGCGGCGCCGTCATGGCGGGGGCAGAGCTCATACTGCCGGGAGTTAACAGAACCGCTGCGGGCCAGGATCACTTCCCGGTTCCAGTCTACCAGCGTAACGTTGCGGCAGGATTTATAAGCGTTGTAGGTGCTGCCGTCATATTCCTTGTACAGGTCGTAGGTGCCGGGCACAAACTCAGTGATGAATGCTTTGTAGGCGTCAGCGGCTGTTTTCCATTTGTTGGCGTCATTGCTCTGGGAAATGAGCTGTTTACCGTCCTTGTTCTTCAGGTTGGCATAATCTGCATTGCCGTTGAAGAGCGGGCTGGCGGCTACCAGCAGGGCCTGTGCTTTGTAGGCCAGGGCCATACCTCTGGTAACGCGGCCGTAGTTGAGGTCGTCTGTAGGGGTTACGGGCAGGTCGTTGGCGGCAGCGGTCAGTTCGGAGCTGATGAAATCCACCACTTCTTCCACGGAGTTGCGGGGCATCTGGAGGTTGGCGGTGGGCTCAACAGGTTTTTCGCCCATCAGTACCACTGGGCCGTATATGCGGAGCAGCTGGTAGTAATAGATGGCCCTCAAAGCCCGGGCTTCCGCTTTATAGCGGTTCTTCAGGTTCTGGTCCAGGTCGCCAATCTGGTCAGCGTTGGCAATAAAGGTGCTGGCGCCCTGTATGCCCTGGTAATAATTGGTCCAGTAGGTCCTGACAAATTCAGCGGTGGCATCCCAGGCGCCGATGTTCAGGTTATTGGAGCGGACAAAGCCCCAGAGGAATTCAGCTTCGTCAGAGCCGCCGGTCCAGATGCCGCCACTGTTGTAGCTGTCGCTGGAGCTGTATTTGCCGCCGTCCCTTTGACCAAATTCATCAGGGATATGGGAATAAACATTGGCTAAGAATCGCTGGGCAGTTGTCCAGCTCTGGAAAATATCATCACCCGATAATTTATCGTCCGGCACTTTATCAAGGTATTTTTTGCAGGAGGCCAGTGCCGCCAGTGCAAAAAACAGGTATATAGTCTTACGCATGATTGTTACAGTTTAATGAGGAGCATTAGAATTTCAGGTTAACGCCCAGAGAAATGGTCCGTACGTTAGGGTAGCTGATACCATTATCTGTGTTCAGCTCGGGATCCCAGAGTTTGAACTGGGTGAACGTAAGCAGGTTGATACCCTGCAGGTAAATGGAAGCGTTCCTGATGCCATAGCGCGACAGCATCTCAGCGGGCAGGTTATAGGAAACCATGGCTGTTTTAAGGCGGATGAAGCTCACATCCTTTACCCACCAGGAGCTGGCCTGGGTATTGTTGAAGTTCCTGTCCTCACCATAGGCCAGGCGGGGGTAGAACGCATCCTGGCTGGGGTTTTCAATAGTCCACCTGTCCAGGGCCTGTGCATAGGCATTGGAAGCGTCAGAGGCGTCGAAAGGCATGATAGCCCGGCCCTGCAGCATCCTGTCGGCATTGTCGATGCCCTGGAACAGCACACCTACCTGGAATTTTTTGTAACCGATATTGAAACCGAAACCATACACCATGGAGGGGAGGTCGCCACGACCGATCTTCACTTTGTCATTGGCGTCAATAACGCCGTCGCCGTTCATGTCTTTGTATTTGATATCGCCGGGCATCACTTTGGATTTTTCGCCCGGTACAGCGCTTTCATCAATTTCTTTCTGGTCAACAAAGAGACCGGTAGCCTGGTAGCCGTAGCGGGCCAGGGCATTGTCGCCTCTGCGTTCCAGCCAGGGGAATGCCTGCGGCGGCATATCATTCTCTACTACTTTGTCTTTGTTGAAAGTAATATTGCCACGGATATTGATGGACCAGTCGTTGCCAATGCGGGTATTGTATTCCATCGTGGCGTCAATGCCTTTGTTGTTCACGGCGCCCAGGTTGCCCCAGAGCTGCTTTTGCAGTCCGTTGAAGATAACGGCCGACTGCCGCTGCATGAAGATACCGGTACGTTTTTCCGTAAAGAAGTCCACGATCACCGATAGCCTGTCGCGCAGGAACTTGGCTTCAAAGCCGAGGTTCTGTTTCAGGGAGGTAGACCAGCTCATGTCCGGTACGGCGTAGTCCGTGACAACAATGCCTTTCTGCACGCTGCCGGAAGAGATGGTGGTCTTATTGAAATCATACCCTGCAGCGCCATCACTGACTTCTGTTACATAAGCAAACCTGCGGGCGCCGGAAGTGATCAGGCCCAGGCCCGACTTACCATAGGAATACCGCAGTTTCAGGAAAGACACCACATCCAGGAAGGGATCAAAGAATTTTTCGTTGGAGATCACCCAGGCGGCGCCCACAGCGGGGAAGAAGCCATAGCGGTTATTGGGTGCAAATAATTCAGAACCGTTATAGCCGCCGTTGAATTCCACGAAATAGCGATCGTCATAGGAATAGGTGGCCCTGCCGGCAAGACCCATCAGCCTGGAAGGGATGGAGCCGGTGATATCGCCGGCAAAAGCATCGCTCTTGCTGCTGGCATAACCCAGGAGCATGCCGCTGACCTTGTGGGCGCCAAATTCCCGGGAATAGTTGATGGCGGCTTCACCGTAGGTCTGCCTGTTGCCACCGTTGTCTTTGGAGAAACCCAGGTAAGGCTGGGAGGAGGTCCAGGTACGGATCAGGTTCAGGCTGCCATCGGCGTTGTAAGGACTGTTCACATCCACGAAATAAGTATCGTCCCTTTTAGCCCTTCTGATGGTAAGGGAGTTAAAGGCGTCAAAGGCAACCATCACGGTAGCGGACAGGCCCCTGGTCACTGCGTCCAGGTCCTGTGTCAGCCGGAGGTTGGAGTAGAGCTGGTTCTGGTTCTCCGTCCTGTACCCGTTCCTTGTCAGCTGCACATAAGGGTTGATAGAGGCCCCGTTGGAAGTAACACCGGGTACAATACCGCCAGGATACATGATGGGGTACATGACCGGGGTGGTGGCCATAGCGCTGGCAAAGATGGTGGAAGGCGCTTCGTAGGGCGCATTGCGGGTGGAGAAATAACCCATTACACCTACTTCCGCCTTGGTGGTCTTAGTGAGTTTCAGGTTCAGCTTGGTAGTAACGTTGTAGCGGTCATAGTGCAGTTTGGAATTGTACTGCGCCATATCATCCGTTTTCAGGAAGCTGCTTTCACCAAAGTAGGCGAGCGAAACATAATACTGTGCATTGTCCACACCGCCGCTGATATTCACGTTAGCTTTCCGGGTACTGCCAATATCATTGAAAACGGCATCCATCCAGTCTACGTTGGGATATACCAGCGGGTCCAGGCCTGATCTTGTTTTATCAATATACTCCTGGGTATACATGGGCTCTTCGTTGCGGGTGGTCTTGGCTTCATTCACCAGGTTCATATAATCAATGCCACCCAGCATTTCCGGCCTCTTGGTGAAAGTGTTGATGCCTTCACTGTAGTCAAAGAAGATCTGGGCCTTACCTACTTTACCGGATTTGGTCTTGATGAAGATAACGCCATTGGCGCCACGCACACCGTATACGGCTGTACCGGAGGCGTCCTTCAATACTGTAAATGACTCAATGTCTTCTGGGTCAATGGTATTGATGTCCCGTTCCACACCATCTACCAGGATCAGGGGGGAGGAGGAGTTGCCAAAACCGGTGGCAATACCGCGGATCCAGATATCAGCACTGCTTTTGCCGGGCTCACCGGAACGCTGTACGCCTACCACACCGGCTACGCGACCGGCCAGCATAGTGGACACGTTGGCCACGGGCTGCCGCAGTTCCTGCGGGTTAACGGTAGACTGTGCGCCTACCAGGCTGACTTTTTTCTGGCGGGTGCCAAAGCCTACTACGGCTACTTCTTCCAGGTCCTTGGTGACGCCGGGTTTCATTTGTAAGTTGATGGTGGTCTTGCTGCCTACTGTTACCAGTTCGGTGGCGTATCCGATATAGCTGAAGGAGAGGACGGCTTCGGCTGATTTCACCAGGATCTTATATTGTCCGTCCGGGTCTGTGGAGGTCATGGTGGTAGTCCCTTCAATGGCTACGGTGACACCGGACATGGGGATATTGTTCTCATCCTTTACATTGCCTGAAACGGTGATATCAGCGTTGACTACCTGTTTATTGGTCCTGGGACCTGTTTCTCTTTTGCTGATGACCACTATCCTGTTCACCTCTTCAAAGCCGAGGGATTTATTGGCCAGCAGCCGGGAGAGTACTTTATCCAGTCTTTCTTTTTCAAAGTTCATGCTGCCCACGCGATAGCTGCTGAGCAACTGGCGGTCATAAGCGAAGGGGATCCTGGTCAGTTTCTGCAGTTCACTGATGGCTGCGTCCAGGGTGCCGCCGGAAAATTTGGCGGTGACGGTTGTTTCTTTGAGGATCTGGCTTTCGCCGGCATGTGCCGGGACGATAAGGGCGCAAGTTGTTAGGAAAAAGACGAGCATCCGGGCATATCTACCCAGGCTGTTCTTTCCATTGGCAAGCAGATGTTTCATACAGTTTTAAAATTTAAATTGAAAGTTGGAACGGCGCGCAGCGGCGCCGGAGGACCTTAAAGCGCGGGCGCCCTCTTGTTAAGCTGTCATTTGGTTAAGATGAACTGGTTGTTTTTTTTATCGATTTTTAGGTGGTGAATAGCAGCCAGTACTTCCACGGCCTGTTCGGCGGTCATGGAGCTGAGCAATTCTGAAGTGTATTTGGTGTTTTGAATGGTTTCGTCAGTAGTGATGACCGTTACGCCGAAATTCTTCTCCATCAGCAGGGCCATTTCCTGGAAGGAGAGGTCGTTGAGTACCAGCCGGCCCTGTCTCCAGGCAAACTGGGAACTGTCTACCATGGTAGCCCTGAAATATTGTCCTGCTTTATCATACACCAGGCCCTGGTTGGCTTTGAGGACCTGCTGCAGCTGACGCTGGTTGCGGACGCTGATGCTGCCGGATACCACGCCTACGGATATATTGTGCAGCTGCTGGTAGGCGGCTATGTTAAAAGTGGTGCCCAGCACCTGGATGCGGAGACTGTCGCTCTCGATCAGGAAGGGCCTGGCAGGATCCTGCTGTACATCAAAGAAGACCTCGCCATCCACCAGCTGCAGTTTCCTTTCACGGGTAAAATCATTGTATACCCTCACGGTGGTGCCGGCGTTGAGGGTCAGCCTGGTGCCGTCCTTAATGGTGATAACGCTTCTTTCTCCATTCCGGGTACTGAGTACCGTGAATGCCGGGTTATCAGCGGGGCTGCCGGGCTGCAGCAGGTACCAGGTAAGGCCGGCGGTCAGTACCACTGCTGCTGCTGCTGCCACTTTAAGGAAGGCGGGTATACGGCGTACTTTTTTCTCTGTCAGCACTTCTGCGGCAATACGGTCCCAGATCTCCTGGGCGGTGGCCTGTTTTTCCCGGTTGGTCAGTTCCACTGGTGTGTTGTCAAAGGAATGGTACCAGTTATCTACCAGGTCCTGTTGGGATTCGGGGGCCTGACCGAGCAGGTATTGCTTAAAGAGTTGTCTGATGTGCTTAGCTTCCAAGGGGCGAACGTTTTATGGCTTATCTGAAAAATGGGTGTCTGGTACCGGTGTTCCCGGAAAAAAAGTTTAAAAAGTATAAGGTCCTGCGGGTAAGGGGTAGGGAAGCAATAGTAGCTAAATCGTTATAGCTTCAATTGCAGCGGATTAGGTGTTGCTAAAATGAATTTTAACAGGAGGGTTTTTGCGTTCAGCTTTTTAGTGAGCGCTGCAGTAAAGCAGGAAAAGGATAAATGCCCAGTCGCCGGAGTCATGCAGCTTCACGGAAGCGCGGATCCTTTTGAGGGCTTCGGTCAGTTGATTCTTGACGGTCTGTTCGGACAGGTTGAGCTGGTCTGCGATATCGGCAATGGAAAAATCATCCTGCCGGCTGAGCCGGAAGATCTGTTGCATCCTGGCCGGTAGGCGGCCGATCTCTTTTTCGAGGAATTCATTCAGCTCCTTGGTCTCCAGGGAGTGGGAGAAAGGCTGGCCGCTTAATACTTCAAAGAGGCCGCTGTTCCTGATCTCGTTGCTGTTGTAGGCATAATGGCTGATGACCCGGTATTTAACGGCGGTGTGCAGGTACCGCCCTATATTGCCATCAGGCTGGGTAGTGATGTCTTTGCGTCTTCGCCAGAGGGTGGTCATTACCTCCTGTACCATATCCTTGGCCTCGTCCTTATCCACCCGGCGGCACGCCTTGAGGTAAAGGTCTTCCCAGTATTTATCATACAATAATTTAAATGCAGCAGCATCGTCGTTTCGGATGGACGCCATAAGTGCCGCATCTGTGAACTGTACCTGGTCCATGTTTTAACGCGGGAAATTTCCCGGAAGGCGCAAAATTAATATTATCTGTCAATTTATGATTTTTTTTGGTTTTGCCGGGGAGTGCCGGCCTTTTAGTTTCCCGGAACCGGCCCTTAAAAATTTCCTGACACTGAGCTTAATCATTACAATTTCCTGACAAACAAAATATTTTTACCTCCTGAAGACAAATTACCCGGTCAGATGATAAACCACCACTTATCTCCCCGTCTTTTCTATCAGTAAGCGTAAATGAATAAAAATGAAACACTTGACAAGATTCACAGGGCTAATAGGATTCCTGGTTGTACTGCTCACGATGCCGCTTGGGCATGCCCTGATGATCATCATGGAGAAAACCTTAGGCCATGAGCATGTTTACCTGGCTGCCTTCCTGCTCGGGTTTGCAGGGTTACTGCTCCTTATCCTCGGCAGCAGACTGAAAAAGGAGAATAAAAGCACATTTGCCGGGCTGTTTGCCGGTTTGTTCATCTGGACAGGCTGGATAGAATTCGGCTTCGTTTACATTGCCAACCGTTACAATGTACAACCCCTCATTGAGAACGGTCAGGTAGTCACCAAACCCGAATACCTGATCATGCCTGCTTCCGCAGGATTTTTGGTGATCATTATATTACATTACCTGTTCAGCACAAAAACGGGATGCGTATTCTTCTGCTGGATGCAAAAGCGTTTACGAATACCTGTCCCCCGTAATCAACCCATTAAAGCGCAAAAGAACTTTGCAGTGATTACAGCCATAGAGCTTATTGCCATACTCTGGACATTCTACCTGGTATTGTTATTCTCTTACGACAATACTTTCTTTGGCGATCGTCATCCCGTAACCTATCTGATTGCCTTCGGCTCTTTATTATGGTCGCTATTCCTTATCCGCAATTTATTCAGGATAAAACATATGGGATATGCTATCCGGTACGCCATCCCGGCAGTGATCATATTCTGGAATTTTGTAGAGATCCTGGGAAGATGGAATATCCTGAATGAGATATGGGTTAAACCTTATGAATACTGGTTGGAGATGATCCTGACGCTGGTGATATTCGTAGTGCTTTTCGGGGTATCCTTATTGGAGAAACGGACGAATATCCCTTATACGCCCAAAACAACTTCATAATATTATTCAGGCCACCCGGTATCAGGGTCTGCTGATACCAGTATGTTCAGGACCTGGCAAAATAAAAAGCTGCAGGAAGAAAGATCCCTGCAGCTTTTATCATTAGTATAGAACCGGATATGTTTCCCTATAAACCAGTTATTTTATACTGGTTCTGGCTTAGCCCATTACGGCATAGTTACCAGCATGGTAGCGCAACGCCATACGGCATCATAGGCCACGCCGGCCTGTTCGCCCGCTTCTTTGCCGGAGCGGGTTACTTCTACCATATATTGTCCTTTCCACTCGGGTTTCAAACTGACCACGCCAGCTGTGGCGGCAATTTCTTTGGACCAGCCCGTAGGACCTACCAGCATCACTTTGCAGTCAGCACAGGGCTGCTGGTTGAACAGGGCTTTGATGTCCACTGTTCCTTTGACTTCTCCCGGCGTTACGGCAAAGGACAAAGGGTTGCTGTTGGGTGCGGTGGCGCCCTTGCCCACGGTGACCGTAGCGCTGGTATTGAACTGGTACAGGGTGGTCCGGCCCAGGTCTTTGGCGCTATGGCTTACCAGCAACTGGTAGCTGCCGGCTTCGGAAGGCGTGAAGCTGGCGGTGAAATGGTTGCCGGCGGAGTCCACAGCCAGCTGCTGCTTCTGTCCGGAAGGACTGACCAGCCAGAGAGTAAAGGCTTTCACATCGGAATACCAGGCGGAAATGGGCTCCGGGTTATTCTCGGCATACTCACCGTAGAATACTTTTACGGCATGGGCCTGACCAGTCTGGCCGCTTGCCTTTGTTTCGATCCAGAGTGCATGTGCCCACAAAGAGGAGGAGCCACATAAGAGCAGAAGGGACAGGAATAGCTGTTTCATGTTTTTTGATTTTTAAGTTCGTTGCAGGGTTTCCGGACCGGTTCCTCTTTCCGCATGCCCCCGCAGACCTGGACGCCAGGTGCAGGTAGGGAGCTGTTGTCAGAAAAGCGAAATAGCCAGGAACTTGCCCGCAGACCAGGGATACTATCCTACAGCGAGGCCTGACTATTGTGGCAGGTCGTGCAGCAGGTGTAGCCCATTATTGGTTTTTAATGTATTTTTAAAATAAGGCTGCAAGGTATTTACCCGATAAGGAAATGGTTTACGGGATCGGGAAATAGCCATTGTCGAAATAAGGAACAAAGGGGATATGTAGTGGCGGGAAGAACAGGGGCTTGTTCAGTCAGGAAGGATGATGGCATTGCCGGAAAGTATCATTATTTATTAACCTAAAATTGTTCTACATGGCAGCGCTGCATACCGTTCCCATTCTCAGTATCATGGAAGTTACGCATGATGTCAAATGTTTTCGCCTGCGGAAACCTGAAGGGTACCGGTTTGTGCCGGGACAGGCTACCGAGGTATCAGTCAACAAGCCCGGCTGGACCGAAGAAAAGCGACCGTTCACTTTTACCTCGTTGAACACGGATGATTACCTGGAATTCACTATCAAGGGCTACCCGGAACACCAGGGGGTAACGCACCAGCTGCACCAGCTGTCGGTAGGCGATGAACTCCTGATCCGGGATGTATGGGGTGCTATTGAATATAAAGGCCCTGGTTATTTTATTGCGGGCGGGGCCGGCATCACGCCTTTTATGGCTATCCTCCGGCAGCTGGCCAGGGACGGGCAGATGGGCGACAATGTACTGCTGTTCTCCAACAAGACCGTAGCGGATATTATTTACCAGGACGAGCTGACCCGCTTGCTGGGCAGCCATGCCCGCTTCCTGTTGACCCGGGAAACGCGGGAGGGTTATGAAAAAGGGCCTATCGACCAGCATTTCCTGGAGGCCAATATCCCGGACTTCAGCCGTCATTTTTATATCTGCGGACCTGATAAGATGATCCAGGATATCAGTGCTTCGCTGGAGAAACTGGGCGCCTCGGCAGATGCCGTAGTATTTGAGCATTGAGTTGCCGGTAAAGGAATGATAACCTTGGTTCGTCAAAATAAGTACTTTAGGAAGCGGCGGAATGCTGAAGGCTATTGTTGGGGACGAACCATTACGCATGGCGATTGGGTGCTTGCCTTTAAAGCAAAGTTGCATTGTTAAACACTGCCAGTTGGTTCGCCCCCAAAAAATATGCTTTCCCGCCGTGCAGTGAGTGTATGTACCAGGCGCCCGGACTGTTCCTGCTGTTTTTTGTTTTTGGACGAACCAGAAAAGAGGCGAATAGGGGGGCTTGCTTATAAATCAAAGCAGCACTGTTAAACGCTGCCTTTTGGTTCGTCCCCAAAAGATATGCTTTCCCGGCGTGCAGTGAGTGGATGTACCAGGCACCCTGACTGATCCTGCTGTTTTTTATTTTTGGACGAACCAGAAAAGAGGCGAATAGGGGGGCTTGCTTATAAATCAAAATAGCATTGTTAAACGCTGCCTTTTGGTTTGCCCCAAAAGATATGCTTTCCCGGCGTGCAGTGAGTGGATGTACCAGGCGCCCTGACTGATCCAGCTGTTTTTTGTTTTTGGGACGAACCTAAAGTAAGGTCTCTTTTTCCTGCAGCTTTATGTTTTGGGACGAACCAAATAATCCCCCCTGCTATATTCTGGTGCCCGCTTTGCGGCAGTCCCACAAAAACAAAGACCGTATTGCTTCCGCAACACGGCCTTAAGTGCCGTAAAAACCCTTCAGGGCTGGTTGTTACAGCATCGGTTTGTTTGCTACTTTCCAGGGCCGAGGCTTCGGGTTATTGTGTAACGCAAAAGCTTGGCGTTTAGGGGGTAAAAGGGGCCTTTAATATGATGATCCGAAGGTATATGTTGGTTTGAAGATCTTCCTGAACGCAGGTCAGTAGTTCGTATGATTGTTATCAGTAATGAATCATCATTGCATTGATAACGAAAAATAATCAGATGGCCCTGCTGAAAGCCTGTGTGGCATGTTTGCCCTGGCGGGCCATTTTCAGGTCGAAAGCACTGCATACATTCCGGATGAACTGGTGTCCCAGCGGCGTCAGCTTCAGTCCCTGCCAGTTCACTTTACACAGGCCGTCCTTCTCGGGTTCCGCCAGTCGCGGGAAAACATATTTGTCCAGCAGCGGCCGGTCTTCCGGCTGGAACTGCGTCTGCCCATGGCAGCTGATATCCAGGATATATTTCCGGAAAGCCTTGTCCTGGGCGGTCAGGTGATAGCCTTTGCGAATGGCCAGCTCGCCATTGCGGACGGCGGTATAATAATTATGCAGGGTCTTATCGTTCTGCGCAAAACCATTCCACACATCACTGATGGCAGATACGCCCAGTCCCAGCAGCATGCCGGTATTCTGAACGGTATAGCCCATAAAGTTCCGGTGCAGCCGGCTTTCAGCGCGGGCCTTGCTCAGCTCGTCATGGGGCAGGGCAAAATGGTCCATGCCAATATCTTCATATCCTTTGTCCAGCAGGAGCGACTGCCCCGTGAGGTAAAGGTCCAGCTTGCTGGCCGGATCAGGCAGGTGCGATTCATTGAACAACCGCTGCGCCCGGCTGGTCCAGGGTACATGGGCATAACTGTAAAAAGCAATGCGGTCCGGCATCAGCTCCATCACCTGTCCAATGGTGCGTTCAATACTGGCCCTGGTTTGCAGGGGCAGACCATAGATCAGGTCAAAGTTGACGGACTCATAGCCGATGCTGCGGGCATTTTCCGTAGCCGCACGCACATTGGCAAAAGGCTGTATGCGGTTGATGATCCGCTGAACTTCGGGATCATTGTCCTGCACACCATAACTGATGCGCCGGAAGCCCAGTTCATACAGGGTCTTCAGGTGCTCGTAGGTAGTATTGTTGGGATGCCCTTCAATGCTGAAAGCATATTCCGGGTGTATGATACAATCTTTCAGGATCATGGTCACCAGCCGCTTCAGGTTGCCGGGCGAAAAGAAAGTGGGTGTACCGCCACCCAGGTGCAGTTCCCGTATGATGGGCTTGCGGTCCATCTGCTGCAGGTACAGCTGCCATTCTTTTTCCAGGGCGGCCATATATTCCGGCTCCGCCTTATGGTTGATGGTGATCTTTTTGTTACAGCCGCAATAGGTACACAGGGATTCACAGAAGGGCAGGTGGATATACAGGGACATGCCAGATCCATATTCTTCCTGGAACCGGTCGCGGAACAGGTTCATCCATTGGGCATGGGGCAGCTGCTCGTCCCAGTAAGGGACAGTAGGGTAGCTGGTATACCGCGGCACAGGCCGGTTGTATTTTTCTACCAGTGCTGTATCAACCGATGGATGGATCATATTTCAAAACTATTGTGCAGATCGGAGAAAATCGAAGAGGCGCCTCAGTCGATGTGATGATATTGATCAGCTGCAACCGGCTGATCAACAGGCGCCGGCCGGCTACAGGCCGCCGTTCCGCTGCAGTAATTCTTTTTCAATGGCAATAGCCCTGGGGAAGAGGACATCATTTTCCAGGTGAATATGCTGGGTGAGGTCCAGGTCCATTTCCAGCAGTTTGGAGAACGTGACCCGGTGACTGATACAGGCATTGGGCGGCGCTTTGTAATGGCCGGTCAGTTCGCGGAACTGCTGCAACGCTTTGCCCATAGTGGCATGCTCATGGTCAATCAATGCCTCCACGGGTTTGCGCAGGGTGCGCACCAGCAGGCTGGCGTAGGAGTCATTGTTCATATAAGCCCGGTGGATCTGTTTGATATAGGGGAAGATGACTTCTTCCTCCTGTTGCAGATGCGGGCGCAGGTTATGCAGGAGCCGGTCAAACAGGCTCTGCAGCTCCGTGAGATAGGGATATTTTTTACGGTGGCCTTCAGCAAAACGGTCCAGGTGGTCCTTCACCTGTGGCAGTAATTCCTTGATGAAAGCATGGTGTATATTCACAATGTAATCAGCCAGGAAATCCAGTGGCCACTGGGCAAACTGCAGCTGCGGCGATAGCTGGATCACGCGGGTCACCGATTTCAATTCGCGGGTGATCAGCTCCAGGTCCAGCCCTCTTACCTCACAGGCCGTTTTCAGGGGCCACCTGCCACCACAGCAAAACTCAATATCATACTTACGGAATACATCTGCCGTCCGGTAATCAGCCGTGACAATATCCGTAACATAAGACTGCTCGTCTATGAACAACTCCTGGGGCATACGCAAAATGACTATTTGGTTGGGTAGATAGACCTGCAAAATAGCCCCCCACAACATCGAAAAAGATGACTTTGCTCATGTAGGTGACATTTTAATGATAAAAGACTGCAAAAAATAGCAAGGCAATGCACGAAATATTTGCAGATCGGGGCGGTCGATATTTGTCAAAATTGTAATTTCCCGCATAATTTTTTTACATGTTCAAAGAAAAGCCGTTCAATATCTTATTGTTCTGTTCCCTGCTCACTGTCTGCACGGCCGTTTTTCAGTATCTCTACCCTGATCTGAGTTATATGGAAGGTGGATTTGTGGGGGCTATCCTCCTCACAGTATTCCTGCAGAAAAACCTGTACACCAATCTATTTGGGGGGATCAGCATCCTGCTGGTAGTCATCACCGCCTTCTATCCACATGAAAACCTCAGCACGGAACAGGTGATGATGCGACTTGGGTTCTCCGTGATCATCCTGGTGCTGACCACCATTTCCGTATTATATGTAAAGAAATTATATGGGAATATGGAGTCGGACAAACAGCAGGTGACCGCCCTGTTTGAGTTTGCTACCGAAGGGATCATCCTGACCAGCCAGACCGGTGATATTGTGCTGGCCAATCCCGCCGCCCTCAATCTCTTCGGGTATTCCCGGGAAGAACTGCTGGGCAAGCCCATTGAAGTGCTGATCCCCACCCGCCTGCATGGAAAGCATGTACACTACCGCGAAGGTTTTTATGATCAACCTTCCAACCGCTCCATGGGCCATGGCCGTGATCTTTTTGCCAAAACAAAGGATGGCAAGGAGTTCCCGGTGGAAGTGAGCCTCAGCTATTATAAACAGAAGACGGAATTTTTCGTGATCGCCTTTGTGGTGGATATCCGCCAGCGCAAGGAATCCGAACAGCGACTGATAGAACAAAAGGAACAGCTGCAGCGCATTACCGAGGATATCCGTAAGCTCAACGCCGAACTGGAGAACAAGGTGGATGAACGCACCCAGATCCTGAAAGAGGCCCTCCAGGAGCTGGAACGGTCACAGCAAAGCCTGCACGAAGCCCTGGAAAAGGAAAAAGAGCTGAGCGAGATCAAATCCCGCTTCGTTTCCATGGCTTCCCATGAGTTCCGCACGCCACTGAGTACCGTCCTGTCCTCCGCCTCCCTGATCAGCAAATACAAAAAAGGGGAGGAGCAGGATAACCGGGACCGCCATATCAAGAAGATCAAGGATTCCGTCAAGCACCTGAACGACCTGCTGGAAGACTTCCTCTCCCTCGGCAAACTGGAAGAAGGCAAGGTGCAGGTGAGCGGTGAGCCCTTTGACCTGCGGGAATTCCTGGAAGAAACGGCCGACGAGATCAAGGGCATCGCCAAGCCCAATCAGCAGCTGGTGGTGGAATACAGGGGCGATAACAATTTCTCCACCGATAAGAAAGTGTTGAAGAATATCCTCATTAATCTCCTGAGCAATGCCGTCAAATTCTCGCCCGACGAGGCCACGGTCTGGATCAATACCGTAGTGGAGGATCATGAAGTGACCATTGCCGTTAAGGACGAAGGCATCGGTATTTCTGAAGAGGACCAGAACTATATGTTTACCAGTTTCTTCAGGGGCCGAAACGCCATGAATATCCAGGGCACCGGCCTGGGCCTGCACATTGTAAAACGGTATACCGATCTGCTGGGCGGTATTATCCAGCTGCAAAGCACCCTTGGCAGCGGCACTACCATTACCGTCAAGCTCCCCGAACTACAGGTATGATAGTTGTTGGCATAGTTGTATAAAAACTCAGCTATGTTACGAAAACCAGTGTTTGTGGTGGTAGCAGTGACCTGTTACCTTGCGTTGTATTATGGCCTGTTCCTGGGTGGAGCGCCGGCTTCCGTGATTGGTGGTCTGTATGCAGGAGCGCCCTTCCTGGTGACCTGGATGGTCATTGTGATCCTGAAATATGGTGCGTATAAAGGAAAGGAACTGAAGGCTGATGAAGAGTGGGGCTATGAAGATCAGCCAAAGGAAAGTCTGGGTGTGTTATTCCCAAAAACAAGCTATAAAGATGCAGCGGATCAATGACAATGAATGGCATCCTGCGGGGCACCCGCGAGTACGGGGCTGATAAAAGGAATACCCAGGTTCATACCTCTGAGGATCAGGACCACAGCCATTCCCACCATAATATAGGGCATGGCTTTTTTCAATTGCTGGCGGACGCCGATATTGATGCGGAAGCCTCCGAGGCTGAGGGCCAGCATAGCGGGCAGGGTGCCTGCGCCAAACAGGGCCATGAACAATACGCTATGCGTCAGTTCCGAAGTGCTCAGGGCGCCGGCAATGGCCAGGTACACCATGCCACAGGGTAGCAGGCCATTGGCCATGCCCATGAGCAGGAAGGCGAGCGGCCCTTTGGAGAGCAGCGCCTTGCCCATGATAAAATGCACTTTCATATAAATAACCTGCAGCCATTGCGGCTGGAGCCGGTGCTGAAAAAAATAGTGCTGAAGGGTGATGACCAGGATGGCGGCGCCCAGGGCAATGGAGAACCATTGCTGGAAACCCGCCAGGTAAATATGTCTGCCCGCGAGGCCGAATAGCAATCCCAGCAGGGAATAGGTGATCACCCGTCCGGTATTGTACAGGAACATAGACAGCAGCTGCCGCCCGGCGCCCAGGTGCTGCACCGGCAATGCCAGCGCCAGCGGGCCACACATGCCCACGCAATGCAGGCTGCTTACCAGCCCCAGGGTTAATCCGGCCAGGATGACTGCTTCCATGTGTTATTGGATAGCAATGGGTTGTTCAGCGTAATAGTATTTCTCTTCTGCATACCAGCCGATCTTGGCGGTATAGTTGCCTGGGAGGAGCGGCTGGCGGATCTCCAGCGGCATATCGGCAAAAGATTCAAAATCCACTTTGCGGTCGCGGCCGGCAGCAGCCGTGCAATAGAACCATACGGTGCCTTTTACTTTCTTGCTTTGCAGCTCGGCAGGAAGGCGCAGGGTGAAATGGCCGTTTTCCTTTACCAGGTTTATCTTGCTGCTCAGGGCATTGGCCCTGTTGGTGCCGTCAATCACCTGCTGATAGACGATCTCATCCTTATAATATTCTTTGGACACCAGGTCGAAATTGGTTTGGGTACAGCTGTACACCAGGAACCCGATATATCCGCAGAAGGCCAGGAAGGCCAGTATCACTGCATGTCCCCAGGTAAATTTCATAATTGTAGATTTTAACGTTCAGAGATAGATACCCGGCTGGTGCTTAATCACCGATGGGACCGAGGAAATTCGTTTTCAGTTGATCTATTTTACCCTTGCTGCCATAGAGGCCGATATCGAGTTTGGTCTTCCGGTCCCTGATACTGCTTTTGGGCAGGATCACGAAGAAAGAACCGCTGCCCTGGCCCTGGTCTTTGACGTTCACATGGTTGTTACCGCCGATCACTTCAATGCGGCCGCCGGTATTTTCCAGGTGCAGTTCCAGGTTGATGCTGTCCATGGTCTTGTTGACCACTTTGATATTGTACAGGTTGGAAACGCTGTCGGCCCCTACTTCCTGGAACAGCATGCCCGGTGTGCGCATGATGGTGGCGTCCACTTCCTTGCGGGTAAAGAGGAAGAAAGCCAGCAGCATGATCAGGATGCCCAGCAGGGCGGTATAGAGCTTCATGCGGCCGGTGTATTGCAGCTTCTCTTTTTTCTCAATACCGTTCTCGGAAGCATAGCGGACCAGGCCCAGCGGCTTGTTGATCCTTTCCATGATAGCGTCACAGGCGTCAATACAGGCTGTACAGCCAATGCATTCCATCTGGGTGCCGTTCCGGATATCAATACCGGTAGGGCAAACTTTTACGCAGGCAAAGCAGTCGATGCAATCGCCCTTGTCAGGTACAATTGCCGGCGCCAGCTGCGGTTGTTGTTTGCTGAATTTGCCCCGGGGCTCGCCGCGGCGGTAATCATAGGCCACCACCATGGAGTTCTTGTCCAGCAATACGCCCTGCAGCCTGCCATAGGGACAGATCACCGTGCAGATCTGCTCGCGGAAGAAAGAGTATACGCCATAGAACACGCCGGAGAACACCAGGATAGAAATAAAGCCGCCGATATGTTCGGTCACAGGCTCGGTGATGATACGCCAGAGCTCAGTGATGCCGATGATGTACGACAGGAACGTATTGGCAATAATAAAGGACAGCAGATAAAAAGCCAGGTGTTTGCCGGATTTGCGCAGGATCTTGTTGGTATTCCAGGGCGCTTTGGCCAGCATCCGCTGCTGGGAGGCGTTGCCTTCAATAGCGTATTCAATTTTGCGGAAAAGCATTTCCATGAATACGGTCTGAGGGCAAACCCACCCGCAGAAGAGGCGGCCGAAGGCCGCCGTGAAAAGAATGATGAACACGATGAACGTGACCATCGTTAACCCGAAAATGAAAAAGTCCTGCGGCCAGAACACCTGTCCGAAGATGATGAATTTGGCTTCTGTTATGTTGAAGAGGAACAGTGGGTTTTTGTTGACATAGATAAAAGGCAGGGTGAAGAAGAGGGCAAAAAAGCCAAAGCTCACCCAGGAACGGATAGTATAGAATTTGCCCTTTGGTTTGGTAGCAAAGATCCATTTCCGTTTGCCGGCAGCATCTACGGTAGCAATCCTGTCACGGAATGCTTCCGGGTCGGTCACCTTTTCCTTTTTTGTTGGTACGTCACGCACTGTTTCCACTATTATTACTTTTTAGGCCCCGGCCTTCCGTGCTTAGCGCAGGGTGACCGATGTAGCCGATGAATCAGGTTGAGCGCCTGCGCTCTGTGTGTCCTGGTACAGTTCACCCTGCTTTTCTTTGGGATTGGCGGGGTTGGTACCATGCAGGCTCTTGATATAACTGGCTACCTGGGCCATCTGAACAGGAGAAAGGTCTTCCTTCCAGCTGCGCATGCCTTTTTCGGGGTAGCCGTATTTAACGGTTTTGAATACATCGCTGATGCTGCCGCCATGCAGCCAGTAATCGTCTGTCAGGTTGGGACCTACAGTGCCTTCACCGGCCTGGCCATGGCAGGCGGCGCAGTTCTTCACAAATACCGTTTTGCCGTTCTCCAGGGCGCTGGCCTCTGTCAGCAGTTTGACGTTGGTCTCATCCACATTATTGGCTGTTTTCTTCAGGTAAGCGGCTTTCTGTACTTCCGCTTCCTTTACAGCGATCATATATTCCTCGGCGCTCAGCGGGGCGCTGTTGGATACATGATAGCGCCAGAGATAGATGCCTGCAATGGCAATGGTGATGTAGAACCCGTACAGCCACCAGGGTGGCAGCCGGTTGTCCAGCTCACGGATGCCATCATAATCGTGGCCAAGATCAATCTGGGCTTCCTGCTCCTGGGGACGGAAACGGTTGATCTTTCTCCACCAGATCATGCTTTCTTTTTTGGGCGCTACAACGACTTCAGCGCCTTCAATGGCAGCGGTTACTTTTTTGGTCTTGCTGATGAACACCCGCAGTTGGTACAGCAGGGCGGCAATCACCAGCAGCTCAATGGCAATAACGCCTGCTACCAGGTAAAAAGCGGTAGCGGAGAGGGCGCCAAAGCTGGTGGCGGTTTCAACGGCAGCCGTGGTCTCAGCAGCGCCATCCTGTGCAAATACGGGGGCGGTCATACAAAGCAGGAGCAGGGTAGTAACCACACCGGCAGTGAGGGCGCTGTTCTTCTTTTCTTCCTCTTTCTTTTGTTCTTTCTGCTTTTCATAGTAGTAGGTGGCGGCGCCGATCACCACGTTCGCCAGCAATCCAATGATCAGTAGCAGGATCACCATGATGATCACCAGCATCAGTACTACCGGATCTGAGATGGAAGAAGGGATAGGAGGCATAAAATCTTATTTGAATGAATGTGATTAATCTAATGGAATGCGACTGATCTCGTTAATGGTCTTTTTATCGCTCCTGATGACCCAGATAAGGACGGCCAGGAAAAACAGACCGAAGATGGCGAAGGAGGCCAGCGGGTAGATACTGACGCCGGTTATTTTCTCCAGGTAATGTATGAATTTCATGATCCTTGATTTTATTGGTTTTCGGCTACCTGCTCTTTGGGAGCTGCTTTAATGTCCTTACCCAGTCTTTGCAGGTAAGCGATCAGCGCTACGATCTCTGCATTGGCAGGGGTTTCTATCTTATCCTTTTTCAGGCTCTGGCGGATGCCGTCTGCCTGTTGCATCAGGTCGGCATTGGCCTGCTGGTCATAACCTTCAGGATAGGGAACACCCAGTTTCTGCATGACCCTGATCTTGGCCGGCGTAGAAGCGGTGTCTATCTTATCATCCAGCAGCCAGGGATAGTTGGGCATGATGGAACCGGGGGACATGATCCGGGGATCCAGCATATGGTTATAGTGCCAGCTGTCCGGGTATTTACCGCCTTCACGGGCCAGGTCCGGACCGGTGCGTTTGGAGCCCCACTGGAAGGGGTGATCGTATACAAATTCACCGGCTTTGGAGTATTCGCCATAGCGGGATACCTCATCCCGGAAAGGACGCACCATCTGCGAATGGCAGGTATAGCAGCCTTCACGGATATAGACATCGCGGCCCTGCAGTTCCAGTGGTGTATAGGGTTTCACACTGCTGATGGTGGGTACATTGGATTTCACCAGGAAGGTGGGCACCAGTTCCAGGGCGCCGCCAATGCTCACTACTATCAGGCTCAGCACCAGCATGGTCATGGGTTTTTTCTCGATCCAGCGGTGCCAGTGTTGACGTCCCTCGTGTTTTTCAGCCTGGAGGGGAGCAGCTTCGGCAGCTTCGTTGGCAATGAAAGAACCTTTTTGAATGGTCTTGTAGATATTCCAGGCCATCATGATGGCGCCGATCACGTACAGGCCGCCGCCAATGCTGCGGGACACATACATGGGAATGATATGGGTAACAGTTTCCAGGAAGCTGAATTTCAGCTGGCCTTCTTCAGTGAAGGTCTTCCACATCTGCGCCTGGGTGAAACCAGCCCAGTACAGGGGAACTGCATAGATGATAACGCCGATGGTGCCGAGCCAGAAATGGTTATTGGCCATTTTCCTGGAGTAGATGGTGGTGTTCCACATTTTAGGCACCAGGTAATAGAGCATACCGAAGGCCATAAAGCCGTTCCAGCCAAGGCCGCCGATATGTACGTGGGCGATGGTCCAGTCGGTAAAGTGGGAGATGGCGTTCACTGTTTTCAGGGACATCATGGGTCCTTCAAAAGTGGCCATACCGTAACAGGTAACGGCTACTACAAAGAATTTCAGAACAGGATCTTCCCTTACTTTATCCCAGGCGCCACGGAGCGTGAACAGGCCGTTCAGCATACCGCCCCAGCTGGGGAAGATGAGCATCACGGAGAACACGATACCAAGCGATTGGGCCCAGTCGGGCAATGCTGTATATAAAAGGTGGTGGGGACCAGCCCAGATATAGATAAAGATGAGCGCCCAGAAGTGGATAATGGACAGGCGATAGGAATATACCGGTCTGTTGGCAGCCTTGGGCAGGAAGTAATACATGAGACCCAGGATAGGCGTGGTCAGGAAGAAGGCTACTGCGTTGTGACCATACCACCATTGTACCAGGGCGTCCTGTACACCGGCGTACCAGCTGTAGCTTTTCATGAAAGAGACCGGCATCTCAAATGAGTTTACAATATGCAGCAGGGCAACCGTTACCCAGGTAGCGATGTAGAACCAGATAGCAACGTACAGGTGTTTTTCCCTTCTTTTGAGGATGGTGCCGAACATATTGATGCCAAATACCACCCAAACCAGGGTGATGGCGATATCAACAGGCCATTCCAGTTCAGCATATTCCTTACCGGTGGTGTAGCCGGCCAGGAGGGTAATTGCTGCGGCTACAATGATCCCCTGCCATCCCCAGAAATGGATCCAGCTGAGTCGGTCGCTGAACATCCGGGCCTTGCAGAGACGCTGGAGCGAGTAGTAGACACCTGTGAAGATACAGTTGCCTACAAAAGCGAAGATCACCGCGTTGGTGTGCAACGGGCGGATCCTTCCGAAAGTGGTGGGGGCAAGATCGAGAGAGGTAGCGGGAGCGTAGATCTGTATGGCAGCGTACAGGCCGGCCAGCATCCCTACGATACCCCACAGGAGCGTGGCGTACCCAAAGTATTTGACGATCTTGTTGTCATAATAGAATTTTTCTACTTGCATACCTGTTTGGTTTCTTATTTACTGAATGTGGAATGGGTTAGGGGTGAGGCTGAGGATCTTTACTGCTGCCGGCTTCCTGGCCAGGAGCGGGGTCGTCAAAAAGCATGCGGCGGGGCGGCGAGTACTCGTCGTCATATTGACCAGTCTTTACGCTCCAGATAAAACCAGCCAGGAACAGGGCTGCCACGCTAATGCTGACGATCAGCAGGATGATAATGACGCTCATAGATAGAAAGTTGATGGTACAAAACTATCTCTGCGTGTCTGACAGATTGATGACGCTACTTACCGGAAAAGATGATTTTCGTCATGTATTTGTCACGAGGCTGTGACAAAGGGGCCTGAAAAATTTACTTACAGTTTCCACCACCTGGCCACCAGGTTGCTGGAGCCGAAGGTGATTAGGAGGATGCTCAGGCTGCTGGCGGGCATCAGGATAGCGGCCACCAGCGGGGAAAGCATGCCCTGTACGGCAAAGAACAGGCCTACCAGGTTATAGAGGATGCTGACTACAAAGCTGGTCAGTACAATCCTTTTGTTGACCTTGCAAAGGCGGATGAATTTGGGCAGATTGGACAGCTGACTGGCTTCCAGGATGGCATCGCTGGCCGGCGTGAAATTGTTGCTGTCCTCTGCAATGGCGATACCCACATCACTTTGCTGCAGGGCGCCGGCGTCATTGAGCCCGTCGCCGATCATCATCACTGTCTGGCCCTGCTCCTGCAGTTCCTGGACATAATGGAGTTTATCGGCCGGTTTCTGTTCAAACAGCAGGGTGGCGTTCTTGTTGAACAGGGCTTCCAGCTGCGGCCTGCTGGAGGCGTTATCGCCGGAGGCTACGGACAGCCCATAGCGTTGGCTCAGCACGCGGACCAGGGGCGGGGCCGCCTGGCGGTACTGGTTGCGGATACTGAAATAACCGAAGAGTTTGCCACCGAAGGCTACAAATACGCGGGTGCCGGTATCCTGGCCTTCCTTGCCGGAAACAAACTGGCGGGAGCCCAGGGACACCTGCTGACCAAAGGCATAGCCCTGTACACCCTGGCCTGTGAGCTCACGGAAGTCAGTAACTTCCGCCTGGCCGGTGTAATTGAAGAACTGGGCTACAGCTTTGCTCAGCGGGTGGTTGGACTGTGCCGATATAGCTGCCGCAGCATGCTGCTGCAGGGCTGATAGCGGTACCCCGTTATACTCGATCTCCTGCTGACTGGTGGTGGTCAAAGTACCCGTTTTGTCGAAAATGATATGATCCACCCCAGCTATGTTTTCAATGGTCTGGGCGTTGCGCAGGTAAAAACCGTTTCTTCCCAGGATCCTCAGGATATTGCCATTAGTGAAAGTGGTGGACAACAGCAGGGCGCAGGGACATGCCACGATCAACACTGCCGTCACAACATTCCACACTTTGGAAGCGTCGGCATCCCACCAGTAGAGGGCGCCGAGAAAAGCGATGGTTAATACGATATAGGTAAAATAGCGGCTGATCAGGTCCGTAAAGGGATGACGGACTGAATCTTTTTTGCCTTTCAGCTCATCTTTGGACCAGAGGCGGGTCAGGTAGCTCTGGGATACTTCCCGGACCACCAGCACCTCAATATTACCTCCTGTCTGCCGGCCACCGGCATACACGATCTCACCCATCTCCTTGCGTACCGGCATGGACTCGCCGGTCACAAAGCTGTAGTCGATAAAGGCCTTGCCCCGGGTCAGGATGCCATCACAGGGGATCAGCTCGTCATTATGGATCAGGAGGGTATCCCCTGTTTTCAGCTCAGGCAGGGGCGTAGGAACTTTTAACCGGTCTTTCACCACGCTCACCGCTATCGGAAAGTACGCGGTGAAATCCCGGTCGAAGGAGAGTTGTTCATAGGTTTTATCCTGCAGGACACGCCCTGCCAGCATAAAGAATACGATGCCCGACATGGAATCAAAATAGCCAGCGCCGGTGCCGGAGACCACTTCATACACACTGCGCGCATAGGTGACCAGGACAGCCAGCGCAATAGGCGCGTCAATGTTCAGGTACCCTGCGCGTAAGCCTTTCCAACCCGAGTTGAAGAAAGGCAGTGCGCAGTAAAAGAAAACGGGCAGCGCCAGGATGAAGTTGAGGATGCGGAAAGCACCCTGCAGCTGCAGCTCCTGGCCTTCCAGTCCCAGGTACTCCGGGAAACTGAGCAGCATGATATTGGCGAAGCAGAAACCAGCAATACCCAGCTGGTATACCATCGTCTTTTTGGGACGGGGCTTATATTGTTGGAGGTCGTTCAGGCTGATATAGGGCTCATAGCCGATGCTGGTCAGCAGTTCGGCCACGCGCCGTAAAGAGATCTTCCGGTGGTCAAAAGCAATATCCACTTCTTTACGAGTAAAATTGACCCTGGCCGATAGGATGCCAGGGTCAATTTTGTGGAGGTTTTCCAACAGGTAGAGGCAGGAACTGCAATGAATGGCAGGCAGATAGAAAGTGACATGCATGCGCTCTTCACTGCTGAAGTGGATCAGCTTCTGCTGAATGGTAGTATCTTCAAGGAAATTGAATTTATCTTTCCGTGTTGTTTGTCGTTGATTGATGCCGGGCTTATCATTCAGGGAGTAGTAGTCGCAAAGCCCGTTCTGGTTGAGCAGCTGGTACACCATCCGGCACCCTTCGCAGCAGAATTGCTTCTCTGCGGCCTGGATGCTGCTGGTCTGGCACTGCTCCCCGCAGTGGTAACAGGTCAGTTGCTCACGGGATTTCACTACGCCCATAAAAAATCTTTATGATGCGAAACTAACTGCCGGAAATTCCCTTTTTTATGAGTTTCTTCACTGATCTTACTGATTTTCCTCAAGAGATATGGCCGATTCGGGGAGGAAATGTATTTTTACGCGGATTTTAAACCTGCCGATAGCTTATGAAACGAATTTTGGTAATAGACGACAACACGGAAATCAGAGAAAACACCGCCGAGATCCTGCTTCTGGCAGGCTTTGAAACGCATACGGCGGAAAATGGGAAAAAAGGAGTAGAGCAGGCCATTAAAGAAAAGCCGGACCTCATTGTCTGCGATATCATGATGCCTGAGCTGGACGGCTATGGCGTCCTGCACCTCCTGAAAAAGAATCCCGAAACGGAGCAGATCCCCTTTATCTTCCTGACTGCCAAGACTGAACGCGGCGATATGCGCAAGGGCATGGAAATGGGGGCCGACGATTATATTACCAAGCCTTTTGATGATATTGAGCTGCTGCGGGCCATTGAGACCAGGCTCCGCAAAATGGATATTATCCATGCTCAGTACGCTCCCGGTGAAACCGGCGCCAACGACCTTATGAAAGAGCTGAACGGCTCCGGTCTGCTGGTCCTGGACCCCGAACAATATGATTCCGAAAAAGTGGCCCGTAAAATGAGCCTCTATACGGAAGGCAAAAGACCCAAATACCTCTACTACGTCAAAAGCGGCAAGATCAAGACCTTCAAGCTGCATGAGGATGGAAAGGAATATATCACCAACCTGTACAGCGCCGGCGATTTCATTGGCCACGTGGCCCTGCTGGAGAACAGCAGCTATGATGATACTGCTGAAGTGCTGGAAGAAGCAGATGTCACCCGCATCCCCAAGGATGATTTCCTGACAGCGGTCTACAATGACATGAACATTGCTTCCAAATTCATTAAACTCATTTCAAGGGACGTAAAAGAGAAAGAAGAGCGCCTGCTCTACCTGGCCTATGATTCCCTGCGTAAACGCGTAGCCAAAGCACTGGTCAGCATCCACCAGAAATTCAATAGCGGCAGTGGCGGTACCCAGAAGGATAAGCCCATTGATATTTCCCGGGAAGATATTGCTCAATACGTAGGTACGGCCACAGAATCACTGATCAGGACCCTGAGTGATTTCAAATCGGAGAAACTGATCGAGATCCGCGAAGGCAAGATCAGGATCCTCGACCTGGAAAAACTGAAGAACCTGCTTTACTGATAAATTTTACTGCTACAGATCAACGGACAACGGTTGCTAGCGATGTCCGGTAAGCTCTGCTGTACGGATTACTGATGGAGAATTGCTATCGGTGAGTCCTTTCATGGCCATGGGGCCGCCAGTCAAAGATCGGCATTCAGATCCTTCCGGTCTTTGGCCAGCGGCGTAATAGTATCTGCGCTGATCTCGCGCCCATGGTCATTTTGTTGTTTGAGGGTCCATTTGTCTGTGATAGTGGTGGACAGCCATACCTTGCCCGACTTCCGGAAAACCTGCGCCATCAGACCAAACTGTTCCTTCAGGCCCAGTTCAAGTTCTGAAACGGTCATCAGTTCCCGGATCTCCAGCACGCCTTCACTGCCCTTACCCACCCACGCATTGCGGATGGTCAGGTGCTGGGGTACTTTCACGGGCACAGGCTGCGGCTGTCGCTGCACATTCTCCTTCCTGAAAAACTCTATTTTCAGGAACGGAAAGGTGAGGGAAAACTCGCTTTGCACCTCACTGATCGGTCTGTCTCCGCGAATGGTTAAGTACATAAAATGTTGATTTAATCCGGGCAATGAGTAGCCCATGTATTCAAAGTTATCAGACCTCAGGTGACCGATTAATGACGTTGCTTAGTGATATTTATGAGCATCATCATACAGCAGGGGACCATCGGGCAATATTTTTGATACAGTACATGCATTCAATCAATGATTTACCAATGAACTGGCATCAGCTTGACACCCAGAAAGTAATCCAGGAGACAGGCTCTTCAGACAAAGGGCTCAGCGCATCCACTGCACAGCAACTGCTGGCCGAAAACGGCCCCAATGAGCTGGTGCAAAAAAAGAAGAAACCCGCCTGGCTGCTCTTTCTCCACCAGTTCACTGATTTCATGATCATTATCCTCCTGGCCGCCGCCGTTATTGCCGGCGTGGCCGGCGATCTGGCAGATACCATCATCATCCTGGTCATTGTGCTGCTCAATGCCGTCCTGGGTTTTGTGCAGGAATACCGTGCTGAAAAAGCTATGGAAGCCCTCCGTAAAATGGCCGCCCCCGAAGCCGCCGTCCTGCGCGATGGCCAGCGCACCAGTATCCCCGCTGCAGAACTGGTGCCCGGCGACCTGGTCCTGCTGGAAGCCGGCGTCCTGGTGCCTGCCGACCTCCGGCTCCTGGAATCCCACTCGCTCCGCATTGAGGAATCCTCGCTGACCGGGGAATCCGCGCCCGTTGATAAGGACCCTTCACCCATTGATGAGGAAGATCTTCCCCTGGGGGACCGCCTCAATATGGCCTATAAAAGCACGCAGGTGGCCAATGGCCGGGGCTCCGGCATCGTCATCGCCACCGGCATGAAAACAGAGATCGGCAAAATTGCCGGTATGCTCCAGGGGGAAGATCCGCAGACACCCTTACGCCTTCGCCTGGCCGATTTTGGCAAGAAGATCACCTGGCTGGTCATCGGTATCTGCGTACTGCTTTTCGGCGTTGGCCTCCTGCGCGGCGAAGAGCCTGTCAATATGCTGCTGGTGGCCATCTCGCTGGCCGTAGCCGCCATCCCCGAAGCATTGCCTGCCCTGATCACCATTGCCCTTGCCCGCGGCGCCCGCCGGCTGGTCAAACAAAATGTCCTGATCCGCAAACTGCCCGCCGTAGAGACCCTGGGCTCCGTTTCCTATATCTGTTCTGATAAGACAGGCACCCTGACCCGTAACAAAATGACCGTTACCGGCATTGTTCCTTTCACCGAAGATCCACTGGATGGCCAGCAGCTCTCCCTCCTGGAAGCCAGCATGGTCCTTAACCAGGACGCAGTGAAAAAGAAAGAAGGTGGCTGGACCGGAGATCCTACTGAAATAGCCCTCATTGAATATATCCACGGGCAGCACGATGAACAGGCCGCAGAAAAGACCGGGCGAGAATTTCCCCGGGTGGGTGAGCTGCCCTTTGACTCCGACCGCAAAAGGATGACCACCATCCACCAGCAGGGCGACCGCTACCTGGTGATTGTGAAAGGCGCCACTGAAGCCCTGCTGGATATCCTCCAGGACCAGGGAGCCACAGAAAAGATCAAACAGGAAACCGACCGGCTGGCAAAAGAAGGCAACCGCGTGCTGGCCTATGGCTACCGGTACCTGGACCAGCTGCCTTCCGAACTGAGCGTTGACGATATTGAAAAAGAGCTGCAGTTCAGCGGGCTGGCCGGTATGATCGATCCGCCGCGGGAGGGCGTCAAAGAAGCTATTGCCGAATGTAAAAAAGCCGGTATCCGTACCGTGATGATCACGGGTGATCACCCCACCACGGCGGCGGCCATTGCCCGCGAGATCGGCATCCTGGAAGAAAAGGATATTGTAATGAGCGGCCGTGAGCTGGGCAAGCTCAGTCCCGAAGAACTGGGGGGAAAAGTAGAACAGATAGCCGTTTACGCCCGGGTATCGCCCGAGCAGAAACTCAATATCGTAAAAGCCCTGCAGGGCCAGGATCATTTTGTGGCCATGACCGGCGACGGGGTCAATGATGCGCCCTCGCTGCGCACCGCCAATATCGGCATCGCCATGGGCATTACGGGAACGGATGTAAGTAAGGAAGCCGCTCATATGATCCTGCTGGATGATAAGTTCACCACCATTGTGGGCGCGGTGAAAGAAGGCCGGCGGATCTACGACAATATCCGCAAGTTTGTGAAGTATATCATGACCTGCAACAGCGCCGAGATCTGGACCATCTTCTTTGCGCCCCTGCTGGGCCTCCCTGTGCCCCTGCTGCCCGTGCATATCCTCTGGATCAACCTGGTGACGGATGGCCTGCCCGGCCTTACCCTGTCATCGGAACAGGCCGATAAGGACATTATGCAAAGGAAGCCGCGCAGGACCAATGAAAGCCTCTTTGCCGGCGGACTGGGCTATCATATCATCTGGGTAGGCATCCTGATGGCAGCCCTCACCCTGGGCACCCAGGCCTGGGCCATCCATATCGGTGATGCACACTGGCAGACCATGGTGTTCACCGTGCTGTCGCTGGCGCAATTAGGCCATGTGCTGGCCATCCGGAGCGATACAGAATTTATTTATAAGAAAGGATTTCTCTCCAACAAACCACTGATAGGCTCGCTGGTACTGACCTTCGGGCTGCAGCTGGGTGTTATCTACCTGCCCTTTGCAAATGATATTTTCCATACCCAGCCGCTGACGGGCATGGAGCTGCTGGCCTGTGTAGGCGTGGCTGCATTCCTGTTCCATGCTGTGGAGTTTGAAAAGCTGGTGCGGCGCTGGATCGCGAAAAAATAAAAATCGTGTTCAGTTCCCCGCCGCAGGCGGGGAACTGAACACGATTTAAAAATTGTATTGATAAAGGACCTGGCCAATCAGCGCCCTGGATTTGGCAAAGCATTCATCCTTTACTTTCAGGTCTTTTTCGTTGTAGGTGTATTGCCATTTCTGGTAATCGCTGGTGCCTTCGGTAGTGACCAGCATAGTGGCCAGCTGACCTTTGTCGGTGTATTCAAAAATATAATCGGGCAGCATTCTTTTGGCACGCTGGTTATAGCGGACAATATCGGTGAGGCGATGCTGCTCATCGTAGTAATAATAGTAAGTAGGCTGTTCCTGCCCGTTAAACAAACTATGCTCTTCTGCAATATTACCTGCTTCGTCCAGTATAAAACTGATAAAAGTAGTGTCCCGGTCGTTCCGGATACGCAGCATCTTAACCGGCTTGCCATCCTGGTAGGTCCAGTAATGCGCTTCCTTGTTGATGAAGTTGCCGGGCGAGCTGGAAACGCTGGTCAGTTTCTGCAGCTTCTTATCCGGGTAATAGCTGTATTCAATAGTGGTCTTGTTACCGTCTGAAGTATCTATGGTGCGGACCAGCTGTCCCTGGGCGTTGAAAAAGGAGCTGTTGGTAGAGGCGCCGGAAAGGGAGGTGCTGGTCAGGGTGCTGATCTCGGTGAAATTGGCTTTGATGGTCTGGCTGCTGCTGAATCCGTCAATGGGCTGGCCCATGCCGTCCTGGCTGTTGAACCTGATGGCTTTTACTCCCTGCTGCTGGTATAGCGCCCGTTTTTTTATGTTCTCACCGGTCATGATCAGGTCATTGTACAAATACTGGCAGGTGGCGGCTATTGGTAGGCAACTGGTCAGGAAAGCAACAAATAATGTTTTC
Organism: Candidatus Pseudobacter hemicellulosilyticus; assembly: GCA_029202545.1. Lineage (GTDB taxonomy): Bacteria > Bacteroidota > Bacteroidia > Chitinophagales > Chitinophagaceae > Pseudobacter > Pseudobacter hemicellulosilyticus. The sequence goes on from CP119311.1 coordinate 4,033,073, forward strand.
ATAAATGTAATTTGAAAAGCGCTGTCTGTCAGCATTACAGCGATTTCGGGCACTAACTAACGATGATTTTCTTATTTACGATATGGATATCCGGTGAAAATTTCTGTAAAATAGCTTCTTTCTATTATTTTTAGTTAAAATTTCCATTCGTGTCCCACGGAAAAGAACGTCATGAGAAAATCTGTCTGAACTGTCATGCGGACCTGGTAGGCCGTTATTGTCATGTTTGCGGGCAGGAAAACATTGAACCCAAAGAAACCGTCTGGGGGATCATATCCCACTTCTTCAATGATATTACCCATTTTGACGGTAAGTTTTTCACCACTGTAAAAGAACTGATCGGGAAGCCCGGTATATTGCCCAGGGAGTATATCCATGGGCGGCGCGTCCGCTACCTGCATCCTATCCGGATGTATGTGTTCACATCGGCTATTTTCTTCCTGCTCTTTTTCTCCATTGCAAATATCAAGGACCTGGATATCGGCCATGCCCAAAAGGAGATGGCAAAGGCTAACCTGGCTGTCAACTGGGATTCAATCCAGGTGGACGCCCTGAAGGATGCGCATACGTCCCGGGATTCTTCCGATATCATTGACGGGCTGAAAACCATCCGATCCATGAGCGGTAAGGGTATGAAGTTCCTGGAGCGGGATTCGGCGAAAGACAGAAAGCGTTGGCAGGAAGACAGTGCAGATACCTGGAAACCGGAGGGGGAAGCTGCCGGCAGCGATAGCAGCTATGAAACTACTAAGAAATGGGATGTGCTGAACAAGCTGGAGCGGTATACTTCCCGCGCCGCCTACGATTCCGCACAGCAGGCCCTTCCGGAAGGCAGTCGGGACGGCTGGATCGAACGCCGGCTGGTATACCGGGATATTGACATCAGGGAACAGTATGGGAATGATAAGGAAGCGATAATCAAGGCGGTGGTAGACAAGTTTGTGCATAGTTTCCCGGCCATGCTGTTCATCTCACTGCCCCTGTTTGCGCTTTTCCTCAAACTGCTGTATGTCCGGCGTAAACAATTCTACTATGTGGATCATGGGATCTTCCTGATCTACCTCTATATCTTCACCTTTATCTTCCTGCTGGTGATTATGAGCCTGGGCTATTGGCGGCAGCATACGGACAATTCTTTCCTGTCCACCACTATTGGCTGGATCGAGTTCCTGCTTTGCCTGGCCGGCATCTATTATGCCTACAAGTCCATGCGGGTCTTTTATGGACAGGGGCGGGGCAAAACCCTGCTCAAGTTTTTCCTGTTCAATGTCCTGGCCGGTATTTCCCTGCTGCTGTTATTTGGCGGGTTGTCCATATTGACCGTATTTCGCATCTAAAACCGGCTTATGCAACAAGAACAGGCAGGAGCAGCCTTTATGCGCCTGGTAGCCATTATGGACGAACTCCGGGAGAAATGCCCCTGGGACAGGAAACAGACCATCCAGACCCTCCGCCCGCTGACCATTGAGGAAACCTATGAACTGGCGGACGCTATTACGGAGAACGACTGGAAAGGTGTGAAGGAAGAGATCGGCGATCTGTTCCTGCATATGGTGTTCTATGCCAAAATAGGGGCCGAACAGGGCCAGTTCACCCTGGAAGAAGCCCTGCAAGGCGTATCCGATAAACTGGTATCCCGCCACCCGCATATCTATGGCGATGTCCAGGTGAAGGACGATGAAGAAGTAAAACAGAACTGGGAGAAATTAAAACTCAAAGAAGGGAAGAAGTCGGTCCTGGCCGGCGTTCCGCAGTCCCTGCCCGCCGTGGTCAAAGCCACCCGCCTCCAGGAAAAGGCCAAACAGGTAGGTTTTGAATGGGATAACCGGGAGCAGGTATGGGATAAAGTGGAAGAAGAGACGGCCGAGCTGAAAGAGGCCCTGGCCAGCCAGGATCCCATTAAAATTGAGGAGGAGTTCGGTGATCTGCTGTTCTCCCTGGTCAATTATGCACGGTTTTTGCAGATAGATGCCGAAAATGCGCTGGAAAAGACCAATAAGAAGTTCATGAGCCGCTTCAACCGGATGGAAGCACAGGCAAAGGAAGAAGGGAAGGACCTGGCGGATATGACCCTGGCCGAGATGGACGCTATTTGGGACAAGATCAAAAAACAAAACCCCGGCATTTGAAGCAACTGGTGAAAAAATGGCTGTTAAAAAATATCTACCTGCTGGCCGCTATCGGGCTCTTCCTGACGGCGTTCATTCTCAATAAATATGTTATTGATACTACGGCTGCCCGTTACTATGCCAACCTCATAGAGCAGGGGATCCGCAATAAGGAGAAGGATTTTGACGCCATTGCCCGTGACCAGTCCCTGCTCACCCGCCTGATAGACCGTAAATTTTCCGAAGAAGAGCTGGATGAACTGCTGGATACCCGTAAGGAGTATGGTATCTACCTGTTCCAGCGCAATGTCTTTGATCAGCCGGAACTGCTTTTCTGGAATAGTTATTCTGCTATGCCGCCGCATGATATGGCGGCAGATACTACCCGCCTCGTCAAACTCAGCAACGGTATTTATGTACAGGTGATCCGTGCCTTTGAAATTGCGCAGAAGGGCCGCTACTCGGTGCAGGCGCTGATCCCCGTGCAATGGAAATATTTTGTGGAGAATGAGAACCTGAAGAAGGAGTTTGCGGGTTTTGATAAAGCTACGCAGCGCGTGGATATTTCTGCCAGCCCCACTGAATTCCCGGTCAAAAGCCTGCGGGGCGATGTGCTGTTCTACCTGCAGAAGACCACGCTCCACCAGCAGCAGCATAATAACTGGTCGCTGGTATTGTCCATACTCGGTTTTTTCCTGCTTTTCCTGTACCTGTACCAGGTGGCCGACAGGATCTACCGCCGGTACGGCCTCTGGCCTGGCGTCCTTTTCCTGACCGGTGTGGTACTGGTATTGCGGGCGGTCAGTTATATTTTCCCCGGCGTGCTGGATCTCCGCCAGTTTGAGTTGTTTGACCCGGCCATCTATGGCTCCAGCTTTGTACTCAGTTCCCTGGGCGATCTTCTGATCAACGCCCTGCTGTTCTGCTGGCTGGTAGTCTATGTGAACCGCCGGCTGAATACGGCAAAGATCAATCCCCATGCTGATCCCCGCCGCAACTGGCTGCTGGTGATCCTGATCCTGTTTGGCCTGGTAATGGTCACTTTTGCTTTTGCGGATATCCTGCAAAGCCTGGTGGCCGATGCACAGATCAGCTTTAATGTGACCAATGTGTTCAGTCTGACCCGCTATAGCATGATCGGTTTCCTGATCCTGGCTACCCTGGCGCTCAGCTATTTTTTCCTGTCGCAGATCCTGCTCACCGCCGCCGGCCGGCTGGTGGGCGACCGTAACTATATCACGTTTGTCGTCACCGCCACCCTTGGCCTGGCCATCCTTTCCTTTACCCGTAACACGGCCGTCATTGAGCTGAACCTTTTTGTGCTGCCCTGGCTGCTGGTCTTTATCTGGCTGATGCAGCAGAAGATCTTTGCCGGTCTCAATTTCCGGCTCAACGTGTCGGAAGTGCTGTTCTGGCTCTTCCTCTTCTCTTTTTCCATTGCCACGGTCATCATCTTCGAGAACAGAAAAATTGAGTTTGAGCAGCGCAAGCGCTTTGCAGAAAAGCTGACCTCCCAGGCCGATCCTTCCAGTGAGCGCCTGCTGAGTATTGCCCTGGCCTATCTCGACAATAATTTCCTGGCCCCTAATTTTGAACGTTTCCACGATAAGAATACCAACGCTTACCTGAAGGACAGCATCGTAAAGACCAATTTCACGGCCTATCTCAATAAGTACGATACCAAGGTCTTTACTTTCGATGCCCTGATGAGCCCGCTGTACAATGATGATGCAGGTTCTTTTGATACCCTTAATACCATTTTCCGTATCCAGGGCCGGCCTACCAGTATACCGGACCTCCGCTATTTTGAACGAAGCTTCGACAAGTTCTCCTATATCTTTAAAAAGGAGATCATTGACACCAACGATATTACCACCGGTTACTTCTTTGTACTCTCAGATCCCAAACGCTACAAGAGCGATGCGCTGATCCCTGAGCTGTTCAAGCAGACCAAGGAGCTGGTGCCGGAATACTCTACCGTATATTCTTATGCTATATACGACAGCCTGCGGCTGATCAACCATTACAATGATTATGCTTTCCCTACCGAACTGCAGCCGGAAGCTATTCCCCGTGGCGAGTTCAAGACCGTGCGGACTATTGGTTATGAGGAGTTATGGTACCGAGGACTGCCCGATAAAGTGGTGGTGATAGCCCGTAAGAACAGTTCTTTTATTGAAGGCATCACTCTTTTTGCCTATTTGTTCAGCACCTTCCTGTTGCTGCTGTCCTTTTACCGGATGGCCTCGCTGCTGTTCCGGAGCAGGTTGCAGTGGTCAACTATCCGGCAGTCGTTCCAGCTGAGCATCCGCAGCCAGGTGCATAGCACCATCCTGATGGTGAGCCTGCTGTCCTTTGTGGTGATCGGGGTGGCTACCATCCTGTTCTTTGTGAACCGCTACCACCTCAACAACCAGGACCGGCTGAGCCGCGCCATCCAGATCATGGGCAACGAGGTAAAGAAAAAACTGGTTGACCATGCCGTCTTCAATGATGGAGTAATGTTGTACGAACCAGGGTTTAACGATGAAGTGCAGGACCTGATGGCGGAGATATCCGAGATCCACGGCACCGATGTAAACCTGTATGATACCCTCGGCGATCTCAAAGTGACCAGTAACGCCGATATCTATTACCGGGGCGTACTGAGCGATAAAATGAACCCGCTGGCCTATTACCGGCTCCATACCCTGCACCAGGTGCAGACAGTGACCGACGAGATGGTAGGGCGGATCAATTACCAGAGTATCTATACGCCGGTCCGGGATGAGAACGGCAGGGCCGTGGCCTACCTAAATATTCCCTCTTACAGCACCCAGGGTGAACTGAAGCAGGAGATATCCAATTTCCTGGTGACCATCATCAACCTGAATGCCTTTATCTTCCTGGTGTCCGGGGCTATAGCCGTATTTATCACCAACCGGATCACTTCCTCCTTTACCATCATCAGCCAGAAGATGCGGGATATCAACCTGCGGAAAGTGAACCAGGAAATTGAGTGGAAGCGGAATGATGAGATCGGCGTGCTGGTAGCGGAATACAACAAGATGGTGCAGAAACTGGAAGAGAGTGCGGACGCACTGGCCAAGAGTGAACGGGAAGGCGCCTGGCGGCAGATGGCCAGGCAGGTAGCGCATGAGATCAAGAACCCGCTCACGCCCATGAAGCTGAGTATCCAGTACCTGCAGAAGGCCAATGATAATAATTCGCCCGACCTGAAGAATATGACGGCCAATGTAGCGCGTACGCTGGTAGAGCAGATTGATCACCTGTCCAAGATCGCTTCTGATTTCTCCCAGTTTGCCAATATCGGCAATCCCAAGAATGAAGTGTTCGACCTGCACGAACTGCTCTATTCCCTGGCTTCCCTCTATGACGCTACAGAGAACCTGGATTTCCGCTGGGATGCCCTGCCGGGCAAGGTCCTGGTATTTGCCGATAAAACGCAGCTGAACCGCCTGTTCACCAACTTGCTGCAGAATGCCATTGAGGCCAGTGAGAATCGTGCCCAGCGTGTGATCCGGATGCAGGAGGAGATGGATGGCGAAGTGATCATCATCAGCATTGCCGATAACGGGGAAGGTATACCCGAGCAGACCCGTTCCAAGATATTCACCCCCAATTTTACTACTAAATCTTCCGGTACCGGTTTGGGGCTGGCCATGAGTAAAAGCATTGTAGAGCAGGCCCAGGGCGAGATCTGGTTCACTACTGTAGAAGGCGAGGGCAGTACTTTTTATGTGAAGCTGCCGCTGCTGCGGGCTACGAGTTAGTGGGGGCTTTTTTCGCCCTCTGCAAACGAGAATGAGTTACTCAAATGGGTTGATGTCATCATCGTTATCGTCTTTCACGTTTTTTTTCTTTTTTATATCATAAGCAAAGTCACCAGATTCGTTTTCTAATCTTAAAAATTCCTTTCCCTCTCCGGATTTAGTGCTTAGAATGGAAGACACGCTTGCTATAGCCTTTTTGCGGTCAAACATAAGACCGGCTTCATAGGTCATTAAAGTATCGACTATTTCCTTCGTAGTCATGGGGTAAAGGCTTGGTTCAAGAATAAAGCGAATCTTTTTGATCCATGTCCATTTTTCATGATAGTTTGATGTGGAATGTATTATGGGCGATTTTTCATTACCTATAGATTCAGTCTTGCCCCTTTTAAGCCTTAATATTTGTGCGTTTATATCTTTGGATTCTTTCTCTCTTTCTGCAATTTCAGTACGTAATACTTTGATTCTCTGCAAATAAAATTCTATTAGTCCATCAACATGAGAATCGTTTATTTCAATTTGGATCGGCATCTTTGGGTTTTTATTTCAACAAAGATACAAATTCGCAATCTATCAAGAATGTCAAGAAATATATTTCTTGTTAGTTGTTAAATTTGCGTATTTTTACTATCATATAAATATGATATTGCTATATGAAAGAGTTTTTAAATGCTGAAAATCAACCTGTTTTCGAGAAGATTAAACAAGTTGACAGTATTGGTGAATTCTGGTCGGCAAGGCAGCTTGCAGAAGTTCTCCAATATGCAAGTTATCGGAACTTTGTAGAAGTGATGAAAAAGGCAGCCGAGGCTTGCAAGAATAGCGGACAGAAAATAAAACACCATTTTGTTGCTTTCGACAATATGGTTTCTATTGGCTCGGGAGCACAACGAGCAATTGATGACATCAGATTAAGCCGCTATGCTTGTTATCTAATTGTTCAGAACGCAGATCCTGAAAAGGAATTAGTGGCATTGGGTCAAACTTATTTTGCAGTGCAGACCCGAATACAAGAAATCCAGCAAATGGAGCAATATGCTTCATTGCCAACCGAGAAAGAAAAACGATTATTTCTGCGAAAAGAATTGACTGAACATAATAAACAACTGATGGCAACTGCCAAACGTGCTGGTGTAGTAGATCCAGTTGATTATGCTATTTTCCAAAATTATGGCTATAAAGGTCTGTATGGAGGCTTGGACAGGATAGGTATACAAAAGAAAAAAGGGTTATCATCCAAAGAGAATATTTTGGATCATATGGGGAGTACGGAACTTGCCGCGAATCTATTTAAGGCTACTCAGGCAGAAGAGAAACTAAAGAGGGATAGTGTCAAAAATAAAGATGCTGCTAATCGAACTCATTTTTTGGTAGGCCGAAAGGTCAGAAAGACTATTGAAGACATTGGAGGAACCATGCCAGAAAACTTGCCAACAGAAGAAAATATAAAAAAGATTGCGAGCAAAAGTAATCAGCAATTGCCGCCTGAAGATGAAAAGTAATCTATTTGAAATTACAATTGTTAATTCGCGATTTGCAAATTGAGAATTACAAATTACTGGAACCGCTGCAAGTAAATTGTTTATATGGAATATTGTTTTGGCAGGTTGTCGGGTTTCATTAATGTAATGCCAGATCAGAGCAATACTTAAAATAATTTCAAGAGAAGCAGTGGAAAGTAAATGATCCTTGTCGGTCACCTTAAATCCCCTTCATTTGTTTCCGTTCCGCTAAAAATCCTTCAAATTCCGCCAGCGAAAAGCTGCTGAGGTTACGCTCTTTGGTGAGCCCCCCTTTTTGAGCGGCCAGCACGCCAAAGCGGCAATCGGCATAGCCTTCAATGGCATGGGCATCCGGGTCAATGGACAGGAGTACGCCTTTTTCGAGGGCATAATCTATCCAGCGCCAGTCGATGTCCAGCCGCCTGGGGTGGGCGTTCAGTTCCACCGTAACGCGGTGCTCGGCGCAGGCGTCAATGATCTTGTGGTGATCTACCGGGTAGCCGGGGCGACTGAGCAGCAGCCTGCCCGTCATATGGCCCAGGATGGTAGTGTAGGGGTTGCTGATAGCATTGAGCAGGCGCATCATGGCCTTTTCTTCCGTCATTTTCAGGTTGGAGTGGACGCTGGCGATTACCAGGTCGAAGGTAGAGAGTAGGCCATCCGAATAATCAAGGGCGCCATCGTTCAGGATATCGCACTCAATACTCTTGAAGATCTTAAAGGGAGCCAGTTTGGCGTTCAGTTCGTCAATATACAGGTGTTGCTCCCGGATCCTTTCTTCCGACAGGCCATTGGCGTAGAATGCGCTCTTGCTGTGATCACTGATGACCAGGTACTCATAGCCCTGAACAATACAGGCCTTGGCCATTTCTTCAATGGTATGGGAGCCGTCGCTCCAGTTGCTATGGGAGTGGATGATGCCTTTGATATCGGTGGGTGCTATGAGGGCTGCATCGCTCTTCCGTTGCAGGGCGGTCGCTTTCTCGCGCAGTACCGGCGACAGGTAAGGTATGGCGGCCGCTTCAAAGATGGCTTCTTCGGAAGCATAAGTGGCTGCTGCGGTGGCGGCGGGCAGTGTTTGCCAGGCCTGGCTGAAATCCTCGCTGCAGCTGGTGCTGAACAGGGTGGGGTAAAAAGAATCCGGGTGCGCCAGGTAGAATTTCAGGGGCACGTTCTCGGCGCCTTTAACCACCAGGGTATTCTCAGTGCTCTCAACGGTGGCAAAATTGTTGGCTTCAAAGAACGGTTGCAGTTCGTCGGCAGTTGCGGTGGTGACCCAGGCCAGCAGGTCGATCACTTCCAGCTGACGACGGAACTCACCGGTAAGCGCAAACTGTTTTTCCGGGAAATGCGCTGCCAGCTTGCGGTCTACGGCAAGGGTATATTCTTCTATCTCCGCATAGAGGTGACTTCCCTGGCTGCGCAGGTAAAATTCGATGGCCTCCTGGACGTTCTTCTGCGTTTTTTCACCGAACCCTTTATAGAGCATGAGCCTGTTCTCGTTACAGGCGTAGAGCAGTTCACCGATGGATTCAATACCCATCTCTTTCCAGATGGTGGCGATCTTTTTTGGTCCCAGCCCCTTAATAGTGAGCAGTTCGAGGATCCCGGGAGGCGTTTTCTCAATGATATCGCTCAGGGCTTTGAGGGCGCCGGTCTGCAGGATCTCGATGATCTTTTTACCAGTAGACTCACCGATGCCTTTGATGGAAAACAGCTTGTCGGCTGGCACATCGGCCAGTGGCTGCGGCAGTTTTTCGATGGTAAAAGCGGCGCTGGAATAGCTTTTGGCTTTAAAACTGTTCTCGCCATGGATATCCATGAGTTTGGCAAGCAGCGAAAACTGATCGGCTATGTAGTAATTGTCGATGGTCATGCTATTGGTGATGGTGATCGGTACAAAAGTATGGAGAAGAAGGGAAAACTGAAAGTGGAGGATCGAGTAAGCCAGGGAAGGCCGGCGGGGAAAGGGATTGGCCAGGAAAAGAGGACTGAGCATGGATGGGGGCAATGGTTGCTTACAGCAGTGAACGCGATGCTGTGAACGGAAGATTAGCGCACTATTGGCTCAGCCGTGGCTTTTTTCCGGAAAATGCAGCATTGTCCTGGTAGGGGATGCGTTGTGTTTGATGGGCGGGATTGGAGTTGATCCGGGTGGGGCAGCAGCAAAAGAGGAACGATGAAAGTCGTGGTTGGCAACCTTTGCTCCAGGTTTACAATAGTATGGCGGGCTAAATTGGCATTGGCCGGTAGGAGTTGATCAGGATGGAGACATGACGGATATGTTTAAAAGCAAGTAGCGTTTATGCCTGCCAGGTACCAATTCCTGGGCTGGTTATCCGGATTGGAAGAAGACATAGAAAGTCCTTAAACGTTTGTAAAAGGAACCAGCAATGAGCTATATACTTTTTCTTGCACAGGAAATGCAAAGAACAACAGGAGATGGGTGTGAAATGAATTAGGCATAAGCGCTAGTTATCCTGAAACTCTTGTCCAGACTGGGTTTGAGTGGGCATGGCGTTTTAGCGGTATTTCGTTAAACAGAGGGTAGTAAAAAGAAAAAGTCCCGAATTACTTCGGGACTTTGATATTTTTTGTTCTTTTCAGAACTAAAGTGCAGCTTTCTTAGGAGCAGCTTTCTTAGCAGCTTTTTTAGGAGCAGCTTTCTTAGCGGCTTTCTTCGGAGCGGCTTTCTTTACAGCTTTTTTAGGAGCTGCTTTTTTAGCGGCTTTCTTCGGAGCGGCTTTCTTTACAGCTTTTTTAGGAGCTGCTTTTTTAGCGGCTTTCTTTTTAGTTGCCATTGTTTGTGAATTTAACGGTTAGTAAATAAAACTTTCTAAAGTAAAAATATAAACTTATTTCTAACCGCCAAAAAAATTTTCACAAAATGTCAAAAAAATCCTATGACATTGCAACTACGTTAACGATGGTCTTATCGTTCTTGCTTTTCTTGAATTCAACTACACCATCATTCAAAGCAAACAGTGTAAAGTCTCTGCCTACACCTACGTTTTTGCCAGGATGATATTCGGTACCGCGTTGACGAACGATGATATTGCCGGAAATGGCAGGTTGACCGCCATAGATTTTAACGCCCAGGCGTTTGCTTTGTGAGTCGCGGCCGTTCTTTACGCTACCTTCACCTTTTTTATGTGCCATGATACGAGAATTTGAATGGTTGAGATTTTAGTGCTATGCAATACCAGTGACTTTGATCTTGGTGTACTGGGTGCGATGACCATGCTTCTTGCGGAAGCCTTTCCTTCTTTTCATTTTGAAGGCGATCACCTTATCCCCCTGCACCTGAGCAAGGATCTCGGCATTGACGGTAGCCTTTACTTCACCGCCCACGGAAACATTTCCGTCGGTATCTGTCAGCAATACTTCTGCGAATGTCAGTTGATCACCGGCATTACCTTCAACGCGCGGTACATACAATGTCTGATCTTTCTGAACCCGGAATTGCTGGCCTGCTATTTTAACTACTGCGAACATAAATTTCCAAAAATTAGGAGTGCAAAGGTAGGGGATTGCTACAGATTATTAAGTAATTAGGGAAGTTTTTTTCATAGATTGTTGGAAGACGAACTTTCCATATTGTAACTTACTGATTGTCAAAGGTACAAAATGGCATTGAAAGCGACCTTTTTTTGAGATTGGGATCGCAAAGGGAAATGCCGGATTCTTCCGGGGGATCATCACCTGTTTTTGTATAGTGCTACAAAATTGAAAATCGGCCAGTATTTTCAACCGGCAACGCTGTGGCGCTTCAGCAGTTTTTGAAGAAAGTTGGGTACGAACCAAGGGCTGCAAGGGCGGTCTTCAGGCTTTGACAGCAGCTGGTCAGGAGTAGAATTTTAGTTGGTTTCTCCTTTGGTTCGTCCCCAACTGTTTTCTACAAACTTCCACAGCAAACGGTGTCGTAGTGTGCCAGCGACCCGGATGTTGCAGATCAGCAGGCTGTCTTGTAACAGAACCTGGCTGGCATGGCAGCCTTTGGTTCGTCCAAAACTGTTCTTAATAAGGTTCCCTGCCTTCGGCGACATCCTGCCGGCAAGATGGCCTTTGGTTCGTCCCAAAATCTAATTTCCCCGCTTCCGGACGACAGTGTTTCCGCTTCCGGGGCCCCCATTTACACTGTTCTGTATGCCCGCAAACTAAACCCCAATAAGTTTGTCCCTAAGCCCAATATGATGTAGGTTTGTCCTTTAACGATTGAACGGGGACTATGCAGATCAAATCTTTACTGGCAAAACCATTTGCCCACTACGTTTATAAAAGTATCAGGAAGGGAATGACCACAGCGGTGGAGGACCAGGAGAATATATTGAAGGAATTGCTGAAGACCGCGCGGCTCACCGAATTCGGGAAGGACCACAAACTCCAGGAGGTATCCCTGTATGAGGAATTCATCCAGGCGGTGCCCATCCGCGATTATGAACAGTTCAAACCCTACATAGAAAAGATAAAGGCCGGCAAACACAACGTGCTCTGGAAAGGCAAGCCTATTTACTTTGCCAAAACTTCCGGCACCACCAGCGGCGTCAAATACATTCCCATTTCCAAGGATTCCATCTCCAACCATATCAATTCAGCCCGCAACGCGCTCCTTTGTTACATAGCAGAATCGGGGAACAGCGTTTTTACCAACGGGAAAATGATCTTCCTGTCCGGCTCGCCCGTACTGGACCGCATTGCAGATATCCCTACAGGTCGCCTCAGCGGGATCGTGAACCACCATATACCCAGTTACCTGCGCCGCAACCAGCTGCCCTCGTATGAGACCAACTGCATTGAGGACTGGGAGACCAAGCTGGACAAGGTAGTGGAGGAGACCATGAAGCAGGATATGACCCTTATCAGCGGCATTCCGCCCTGGATGCAGATGTATTTTGATCGTCTCCATCAGCTGACCGGCAAACCCATCAAAGATATCTTCCCCAATTTCTCCGTCATGGTACATGGGGGCGTGAACTTTGAACCCTATAAGACCAAATTATTTGAAAGCATCGGCAAGCCGGTGGCCACCATTGAGACCTTCCCCGCTTCCGAAGGCTTTTTTGCTTTCCAGGATTCGCAGGAGGCAGAAGGGTTGCTGCTCAACACCAATAGCGGGCTCTATTTTGAATTTGTGCCTGCCGGGGAGATATTCTCGCCCAATCCTACCCGTCTTTCCCTCAAGGACGTGAAAGTAGGGGAGAACTATGCCCTGATCGTGAACAGCAATGCCGGTCTCTGGGGTTATAACATTGGTGATACCGTAAAATTCCTGTCCACCAATCCCTACAGGCTGGTGGTAACGGGCAGGACCAAACATTTTATCTCTGCTTTTGGCGAGCATGTGATTGGCGAAGAAGTGGAATACAGCCTGATCAAAGCTGCTGAAGAAGCCGGCGTGCATATCCGGGAATTTACCGTGGCGCCGGTCATTACCCAGGGTGAAGGGAAATCGTACCACGAGTGGTTTATTGAGTTCGAAAATCAACCGGCTGATATAGGCAGTTTTGCCCATAAGGTGGACAGCTACCTGCGCCAGAAGAACATTTATTATAATGACCTCATCACAGGGAATATCCTGTTACCCCTGCATATCCGCCCCGTTAAAAAGAATGGGTTCATAGACTATATGAAATCCATCGGCAAACTGGGTGGGCAAAACAAAGTACCCCGACTGAGCAACGACCGTAAAATTGCTGTGGAGCTGGAGAAGTATGTAGAATAGTGTGCTGTTGACCAGTTCCTGTTATTGGCCGCAGTCTGCCCGCGGCCTCATTAATAATTGTCTATTTTTGAGCACATGTCAAACAGTCTTCCTCTTAAACGAATCGCCCTATTTGGTTCAACGGGGTCTATCGGCACTCAGGCGCTGGAGGTTATTGCCGCCAATTCTGATAAATTTTCGGCTGAAGTACTCACTGCCCATAGTAATGATGATCTGCTGGTCCGGCAGGCCCTGAAATTCAATCCCAATATTGTGGTCATTGGTGATGAGCGGAAATACACCAAAGTGAAAGCGGCCCTTGCCAATACCAACGTGAAGGTCTTTGCCGGCGAGCAGGCCCTGGACGAGGTGGCGGCTATGGATTGTTATGATATGATGCTGGCGGCCATTGTAGGTTTTGCCGGGCTTAGGCCTACCCTCAAAGCGCTGGAGAGCGGAAAGGCAATCGGCCTGGCCAACAAAGAGACCCTGGTAGTGGCCGGTGATATTGTGATGCAGAAAGCTGTGGAGAACCGCGCACCCCTGATCCCCGTGGACTCAGAACATTCCGCCATTTTCCAATGCCTGGTAGGGGAGACCCGCAACCGGATTGAAAAAGTGATCCTCACCGCTTCCGGCGGGCCTTTCCTGGGTAAGAAACCCAATTACCTGGTGAATGTAAAAAGGGATCATGCCCTGCAACATCCCAACTGGAGTATGGGCGCCAAGATATCCATTGACTCGGCCACCCTGATGAACAAAGGCCTGGAAATGATTGAGGCCAAATGGCTGTTCAACCTGAAGCCCGAACAGGTACAGGTGCTGGTGCATCCGCAAAGCATCATCCACAGTATGGTGCAGTTTGAGGATGGCAGTATTAAGGCGCAGATGGGCCTGCCCGATATGAAGCTGCCCATCCAGTATGCAATGGCTTTCCCGCACCGGATACCCAATAATTTCCCGCGCTACGATTTCCGTAAACCAGCCCAGCTGACATTTGAAGAACCCGATACCCGCACATTCCGGAACCTGACGCTGGCCACTGACGCCCTCTTTAAAGGGGGGAACCTGCCCTGTGTCCTCAATGCGGCCAACGAAATAGGCGTATATGCCTTTTTGCGCAACAGGATCGGCTTCCTGGACATGACGGACCTCATTGAGCGCACCATGCTGCATGTTCCGTTTATTGAAAAGCCCACGCTGGAGGACTATTATGAGAGCGATGCAGCGGCGCGTGAGTTTGCTGCTTCTATAATTAAGCTTTGATAATCAATGGATGGTTGTTTGCGGTAATGGCGATTTAGTGAATGTTTAACGAAATTCCATGAACGGCTTTTAATTAAATGATATTATCTGATATTTGACAGATTAAGTATCTTGTCAGCATTGAATCATCTAAAAAACAATTCCACCCGGATTTCCTATTATGATCACATTGTTAGCTATCGACTGGTCTGATGTAGGCATACAGGCATTGCAATTATTACTGTCCTTATCCATATTGGTCGTATTGCATGAAATGGGCCATTTCTTTCCTGCCAAATGGTTCAAGTGCCGCGTAGAGAAGTTCTTTTTGTTCTTCGATCCCGGTTTTTCCCTCTTCAAAAAGAAGATCGGGGAAACCGTTTATGGTATTGGCTGGCTGCCCCTGGGCGGTTATGTCAAGATCTCTGGTATGATCGACGAAAGCATGGATAAAGACCAGATGGCGCAGCCGCCCCAGGATTTTGAGTTTCGCAGCAAACCGGCCTGGCAGCGACTGATCATCATGTTGGGCGGTGTAACCGTGAACCTGCTCCTTGGCTTCCTGCTCTTCGCCATGATCCTTGGGGTATGGGGAGAAAAAAGACTGGAAACTGATAAACTGCAATATGGTATCGCCGTAAATCCCATCAGTGAAAAAGCAGGGCTGAAAAGTGGCGACCAGATCGTGAGTATCGACCAGGTCCCTGCCACCGATTTTTACGATATCACCAAGGACATCATCTTGGAAGAGGCCAAGACCGTCCAGGTGAAACGTGATGGCCAGTTGCTGGACCTCACCCTGCCCAAGGGTACTATCCGCAGCCTGATCCGCTCCAAGGCCCAGTTTGTGGATCCCCGCGTGCATGCCATCGTGGATACGGTGTTCCCTAAATTTGCCGCCGGTAAATTTACACAGGACAGCTTGCTGAAAGGCGATCGCATTGTGGCGCTGAACAGCACGCCGATCACCTTTTATGATGAATACATTAAAGAGAAGAACAAGCTCACCAACCAGGAGATTTCCCTGACGGTATTGCGTAACAACGATACTGTCCTGGTAAAAGCCAAAACAGATTCCGTAGGTTCTATTGGTTTCTGGGTGGACAATTACCAACTGGCCGGCATGTATACCCAGCATTTTGGCTTCTTTGAAGCTATTCCTGCAGGTGTCCGCAAAGGCTGGGAAACCCTGAGCATGCAGGCCCGGAACATCAAGCTGATGTTCACCTCCGACGAAGTAAAAGCCAGCGATTCGCTGGGCAGCTTCCTGAGCATTGGTAAAATGTTTGGCACCAAATGGGACTGGGAACGTTTCTGGACAATGACAGCCCTGCTGAGCATTGTACTGGCCTTTATGAATATCCTGCCGATCCCCGCCCTCGATGGCGGCCACGTGATGTTCACGCTGTATGAAATGATCACCGGTCGCAAGCCGAGTGATAAGTTCATGGAATGGGCGCAGCTGGTAGGCATGGTCCTCCTGCTGGGACTGATGGCTTACGCGCTGGGGCTGGATTTCTGGCGGACCTGGTTCCAGAAGTAAAAGACTTTGCTTCAGCATTGGCTGAGTTTTATATACTTGTTGCTGCCCCTGGTTTCAGGGGCAGCAATTTTTTTTGGCTTTATGGAGTATTTGCGGAGGTCTTTTTGGGGAGAGCCAATCCGGCATATCAGCCAGGGGCCTTCGATGATGGCCTCTTTTTTGTACGTATGGCAGGTGATGTATCCATCACCTGAATAATTTATCATATGAAGCTGACCAATAAAGCAATACTGGAAAAAGCCAATGCGGCTGTTACAGCAGGCGATAACGAGGAATTCCTGGCCTTTTGCACCGAGGATACGGAATGGAACTTTGTAGGAGAACATGTCCTCCGTGGTAAGGAAGCCGTCCGGGAATATATGAGAAAAGCCTATGTGGAGCCGCCGGTCTTCAGGGTGGAAACCCTGATTGAAGAAGGAGAATTTCTTACGGCAGTTGGTCAGATCAGTCTAAAGAACGAGGCCGGGAAAATGATAGATTACGCCTATTGCGATGTCTGGCGATTTCGGGAGGGTAAGATGGCTGAACTGAAGGCTTTTGTTATTGAGACGGGTTCAAAGTGAGGGTAGGGGCGTCCTGCTGATTTGTTAATAGTAGAATAAAAGTCAGACTGGTCCGGAGTGAGAATGAGTATGCTATACCGGGGGAGGTTGATGGCGTGAAGAGTAAACAGGACGGGCCAGCGGGAAAATGGGGGTGCCATACCAGGAAGTCGGTGTTGTGAAGAGTAGTCAGACCGGGCCAGTGGGCCATACCAGGGATTTTGAAGGGATGAACAATAGCGGACCCTGTCTGTCTGAGACCGGACGCCGACCCGTTTTCTGACTAAAAAGTTGTATATTTGCCGACTGATCAAGATTCGCGTAAGCGAATTCCGGGGCCGCCCTGGTTTTGACAGCATAGGTCTTTGAGAGTGTAAGCATGTCGTGCGTTGGATAATTAGCACGTTAATCTGAATATTCAAACACTAAATGGCAATACTCAGTATGCCATGGCTGCCTAATCAGTGATTAAGTAGTCATTAGGGCCGCGTTGAGCAGGTTGTTCTGTTACCAAGCTCCGCCGCCGACTAAAAACCAAACACAGAATGCTGTAGCGGAAGGCTGTGACCGCTGCAAAAGACTATCCAGCTAAGGAACAGATTGGTTTGTTGGTCCCCTGCCTGTTCCCGACAATTAATGATCAAATAAACATGTAGAAAGCTTTTGGAGAATATGTTTGGACAGGGGTTCGACTCCCCTCGGCTCCACTTAACGATTTACAAATTGGTACAAAAATAGCCCCATTACCTGGGGCTATTTTATTATAAGAGCTTAATGCTTCAGCCAATACTTCACCACACTCACCGCATCGTCAGCATTTCCGGAAAACAAAAGACCCAGGATCAGAACAAAGCCAGGTCCGGCTCAAATATTATTCACCTGCTACTGTCAGGTTTACTCTATCTCACACCATACAACATGATGATCACTGGCTGCGTGGAGTTCTTCTTTAAGCTCCGGGTAAACTTCCCAACGCTGCGGTTTTTTCCCCGGCCAGGCGCCTTTGCGGAAAAGACCACAGGCGGTTACACGGGCGAAAAGTTTCGGAGATAATAGCAAAAAGTCGATTTTCTGGCTATCATTTCCAAGACCGAAAGTGCCAATATGTTTAAACTCACCCGGGTCAAAGCTGGGGTGTTTGGTAATATCCTTCAGGGATGTGCTGAGCAGTGGCTTCAGTGCATCACTATCCGGAGTATCATTGAGGTCACCAAGTACAACAACATTTTCATGACCATCCGCCAGCAACTGCTTGTAGATGGCAGCCACTCTTTTTGCCTGCTCTTTACGTCTGGCCTGAGACTTAGGATCATTGCCGCCGAACTTACTTTTAAAGTGATTGGGAAGTATCCATATATTTTCTCCTTCAGGGGTTTCTACACAATATTCAGGGCAGTCACGGCTGAAAATGGTAGTATTATCCGCTGATTTATCATTGATATGACTTCGCATCAGACCAACCGAATAGCCTTCTTTGGTCATGAGCCCAACATCAATGCCTCGCTCATCATTACCGTCTATCAGCATAATGTTAGGGTAAGTCTTGCCCCCAACTTTGGCCAGCATAAAATCGCTGAACTGCTTGAGCGCAATCCGGTGCTCAGCCTCCACAACAGCCAGGATGTCCGCATCTACATCCCGTATCACCCGACCCGTATTTTCCGACGAAATTGCATTGACATGGACCTTCTTATGCTCCACCCATCCTACCCAGTCTTCCCGGCCACTGGCAACAATTTCCGCTGCACCGCTTTTGGGACGTTTGATGAGACTACCCCTTATTTTACGAAGTATGACATATTCACCTTCATCCTTATTCAGGATGCCAAGATCCTTCATTATTTCCAGCATCCGCTTTTTATTCGCATCCGTATAATTCGGTTTTTCGAAAAGTACATTAAGCTCTGCTTCCAGTTTTATGACACGTTGCGCCTCAGCAGTTTCTTCATTGAAAGCTTTGGCACGGTCAAATAAGTTTTCTACGTTGTAGGCTGCAATTTTCATGGTAATTTCATTTTAAGTTAAAATCTTGCGAAGGCCATTCCATCAGCGTCAATTAGTGCGCTGAAAGTTAACACGTCTAAAAAAAACTGAAAACCGTTAAAACACCTATTCGATATAATAGGCGCCAGTAGCGTGAGGATTACACAAGAATGGGGCTGTCTTTTTCTTTTTTATGGGCGGCCTGCTTATAAAAACTCCAGTACTGTAAGTACCGGACTGCATTATGCGGAAGACATCACCAGGCTCAAGGGCAATTGCTGTATCGATGCATTCCCAGCCAACATATGCCAAAAAAATACTCATGATGGCTGGAAAGGGTTATGCTACAAAGAATTCGTCACGTGTTGAAATGTTTGATGCTATCAATACCGTATGTGAGGGAAAGAAATTTATATGTGATACCATCAAAACGAATATTACAAATATGCACAGGGTAAAGGATCCTGTCAGCCTGGAGATTCTTACTGGCAGGGAGAGGGCGATTGTGAACATGATTGGAGCCAGGCAAATCATCAAAAGAGATAGCCGGCAATTTGCAGATCTCTCTAAAGACGGTTGAAGTACATCGCCATAATATTTTAAGGAAGCTCAGGCTAAAAAACACAGCTTCTTTGATTAATATGGTCAATGCCAGTATTTGACCTGGTAATGGCGGCAGAATGTCCGGTTCGGATGGTGACTTCACATTATTTTGCAGTCAGCGCCACGCCCTCAAAAACCACCCCATCCCAGCCATGCTTCATGAACTGCCGGATATTCTGATGATCCGTTCCTTCAGGGGTGTTCAATACAACCTGGTAATGCTCCGCAAATAACAACAGTGTATCTTCCCTGCTCAGCTGGTTGAGCTGCGCAAAAGAAAAGACGCGGGCGCTGCCCTGGTTCTGCGTGGCTTCATTATAGGCTTCGCCGTTCTTGAAAGCCGTGGGCTGGTGCTGGTAATGGGCGTCTATGAATTCGAGGACTTCTTTGAAGGGAAGGGAATTGTTTTTGGATCGCTCCAGTAAAGTTTGAAGTTGTTCCTGCATGCTGTTTATATGAGTAAAGTGGGATCTTTTGTTTTGACCGGCCAAAAATAGCCATTTCAGTTCAACGATTCTCAACAGACCATGACTGATTTCGCAGACCCTGCGGCAAACAAGGCATTCCCATTATCCCGTAGATGACGCCAGGGGCAATGCAGAAGCCTTACTGACCATGAAAGCCGAGCACCAACTGAAGATAAAACTGTAAATATTTACGGTTATCTTTATCCTTGTTTTCCAGGATGAAAACCAATAAACCCTTCCAATGAAACAGATCCTCCTTTTCCTACTACTGGGTACGGCTACCACTGCCAGCGCCCAATCTTTGCCTGACAGCTTTATAGTGCGTATCGCCCATCAGCTGATCCAGCGGGATTCGCTACAGTTGCAGAATGCCATTTTATCTCCGCAGGCATTCAGCAATATCCTGGCCGTCCAGTGGCAGCAGCCATTGGAGATGCATATAGTGCCCGATACTACAAATGCCCGTGTCAGGAAGGAAACCATGAAATATATTTCCCGTTATTTATTAGACCCAACAACAGTAAAAGCTGCAGGAAAGCTCCGCCTGCTGAACTATACTTATTTGCTCAAACGGGATCCTGCCAGTCGGCTACTGGGCTTTACCGGCACTATCCGGTTACAGGACGATCAGCAGATCTATTCGTTCCTGATAAACGAGGGGATATGGACTAATAAGAACTGGCATATGGTGAACATGGATACCTGCCGGGTATCAGCTATTCCTGTTGCTATGCACGACAGGCCCTACAAACTGAGCCCATTTGGTTCCCTGGACAGCAGGATCAAAGTGGAAAGTGTCATACTGGAAGAAATAATTCAGGAAGAAGATGACATGCAACCTCCACCACCGCCTCCGCCGCTTCCCCAAAAGAAGGCGAATAAAAAATAAGAAGGGTTTATCAGCTCAATGCAGCAGCAACAGGAAATGAATGGCACCCGGGGAAATGGCGGATGCCGATTTCAGTTGCGCAAGCAGCGGCCGTTGGCGCCACTTATGGCAATATTCCCAAATCCTGAAGCGATAACGGGAGCATAGTGTTTTTCTAAAAAATTCCCGGCTTACAACGAAGCCCGTAACACCAGCCGGAACGGCACTTCCAGGTGCTGCTTCTCATCGGTCAGGATCAGTTGCGCCGCCATTTTACCCATTAAGGAGAAATCAGTAGAGATAGTGGTAATGCCATTGAGCAGGACTCTTTTGATAGGGGTTTCATTGTAGGAGATAATCCCTACCTCACGACCTATCGCCAACTGTTTTTCCAGGACTTTCTCGATCAGGGTTACCAGGTCGTCCTCCATCAGGCTGATATATACATCACCAGGCTCAATGGGTTCGTCCAAAATATTACTTACCAGCTTGGCAGCAAAAGCATGTTCCTGGCAGAAGCGGTAAAACCCTTCCAGGATCTCCTGCGGATAGTAGCTGTCTTCCGGGAAGATGATCTTCAGTCGCTGGTAGGTTTGTAGCCTTTCCAGCGCAGCGGTCAGGGCACCGTAAATATCCTGCTGGAAATTTTCGTAAACGGCGGCATAATCGCCGCGGACGCCACTCAGGCCTTTGTCCAGCAGGATCAGCTTGTCCTTGGGGATCAGATTCAGGATGCCCGGTGCAAACTCTTCCCCATCAATGAAATGGGGAATGATGACGTAATGTGTGTATTGATCCAGCTTGTCGGTAATGTATTTCTTGAAGAGCCGGAGATCATTGTTGTAGATATAGAAATCGATCAGGGCTTTGTCACCCAGGGTTTCCACAAAAGCATCATAGATGATCTTTTTATGCGCGCTGAGCTTGTTGAACAGCAGAAAGACCCGGTATTCCTGGCGGATGCTGGTACTGCAAACAAAAAAACCTTTGCCCGGAACAGATTCCACAATGCCCATGGTCCTCAGGTAGCGGTAACTCTTTTCAACGGTGGCTTTGGACATATCTACCTCATACGTGACCTCATTGATAGAGGGAAGGGGATCGTCCTTTTTCAACTTCTCCAGCTGGATGGCATTCAGGATACAATTCACCAGCTGCATGTACTTGGGAGAGGCCGAATACACGTCTATGTCAATTAGATCGAAAATACTTGTCTTCATGCCTGTACAATAACGGGGTGGTGATTGGGTACGATATTAATAAAGTATCCGGTTCTGACCAAGAAAATGCTGGGATATACGGATCGATCCAGCCGAAGCCGGGAAAAAAGGGAAGAGTAGAACCAGCCCGAAAAGTTTAGCTTACGACAGCTTGCAGGCTTACTTGTATTGCGCGTTACAGATTAGTTTGCAACAATATATAGCTGATCCCATGAAAAGCCAGCTTATGGATCATTCATGATACTGCTCAATGGCGTTCAGTGTACTATGTCTTCCGGCTATCAGGCTGCCGCCGGATAAGCCTCGTTCCGGCAGTGGTCGGTTCGCATTTTAACCGGGACCTTATTGGTTCGTCCAAAATTGTATTACAACAAAACCGGAAATGTAGGTTTGTGCCCAGGTGTGGCCAATGACGACTGTATCCAACTGGTATTACAGCAAACCGGAGATTTCCGGCGTATTACAGGAATAGTATTTTAATTCGATGATATTGCCGGGCATGGGCAGGCGGTTCCAGGAATCGTGTATAGCCAGGGCTGCGCCCATGGCGGATGCCTGGGCCATGGTAGCTGCAAAGACTTCCAGGCCGGGAAAAGCGGCGGCCAGCAGGTTCATGTAAATGGCATTTTTACTGAATCCTCCATCTACAAAGAGTCGCTTAACAGGCGTGTCCTGGAGTACCAGGCCGGTAGAGCGCTTTTGCTGCACTACAATGTCCAGCATCAACTGGTGATAGGCCGTTTCATCATTCTCAAAATCACTGAGGGAACGATTACTGAATCCGGATCCCAGTGGAGCGGGGCTTTGCAATGGGGCCGCTGCGGCAGGTTTGGGATTCCCCTGCTGAGGCTGCAACTGCTTAATAATAGCTGGATCCCAGCTCATGTTCCTGTATTTCGCGGGATCCTGGTGGAAATGGTTGGCTATCCGCTGCACTTCCACCTCGTGTTCCCTGCCGGCAAAGATGCGCGAGGCTTTTACGGGTTTGCCGCGGTACTGCATATAACAGAGACAGTCCTGGTGCAGCTCTTCAGTGGTTAAGGGGAATATGTTGAACGGGTTCATGGATATACACCAGGTCCCGGTGGAGATCAATATAAATGGCTCATGAAAACTGACGATATAGGGGATCAGGGCGGCGGAACTGTCGTGCAGGCCGATGCCTACTGGGATAGGATCAGTTTCATCGGGCAGGGTAATCGACTCGGTATGACTGGCGGGCATCAGCGCCCCGAACTGCCGGTGCAGCTGTTCGGCGTAGACCCATTGGTGATAGTCGTTCTTTTTAAAATCCCATAAAGCGGTATGGCAACCCAGGCTGGTGATATCGGTAAAACATTTTCCTGTCAGCAGGTAACTCATGTATTGCGGTAAATGCAGTAGACATTGCAACTGTTCAAACAATTCCGGTTGCTGTTCTTTTAAGCGGTAGAGCTGCAACCCCGCGTTGAGACTGCCCAAGGCAGGAGAAGCCGTTTCAGTGGCTATCCGATCCTGCCCGCCATATTGCCGGTAGAATTTTTCTTTCAGGGTTGCCGGATAAGGCTTCAGGTAATTGTACAGTGGCATAACAGGCTGCCCATCCCGGCCGATACCCGCTATGCTGGCGCCATAGGTAGAAAAATTGATGGCCCTGATGGAATATTCCTGCTGCCTGACCACTTCCCGCAAGGACTCAAACAGGGACTGCCGAAGGCTGTGGATGTTCTCGCAGGGATCACCATCCTCATCCTGTGTTTCGGTGAACCGGGCCGACTGCTCATAGACCACCTGGTACTGTTCATCAAAGAGGAACAGTTTTTTGTTGGTCTTGCCAACATCTACAATGGCTATGACGGGGATCTTACTGTTCATAAGCCTTGACAATTGCAATTGTGATGGATCAATAACAAGGTAGTTGCTGCTTACAGGCCAGTGGCTATACGCTTGCTGCCCCGCTCTTTTTCCAGCTGCCGGCGCAGCTGGTTGCGTCGGTACAGGTCAAGGGGTCGCAGGGCGCCTCCTTGTCGAAGGCGGGCTTCAGCTACCAGCGGTCTTACATCCGTCCGGTAGGCGTCCTGTAATATTTCCTGGGCCAGTGCCACATCATTATTGTGCTGGGCCTCCTGCAATGCTTTTGTATCCACCAGCAGGGCCTGCGCATAGGCCATCATAATAGCTTCTACGGATTGCAGCAGGTCTTCCAGCGGATCCTTGACATTGTGCGAGGCATCGATCATCCAGCCCATATCCTGCAGCGGATCCATTCCCTGTTCAGCCATGCCCTGTACCAGTTCAAAGAAAATGAGGAATAACTGGTAGGGGTTGATACTGCCCACGGTGAGGTCGTCATCACCGTACTTGGAATCATTGAAATGAAAGCCACCGAGTTTTTTCTCCATCAGGAGCAGGGATACTATCTGTTCAATATTGGCATTGGGCAGGTGATGGCCCAGGTCAACCAGGGTATAAGCCTGCGGACCCAGTTTGGAAGCATAGAGGTAGGATTGGCCCCAGTCGCCCACGGTAGTGGAATAAAAATTGGGTTCAAAGGCCTTGTACTCTACAAAGAGTTTCCAATCAGGAGGAAGGGCCTGGTAGATCTCCCGGAGGCTGGCTAAAGTGTTTTCAAATGCCTTTCGGAAATTGAGCTGGCCAGGAAAGCAGGAACCATCCGCCAGCCAGACGGTGAGCGCCTGTGAGCCCAGGGCCTGGCCCTGGCGGATCACATCAATATTGTGTTGAATGGCCTGCTGCCGCACCGCATTATCCACATGCTGCAGGGAGCCGAACTTATAACTATGTTGCTGTCCCGGCTGGTCCTGGAAAGTGTTGGAGTTCATGGCATCGAAACGCAGGTCCAGTGAAGCGGCCAGTTGACTGATACTGGTAGGGTCCTGCACGGTGTCCCAGGGGATATGCAGGGATACGGCGCCGCTGGAGCGGTTCAGCGCATGCAGGAGACCGATATCTTCCAGCTTCTGTTCCAGTGAGCCGGGCTCGCCGGGACCGGAAAAGCGACCGAATCGTGTACCGCCGGCGCCCAGCGCCCAGGAGGGGATGGCCACCTGGAACTTTTCCAGCTGCTGAATAATGGCTTCATACTTTTCGGCGCCCATCACGGCCTTGGCTTGCTGAAAGGCCAGCTGGTATTTATCGTGGTATTGTTCATTATGACGGGCAATCTGTTCAGGAGCTATTCGCATGATCATTGATTTTAGTGGATCAGCGGGTAAAGGCCGCAGCCACACCGCCGTCTACATTTAATACATTACCGGTTGATTTATCCAGCAGGCCGCCCACAAAGGCAAAGCAGGCATTGGCAATATCTTCCGGTACTATGGCTTCGTTCAGTAAAGTCCGTTTGGCATAATAGGCCGGTAATTCTTCTACGGTAATGCCATAGGCTTTGGCCCGACCTTCGGCCCAGCCGCCGGCCCAGATATTGGAATCGGCAATAACGGCATCAGGATTTACGGTGTTGACGCGGATCTTGTCGGGCCCCAGCTCTGCGGCCAGCAATCTTGTCAAATGGGCCTGCGCTGCTTTGGCGGAGCCATAGCCGGCATTGTTGGGGCCGGCTACCACGCTGTTCTTGGAAACAATATTGATGATATCGCCGCCCAGTCCCTGCTGGCGCAGGATGGCAGCACCGGCCTGTGTAACCAGGAACTGTCCTTTGACGAGGATATTGTATAACCTGTCCCATTCAGCTTCCGTGTGGTCCGTAATGGACCTGGAAATACTGATGCCTGCATTGTTGACAATGATATCCACCCCGCCGAAAGCCAGTACGGTAGCAGCAAATGCCTGCCTGATATTATCCGCATGGGTGACATCCAGGAGGACGGTGGCGGCGGTATCCCTGCCAAAGGATTGCTGGAATTGCTGTATTGCTTCCTGCAACCTTTCCTCATTGATATCATTGAGGATAACGCAGGCGCCTTCTTCCGCAAATTTGCGGGCGATGGCTTTACCGATACCGCCTCCGCTGCCGGTGACCAGTGCAATCCTGCCTGTCAGCGGTTTGGGTTTGGGCATTCGCTGGAGCTTGGCTTCTTCCAGTAACCAGTATTCAATATCAAAAGCTTCCTGGCGGGGCAGGGAAGTATATTGGGAGATGGCTTCAGCGCCCCGCATCACGTTGATGGCATTGGTATAGAATTCAGCGGCTACACGGGCTGTTTGTTTGTCTTTGGCGAAGCTGAACATACCAATCCCGGGGAAGAGGATGATCACCGGGTTAGTATCCCGGATGGCCGGGCTATTGGGATGTTTGCAGGCTTCATAGTAAGCGGTGTACATCTCCCGGTAGGCGGCAAACTGTGGCGCCAGCCGGGCTTTTATGGCCGCTGTATCTGTCAGATCATCTGTGGCGGCAAGGTCCAGTACCAGTGGCGATATCTTGGTCCGTAAAAAATGATCGGGACAGCTGGTGCCCATGGGTGCCAGTCGGGCCAGGTCATTGGAATTGACAAATTGCAGCACGCGTTCATCATCGGAAAAATGACCGATCATGCGGGTCTGGGAAGAACAGAAGCCACGCAGGACAGGCGCCAGCGCTGCTGCTTTTGCCAGTCTCTCGGCGGGGAGCAGGGCTTCAATACGGGCGCCGCCAAATACAGGTTTTTGTTTGCCCAGGTTGTCTTCAAGGTACTGGGCGCAGCGTTCAATCACTTCCAGGGTATTGATATAGCTTTCATAAGCGGTATCGCCCCAGGTAAAGAGCCCATGGGAGCCCAGCATGATGCCGCGGATACCGGGATTGGCGTCCAGGCAGGCTTTCAGCTGGAGGCCCAGGTCAAAGCCGGGCCGCTGCCAGTCTACCCAGCCGATGGAACCATTGAATAGTTCCTGCGTGATCCTTTTTCCATCTTTGGCGGCAGCAATAGCAATAGCGGCATCCGGGTGGAGGTGATCAATATGTTTGAAGGGTAAGAACCCATGCAGGGGTGTATCAATGGAAGGGGCTTTGGAAGCCAGGTCGTAGATGCAGTGGTTAAAGAGCTCTACCATGCTGTCTTCCTGTTCAATGCCTTTGTAAATACTTTGCAGGCTGCGCAGGCGGTCTACGTACAAGGCTGCCAGGCCGTTCCTTTTCATAGTGCCGAGATCGCCGCCGGATCCTTTGACCCACATGACCTCTACGGGTTTGCCGGTCAGCGGATCGGGGGACATGACCTTACAGGAGGTATTGCCGCCGCCATAATTGGTAAGGCGGAGATCGGCGCCCAGTAAGTTGGAGCGGTAGACCAGCAGGCCTACTTCATCTCCTTCCAGTTCTGCGGCTTTGGCGGTGTCCCACAGGTAACTCACGTGTTTGAATGATTTTGAGGTAATGGTTTCCATATCAATTTATTTAAATTTTTTTACTTGTCGTTATGTGCCCAGCGAATTACCATAGGCCACCAGTAATACGGACAGCAGGATAGCGCCCAGTCCACTGATGAATAGCCGTAAAGCCGCTCCCGGGGCGCCTTTCCATTCTTTCAGGAATAGTCCCCAGCCATTGGAGACCAGGATAATAAAAGCCATGTGCAGTATCCAGGAGGAGGCGCCATTGCCCAGCTTGCTTTCTCCCATGCCATAAAAAAAGAATTGCAGGTACCAGGTAATGCCGGCCAGGGCGGAAAAAATATAATTGTTGAGCAGGGGAGTGGACCGGTCCACGTAATTGCCCATGGTCCTGTTCCGGAGATTCAGCAGCAGGCACCAGATGAAATTGGTTGTGAGGCCACCCCAGAGCAATACAATATAGGTGACGTTATTCTGGAAAAGCGGGTTATGGCCAATGTCCACTGCTGCTGCGGCCATAGGTTTGCCTGCTTCAATACCGTAGTTAAAGCAGGCGCTCAGGACACCGGACACAACAGCCAATATCAGGCCTTTACGGAGATTGAATTCTGCATTGGCTTTTTGTGGCTGCCGGCCCTCCATCGCCTGTTCCTTTCTTCTGCCGCCCAATCCGCAGAGGGCGATACCGGCAAGGCATACGGCCACTCCGGCCAGTACCCATTGGCCTCCGCTGCTATGCAGCATATGGGACAGAGAAATTTTACCGGGCTGCGGTGCGTAGTTGTAATAGATGGCAGGCAGTAAAGCACCTAAGGCAGCTGTCAGGCCCAGCAGGACAGAGTTGCCGAGGGACATGCCCAGGTAGCGGATGCCGAGCCCATAGGTGAGCCCGCCAATACCCCATAATACGCCCCAGGTATAGGTCCAGCCAAGGGTTGTGGCATCCGTTGCGCGGATAACAGTAAAGAAGCCGGGAATTGTCAGGGCGGCTGCAATGGGGGGAATGATCAGCCAGGAAAACAGGCCGCCAATGATCCAGTAACTTTCCCAGGCCCATTTGCGGACCCTCTTGTAAGGCACATAAAAACTGCCCGAAGCAAAACCTCCTATGAAATGGAACAGTACGCCTAATATAGCTTGCATATCGTTAGTAAATTAGGTGACGTGGGAAAATGGCTGTCTAAAAATAGGGAATAGGTAAGAGCCAACTTTCATAGACTGTCATAGGGGTGTCACGGGAAGAGGAACGGCAGGATGGTATAGCATTGCGCATTTCCTGTGGCTGGGCCTGGTAATAGCATTTGCCTCAACAGGTGGCAGGAATGATTGTACCCGCGAATGATATTCCAGTATATTTGAACAAAGGCATATTGATCTATGGAACAAAAAGAGATACAGGATTTCCTGGCCAGGATGGAGAAAGAAAAAGGAATAAAAATGTTGTATGCCTGTGAAACCGGCAGCAGGGCCTGGGGATTCCCGTCACCGGACAGTGATTATGATATTCGCTTTATTTATATGCATGAGCGGGACTGGTATCTCCGGCTTCATGAGTCCAAGGATACCATTGAGTGCATGGAGGGCGACCTGGATATTACCGGCTGGGAGCTGCGCAAATGCCTGCTGTTGCTGAAGCGGTCCAATGCTCCGCTGATAGAAAGGTTCCAGTCGCCTATTGTCTATTTCCAGGAGCCTGGGGTAGTGGAAGATTTTGGAAAGCTGATCAACAGTTATTATTCGCCCATAGCCGTCTTTTACCATCATTATTCCCTGGGGAGCAAGATCTGGGAGGAGATCAGAGACCTGTCTAAGTTCAAGCTCAAAAGCTTTTTTTACCTGGTTCGTTCGCTGTTGTCCTGTAACTGGATCACCCATGACCCTACTGTGTTGCCTATGACCATTCATGGACTGTTCAAATATGCGGAGGCCGGCATCCCGGAAAAATTACAGGAGCTGATTGCGCTGAAAGCTACGGTTTCAGAAGGGTACCGGCATCATTGGGATTATGCGTTGCATAGCTGGATACAGCAGTGCTTTGCACAATTGGAAGCAGCCAGGAACAGCCTGCCGGTCAATGATACCAATATGGATGCCCTGAATACTTATTTCCTGCAAATGGTTAACCGCCCATGCTGACAATTGAACAGGTAAAAGCCAATGGCTGGCTCATTTTGGAGACCATTGCCGGCAGCAGGGCCTATGGCCTGGCTACAGCTTCATCGGATACGGATATACGTGGTGTCTTTGTGCTGCCCAAAGCGCAGTTCTATGGGCTGGACTATACGCCGCAGGTGGCCAATGACAGCAATGATATTGTGTACTATGAGCTGAAGCGGTTCATTGAGCTGCTGGTGCGCAACAACCCCAATATCATGGAGCTGCTGGCCACACCGGAAGATTGCATCCTGTACAAGCACCCGGTGATGGACCTGGTGGATCCAGCCTTGTTCCTGTCAAAGCTTTGTGAGCAGTCCTTTGCCAACTATGCGTATACACAGATCAAAAAAGCCTATGGGCTGGAGAAGAAGATCATGCAGCCCATGGAGGCCGAAAGAAAGTCTGTTCTGGATTTCTGTTATGTGTACCTGGGTAAGTCTACGATCCCTTTGGCAGCCTTCCTGCAGATGCAGGGTTACCGCCAGGAGGAGATGGGACTGGCGGCTGTAGCTCATTTACGGGATTGCTATAACCTGTTCCATTCTACCGTGCATCCTTGTTCGGGTGTTGTCAGAAAGGATGCGGCCAATGAGGTATGCCTGAGCAGCATACCGCCGGGCGAAATACCGGTGGGATTGTTATATTTCAACAAGGATGGATATTCTGTGTACTGCAAAAAATATAAGGAGTACTGGGATTGGGTGGCCAGCAGAAATGAAGTACGCTATCAGTCTACCATGCATCATGGCAAGAAATACGATGCCAAGAATATGATGCATGTGTTCCGGTTGCTGCTGATGGCAAAGGAAATTGCCACCGAAGGCCGGATCAATGTCCGGCGTTACGACAGGGATTTTTTACTGGATATCAGGGAGGGTAAGTTTGAGTACGAAGACCTGGTAGCCCAGGCCACTACGTTGAAAAACGACCTGGCGCAGTATTATGCAAAATCCTCATTGCCGGAACAGCCTGATCTCCTGCTGGCTGAACGGTTATTGCTGCATATGCGGGAAGCGTGCTATCAGTAAGGATCACCTGCTTTCGCGAATAAATACATTCACAGTTGCCTGCTTTCCGGTACTGGTTCTTCCCATCATTTTCGTTTGTATAATTTTTTTTTATCAGGCATTTTAAGCATTTTTCAGTGCTGCTGGTAGGTAAAAATGCCTATTTACGTATGCGGATTCCTCAAAATGGGTATTTAAAGGCCCAACTTTAGCTTATTCAAATCACTGACTATTAACAGGATGTATATTGACATTTATCAATAAATTATTTCCTGTCAAATTTTTATTAAATATTTGCGTTTTCGCACAATAATATCCCTGCTATGAATTATCAAAACCCTAATGCCATGATGAAAACCCTTCTGCACTTTTCAGTCTTCCCCAAATTTCTTATTCACCGGAAGGTGATACTTGTTTAGTAAAATCATTTTCCAATTGATGTAAAACCCTATTTGCTGTTAGTATCTGAAAGGATACCTGACACTGCTTTCCCCAAACTTTAGTATGAAAAAACTTAAACTGGCCTTTACGCTGGTAATGGCCCTGTGCTGCCTATTGCTCAATAGCCAGGCGCAAAACTTACCCAGCCCTACCAAGGTTACGCCTTTGGCGCCCCCTCCAACTTTAACGCTGACAACATCCAAGACAGACATTTACTGTAACGGCGGCAGTAATGGTGCTGCCAGTGTACAGGTGACAGGCGGCGTTGCTCCGTACACCTACAGCTGGTCGCCCTCCGGCGGCATCGGTTACCAGGCTACCGGCCTGGTTGCGGGTACTTACACTGTTACCGTTAAAGATGCCAATTCAGAAGAGAAAACAGCTACTGTTACTGTGCAGCAGCCTCCGCCAATTAATGTCACGCCATCCCAGACAAACGTTTCCTGTGGTGGTGGCAGCAATGCTACTGCTACCGTAACAGCCAGCGGTGGAACCGGTACATTGACTTATTCCTGGTCGCCTTTCGGAGGAATTTCTCCAACCGCCACCGGCCTTCCTGCCGGCACCTATTTCTGTACTATTACGGATGCCAATTACTGCCAAAAAACCGAGAAATTCATTATTACAGAACCTGCTGTCCTCAAAACTACCGGTACGCAGACGAATGTTACCTGCAATAGCGGCAGCAATGGCCTGGCAACAGTGACCCCCTCCGGTGGCAGTGCTCCTTACACGTATAGCTGGTCGCCCTCAGGTGGAAATGCAGCTACTGCATCCGGCCTGCCTGTAGGCGTCTATACGGTGACCGTAACGGATGCCAATAGTTGTACCGCTATGCGTCCGTTCACCATTACACAGCCTCCTGCTATCAGCACTACCGGTACGCAGACCAATATTGTCTGTAACGGCGCCAGCACGGGTATTGCCACTGTAACGGCTTCCGGCGGCACTACTCCTTATACGTACAGCTGGGATAAATCTTCCAGCAAATCCAATTCAGCTACTGGTCTTGCAGCCGGTGAGTACACGGTTACCGTGACCGATGCCAATGGTTGTTTTGCTACGCGTAAATTCACTGTTACACAGCCTCCGGCCATGACCGCTACCACATCACAGGTCAATGTGTACTGTAATGGTGGCAGCAATGGCTCTGCTTCTGTAACAGTGTCTGGGGGCTCTGGTCCCTATACCTATAGCTGGAGCCCCAGCGGTGGTACAGCAGCTACTGCTACCGGTCTGGCTGCCGGTCATTATACCGTCACTATTACGGACGCCAACCTGTGCTCCATCACCAGGAGCTTTGATCTTACGCAGCCGACAGCCATGAAGGTTACCCCTTCGCAGACCAATGTGTCCTGCAATGGCGGCACCAATGGTACGGCTTCAGTGACTGTATCCGGTGGATCCGGTCCTTATACCTACAGCTGGTCGCCTACCGGCGGCACTGCAGCTACTGCTACAGGACTGGCTGTTGGTTCCTATACAGTCACCATTACCGATGCCAACCTGTGCTCGACTACCCAGAACTTTACTATTTCGCAGCCCCCTGCTATGAGTGCTGTTACTTCACAGCAGAATGTATCCTGCAATGGTGCCAGTACGGGTTCTGCTACCGTAACTGCATCCGGCGGCGCTGGTTCCTATACCTATAGCTGGGCGCCTTCCGGCGGCACTGCTGCTACTGCATCCGGCCTGGCTGTTGGCAGCTATACCTGCACCATTACGGATGCCAATGCCTGCTATATTACACGGAATTTCACTATCACACAGCCCACTGCCATGTCGGCTTCCATGAGCCAGGTAAATATTGCCTGTAACGGCGCCAGCACTGGTATGGCTTCTGTTCATGTAACCGGCGGCGCTGGTTCATACACCTATAGCTGGTCTCCTTCCGGCGGCACTGCTGCTACGGCAACCGGTCTGGCTGCCGGACCGTATACAGTGACCGTTACGGATGCCAACAATTGCCAGATGACCCGCAACTTCAGTATCACCCAGCCGCCTCCTATGTCCGTGACTGGTTCCCAGACTGAGGTGACTGCTACAGGCATGAGTAATGGTTCTGCTACCGTTACTGTAACTGGAGGAACTGGTTCCTACACCTATAGCTGGAGCCCCAGTGGTGGCACTGCTGCCACAGCTACCGGCCTGGCTGCAGGCATTTACACCGTTACCATTACGGATGCCAACCTGTGCTCAACTACCAAAACCTTTAACCTGCTGCTGCCGGCAACGCTGGGCAATTTCTCCGTAGCTGCCAAAAATTATGGCGATGCTGCGTTCACCCTGACTGCGCCTACCAGCAACAGCAGCGGTACATTCACCTATACCAGCAGCAATACAGCAGTAGCCAGCATTTCCGGTTCTACTGTTACTATCCTGCAAGCCGGTACTACTACAATCACGGCCCAACAGGCCACTGCGGGCAGTTATGCAGGCGCTACTACCAGCAGCACGCTGACCGTATCGCCCAAAACTGTTACCGTCATTATGCAGCAGACCCCTGCCAATACCAAGACCTATGACGGCAGCAAAGCCGTTACCCTGGGGGCGGCCAATTACAGCCTCAACGGTGTTGTAGGCAATGACGCTGTCAATGCAAGCGGTACTGCCACCTTTGATAATAAGGATGCAGGTACCGGTAAGACCATCAATATCCAGCACCTGGTACTGAGCGGCGCCAGTAAAGACAACTACACGCTTGCTGCTACCACCACTACTACCACTGGTACTATCAAGCCAAAGGCAATTACCCCCACCTATGGTATTGTCAGCAAAACCTACGATGGCGGTATTGCTGCCACTGTGGTATTTGATGCGCTGAGCTCCACCCATGGTATACTGAGCGGTGATGCCGTGGAAGTACAATACAGCAGCGCCAGCTACGAAACAAAGAATGTTGGCGTCAGCATCCCGGTAACTGTGGATGGCCTGCAAACTGCTGGTCTGTCGAAAGACAATTACCAATTCAGCGGCCTTGCTGTTTCCGGTAAGATCACCCAGCGTGATATCACAGTTCAGGCAGATGCGCACCAGCAGAAAACCTATGGTGACGAAAATCCTGTGTTCACCTATACAGTGACTGAAGGTACACTGGCTGCCGGCGACGGCTTTACCGGTGAACTGGCAAGGGTTGGCGGTGAAAGTGTTGGTGATAATTATGAGATCGGCATCAATGACCTGTCTGCCGGCAAGAACTATCATATTTATTATGTACCTGCCAACTTCAGCATTGTTCCCAAAGCCATCACGGTAACAGCTGATGCTGACCAGAAAAAAGTATATGGGGAAGAAGAACCTGTACTCACCTACAGCATCACCAGCGGTGGTTCCCTGGTAGGCAATGATCATTTCACCGGCCAGCTGAAAAGAGCACCCGGCGAAACCTTAGGCAGCTACGCCATGGCGCAGAGCAACCTGTCTGCCGGCGCCAACTACACCCTGACCTTTGTACCTGCTGATTTTGCCATCACTGCCCGTGATATCACCGTTACAGCAGCAAGCGGTAAGACCAAGGTATATGGAGAACAGGATCCTGCGCTGACCTACAGCATCACTGCCGGTAACCTGGTGGGTGATGACGTCCTGACCGGTAAAATAGCCCGTATCACCGGGGAGAATGCCGGTGTTTACAGCATCAACCAAGGTACGCTTACAGGGGGCGACAACTATGCGCTGACCTATGTGCCTGCCGACTTTGAGATCACTAAAAAGCCGATCAGTATCACTGCCAAGGCCTATAGCAAAGTGTATGGAGCTGCTGATCCCACATTTACCTTTACGGTAAATACTGAGCTGGTCAGTGGCGATAGTTTCACCGGCGCCCTGGGCCGTGAGAACGGTAAAAATGTTGGAGAATACACTATCAATATTGGTACCCTGACTGCAGGTAATAACTATACAGTGGCTGCCTTTGAACCGGCGAAACTGACCATCACCCCGGCTCCGCTGCTGATCATTGCAGAAGACAAAACCAGGCCGCAAGGTACTGCCAACCCCGCCTTTACCTTCCGTTACGAAGGACTGGTGGCCGGTGATGCAGGCTCCGACCTGACCGTTCAGCCGCAGGCTACCACTACAGCTATCAACGCTTCTCCCATCGGTTACTATTCTATTGTTCCCGCCGGAGCGGCTTCTGGTAACTATACCATCACTTATGAAAATGGTCAGCTGACCGTACAGCCCGGTGGTAATACACAGATCAAAGGATGGGCCAGCAGTCCTACCACTATCCAGATCCGGATCAATACCGAGGTAGCGCAGAACTCCGTGATCACCCTGTTCACAGATCAGGGACAGCCTATCCGGTCCATCAACAAACAACTGGCGCCTGGCATCAACAGTGCTACTATGAACATTGGTCATGTAGCGCCTGGTGTATACATCCTGCATGTAAAGGGCGATAAGTTCAAAGAAACTCAGCGTATCAAGATCAAATAACCCCTCTATCCCCATCGTATGAGATCGATCATCAAAAAAGCTATTACTATGACCCCTGTCCTGCTCGGCTTTGCCGCGGCAGGGCAGGCTCAGACTGAAAGAGTCAATATTGTCACTACTGCTGTTCCCTTTTTACGCATTACTCCCGACGCACGCGCCGGGGGTATGGGAGAGGCGGCCATTGCCGCATCCCCGGATGCCAGCAGCCAGTTCTATAATGTGGCCAAGTATCCCTTCATGGAAAGCAAGAGTGGCATCAGCGCCACGTACACGCCCTGGCTGCGCAAGCTGGGACTGAATGATGTGTACCTGGCTTCCCTGGCCGGTTATTACAAGCTGGATGATGAGCAGGCTTTCTCCGGGTCACTCCGTTATTTCAACCTGGGCAATATCCAGATCACGGATTATAACGGGAACGACCTGAACGCAGAAAGTCCCCGGGAAATGTGCCTGGACCTGGGCTATTCCCGCAAGCTGTCGGATCACCTGGCGCTGGGCCTGTCCGTCCGCTATATCCGTTCCACCCTGGCCAGATCTGCCGCCAACGGTACGGCTTACAAATCCGGGAATGCTGTAGCAGCAGACCTGGGACTGTACTATACTACGGTGAATGATAAAGCAGGGGGCTGGTCGGCTGGCCTGGCCCTGAGCAATATCGGCTCCAAGATCGGCTACACGTCTGATGCCAGCCAGAAATCCTTCCTGCCCGCCAATATCGGGCTGGGAGCGGGTTATACCTGGATCACGGATGAGGTGAACAAGATCTCGGTGACTGGTGAGATCAACAAGCTGCTGGTGCCGGTGGCGCCCATTGATGGAACAGAAGAGGACTATCGCAAATACAATGAGCGTGGCCTGATCTCCAGCATCACCAATTCCTTTGATAACAAAGCCATGGCCTATTCACTGGGCGCCGAATATGTCTACGATGGACAGTTCGCCATCCGTGCCGGTTACTACACCGATTCAAGGTCTATAGGTAAAAGGAACTATTTCACTACCGGTCTCGGTGTGAACTACAATATGCTGGGGATTAACTTCTCCTACCTGATCCCCTCGGGTAATGGCGCCAACGTAAACCCGTTGTCCAATACCCTGCGGTTCAGTCTCCTGGTAGACCTGGGGCAAGTAATTAAATAACCCTGAAGACAGGAATACTATAATAAGAAAGGATTCGTTTAAAGGACTCATAGTAGGGTATATGCAAGGGAAGGCTGTAATGGCCTTCTCTTGTTTTTTTATTGCGGCAGCTATGCTAAATTGCATGCTATGAGAACAATTACCCGGCTTACCGTGCTCCTGGCCTTCCCGTTCTTTTTTTCCTGCAGCAAGGATGGGGAAGATGCCGGCACCATCATTACTACCGACTTTAATGATTCCCTGGGCGGATGGACTGCAGACTTCGCCGATTATCCTGCAGCCAACGAAGCCACCTATGAGCTGCAATCAGGCCATGAACAGCTGCCCGCTCCATTGAACCAGTCCCAGCGTGGTTTCCGGCTCTCCGGTAACAACCATAGCGATGATCTCTTTATGTTCATCAAATCAAAGATCAGCGGGCTGGAAGCCAATAAGACCTACAAAGCTTTCATTGAAGTGCAGTTTGCTTCCAATGCCCCCTCCGGTACTGCTGGCGGCGCCCCGGGAGAATCTGTATTCCTCAAGGCTGGCTTCACTACAATAGAACCTGTAAAAGAGCTGGAGGAAGCAACGGGTTATTATCGCATGAATATTGATAAATCCAACCAGGGTAATAGCGGCGCCGATTTGAAAGTGATCGGCAATATTGCCAATGGCAAAACAGCGGCGGAATACACCCTGCTGGAACTCGGCGGTGAAAGCAATGTATTCACTGTTCAATCCAATGAAGCTGGAGAGGTTTGGGTAACAGTAGGCACTGATTCCGGATTTGAAGGTGCCACCACTTTATATTATAGAATGATCGGCGTTCGCCTGGTACCGCAATAGGCACCCGCAGAATAGTATTGAAACCCTTGCTGGTCCTGACTGGCAAGGGTTTCGTGTTTTGGGGACACTGCGGAATAGGCAACCTGTCAAAGATCAAAAAGGGAGGCAAAGCCTGCTTTCCTCCCGGCAAATGCTTATTTTGTGGAATAGGCAATAGCCTGCCAATAAACAGTTTATCCTTGAAAATGACCCAATATACCTGATGCCTGCTATGGAAAAATTGCATATCTACCTCGGCCTTTCCGGCGATGCGCCGGTATTTCATACTACCAATGCAGTGCCCGGTCATTATGCCGGCCAGCTGCTGGCCGGTCCGGAAAAAATGGTCAGCCTGCTGGAACTGCACCTGGGCCTGACTGGCGTCTATCCTAATTTTACTGATCGGGTGCTGGCCCTCAAAACACAGCTCACCGCCATTAAAAAGAAGGATCATTTCTTTTCCGCCTCTTTTAAAGCCGATCCGCTGGGCGTTGCCCGCCGATTGCTAACGCTCTGGGATAGCTGGAGAATGGCAGGCTGGGACCCGGCCGATCCTAAAAAAGCACCTGCCCGCATGAAGGAGCTGGCCGCTATGGCCGGCCTGCTGCAGCCATGCGGTCCGGGTATGGTGGAAAGGATACTGGCTATCCAGCAGGAATTACAGCAGGCCAGCCTGCCCTTCCTGTCAGTACACCTGCTGGATCCCATCCACTATTTCCCCAAACTGTTCCGGGACCTGCTGCAATTATTATCCGACAGGACACAGCTGCAGGCTGAAGAAATATCGCCGCAGGCAAAACCCGGTACGGACCTGCGCAAATTGCAGGACGCCCTGCTGGGCCTTCCTGTGAAAGCCGGGTTTACCAATGACCACAGTCTTCATTGTATCTATTTCGATAATGATATCCTGGCTGCCAATGCCATGCACAGCGTGCAGCAGACCAGCCACTGGAAACCCGTGCTGGTCAGCAAGGACAACAGCCTGCTGAATGGCCTGAATATTTCCCGTAACCTGCCTGTTGGTCACTGGCAGACCATCTCCGGTAATGGACAGGTATCGCAGTTGTTCTTCCTGGCTACGGCGCTTTTCAAAAGACCTGTCAACACCGGCCAGGTCATTTCTTTTTTATCGGCCCCGCTCACACCTTTTGCCAAAGAGCTGGCCCGCAAACTGGTCCGGATCTTTTCGGAAAAACCAGGCTTCGGCAACGAGGAATGGAACCAGGCCATCCAGGACTACCTGGATAGTATTAAAGGCCATGCACGCGAGGCCATCTACCGCAAGCAGGTGGCTGGCTGGTTAGAGCAGCAGCAATTCCTGGAAGAGCCGGTATTTGCTATCGCCCTGCTGACGGAGATCTATACCATGCTGGAGCAATGGGCGGCACAGGCTGTTCACCATGCCGCTTATGGTGTGCAGACAGAACAGCTGCTGAACCTTGCCGGTCTCTGCCGGCAGTTGAAACGTGCGCTGGAAGGAGAGGGGGATACCATCTCTTCAGCCCGGTTCGACAGGCTCCAGGCCGAACTCTTTGCCGATACGCCTTCCCTGATAGCAGAAGCGCAGGAAGGTAGCCTGGATGCCGTGCCCGAGCCTGCTGCGGTATGGTCGCCGGTAAAAGAACTGCTCTGGATGAATGCAGCCCGGTTTGAGACCAGCAGCTATGGCAGTAAATACTGGTACCAGGAAGAGATAGCCTTCTTCGGGCAGAAAGGGCTGCCGGTACCGGATGAAAGCCTGGCCACGGCAGCCTATAATTATGGCCTGAAAAGAATGGTGCTGGCAGCGGAACACCGGCTGGTGCTGGTATTGCCCGCGGCCATCCATGGCGCTCCCGTAGCCCGGCCTTTCTGCCTGGACGAATGGGACCAGCTTATCAGCCTCCAGCCCGTTACCATACAGGCCGGTCAGTTGCTGCAACAGGTACCCTGGAACAGCGGTCAGTTGCTGCTTCAGCCGCAAACGCCTATCGCCCTGCCAGCGCCGGTAACTTTCCTCCGGGTAGCGCCCGAAAATTTCACGCGCGATAAAGAATCTTTTTCCTCCATTGATAAATTCATCCAGCACCCGGCCGAATGGTATATGGATTACCGCCTCCGGCTGCGCCACAGCTCCGGCATCAAGGTGCCCGATACCAACCTGATCAAAGGGGTTATTGCCGACCGGGTGATCCAGCTGCTGCTCACCGAAGACAACCGCAGGGAAAGCTGGTGGAAGAAAGAAAAGCTGTTCCGGGAAAAAGTAACGGACACCTGCCAGCTGCTGCTGCTCCAGGAAGGGCTGCCCTTCCTGGAAAAGAAAACCAAAAGACTGCTGATGGAATACCAGCGTACCCTGGCCAATTCGTTCTGGAGCCTCAGAAGTTTTATTGAGGCTAACAAGCTGGTCATCAAATCCACGCAGTGTACCGTATCCGGTAGTTTTGACAACACCCCTTTTGAAGGATTCATTGATCTGCTGCTGACCGATGGGAAGAAGGACCTGGTGATAGACCTCAAATGGGCCAATAACAGTAATACCTATAGATACAAGCTTCGCATGGGGACCGATCTGCAGCTGGTACTATATAAAACCATCCTGGGCGCCAAAGGTGCTACGGGTTATTTTATGCTGAACGACGGGCAGACTATTATGCGCCAGGAAAAAGCCAACCAGGACCTGCAACAGGTAACCTATGTGGACCCGGAAGAAGGGATCAGTACGGAAACTGTATTCCGCAAAGCCCTGAACAGTCTCCAGTACCGGCGGCAGGAACTGGCTGCTGGGAATGCAGAAGTAGGCTATGAGGAACTGATGGAAGAACTGCCCTATGCCAAAGTACTGGAAGCACAGGATCTGTATCCGCTCACCCAATCCTTCAAACGTAAACAGGTGCCTTACAATGACGACTATTTCCTGTTCTACGGAAAAATCAAGTAAACCACTATGATCAGATTTTACAATGCCGGCGCCGGTTCCGGTAAAACATATACCCTCAGCAACGATCTCGCAAAATTCCTATTGGAGCAGGAAGGTCGTCCCGCTGAAGTGATCCTGACCACTTTCTCCCGTAAATCGGCCGAAGAACTGAAGGAGCGGGTACGCAAGACGCTGCTGGAAAAAGGCGCTCCTGCCAAGGCTGCGGAGATGTCCAATGCACTGATCGGTACGGTCAATGCTGTTTGCAGCCAGCTGGTATCCAGGTATGCTTTTGAGATCGGCTTTCCCACCGAGCTGAAAGTGATGGATGACCTGTCTACCACCGTGTTCTTTGATGAGTTCCTTAACTATGCGGTAGACCATGATATGTTTGAAAAGCTGAACCGTTCCTGTCAACTGTTCTCCGCCTATGACAGCCGGGATGAGGGCCGGCCCAATTCCCGCGATACCCTGAAACCTTCCTGGCCCGGTATGGTGAAGCGATTGGCCAGTCGCTTCCGCGCCTATGCCTTTGAGCAGGCCGATGCGGAAAGATCTAAAGAAGCTGCTGTGGAGGCGGCCCGGAAATTCCTGCTCACCAGGTCCAAGTATTCCGTTAAACAATTATGGAAGGCACTGGAAGCGCCTATGGAGCCGCCAGATCCAA
Organism: Candidatus Pseudobacter hemicellulosilyticus; assembly: GCA_029202545.1. Taxonomy (GTDB): domain Bacteria; phylum Bacteroidota; class Bacteroidia; order Chitinophagales; family Chitinophagaceae; genus Pseudobacter; species Pseudobacter hemicellulosilyticus. The sequence goes on from CP119311.1 coordinate 4,073,457, forward strand.
AAGCCATCAAACAACAGGATACTAAAAAAACGCTTCCCGGCATTGAAGAACTGAGAAGAAAGGCGGGCAACAAAGAGCAGGCCAGCTGGTCGCAGTTTGCCGCCGCCGGTACAGAGCTGTCGGTTTCCCTCCGGAAAGCAGCTCCCAAACTGAACGACCTGGTGACCCTTTGCGCCACGTATCACCAGACCACTGAATTTGCAGCGGACTATATTGAGTTCATTGAACAGCTCTATGACACGGCTTACTCGCTGATCAAAGGTTACCAGGAATACAAGCAGGAGCGTGGTCTGATAGACTTTGCCGACCAGGAGCTGCTGTTCCTCCAGATGCTGGAGACCAACAAAGTGGTGCAGCGGGAAATAGCGGCCAGTTTCAGACTGGTGATGGTGGATGAGTTCCAGGACAGCAGCCCCGTGCAGCTGGCTATTTTCAATAAGCTGAAAGAACTGGTGGAGAACTCCGTTTGGGTAGGCGATCCCAAACAGGCCATCTATGGTTTCCGGGATTCCGATGCAGCCCTTTTCAACAGCGCCCTGGAAGGCGTAGCAAAAGCATCTCCCAAAAATATTATTCCATTGCCCAATAGCTACCGCTCCCGGCCAGCTATTGTGGACGCCGTTAATACTGTCTTCACCGGTATGTTCAAAGGCATACTGAAGAAAGAGCATATTGAGCTGACCGCCTCCGCGGAAAGAAAAAAGCTGGAAAAGCAGGCCAATGGGTTTGATCAGCCTGCCATCCAGCTCAATATCCATAACGATACCAGACAGGAAAACTATTTTGCCTCCCTGGCGCTTTACATCAGAAATGTATTGCAGTCCGGCAGGCGGGTCTATGATAAAAAAGAGGGTGGCTTCCGGGCCATCCGTGGCGGGGACATTGCCCTGCTGTTCCGTTCTAATGGACTGGTTATGGAAATGGCGGAGCAGCTGCGGGCCCAGGGCATTCCGGTTTCCTGCGCTTCGGAAGGGTTGCAGGAGCAGGCGGAGATCCTCTGGGTGCGTTGCCTGCTGCGCCTGCTGATCAATCCCGGTGATTCCCTGGCCATTGCCCAGCTGAGCATTCTCGAAAATGCTTTTACCGATGTGGGATCCATGCTGGCCGCCCGCTTGCAATACTTGCAGGAAAAGGAACCGGTGAAGAAATGGTCCGCGTTTTCAGCAGTGGCCAAAACCATTGAAGGGCAATATGGGTTGTTTGCCCAGATGCCATTGGTACAGGCCGTGAGCCACCTGGTCACGGCCTCTGATCTGCCCCGTTATTGTCATCGCTGGGGTGATGCAGCACAAAGGATCTCCAATGTCAATAAAGTGATTGAGCTGGCAGTGACCTACCAGGAACAATGTTATGTGGCCGGACATGCGGCCAGCTTCTCCGGTTTCCTGGAGCATCTCTGTAATGATATCCAGCTGCCGCCGGTAGATAGCGCCGATGCGGTAACTGCCATGACCGTACACAAGTCCAAAGGGCTGGAATGGCCCATGGTAGTGCTGGTGAAACTGGACACGCCTATTGACGACAGCCGGGTGCTGTTCAATACCATCCATGTAGTGCCGGCTAAAAAAAGCAAGGCCGGTCCCTTGCTCAAAGGACAGACCATCGTTTTCCTGCCCTGGCCTTTTGCCGCCACCCAAAAAATAGAGCGGGTATCTGCGGACCTGGCGGAGAACTGTGCCCCGCTGGATGCCAGCCTGCAGGCGTTCAACAAATACCGGCAGGAAGAAGACCGCCTGTTGTATGTAGCTATGACCCGGGCCAGGGATTACCTGGTATTGCCTTATTATAAAAAATCATCCGGCTGCTGTATTGAGAGTGCGGACCGGTTCCAGGCTTCTCCCTTGTTTACAGAAGAACATTGGGAACAGGTAAAAGGAAAAGCCACCGAAAAGCCTGCTGTAATGACCATGGGCGGCCATAAGATCCAGGTGCTTTCTGTGCCGGCTTTTATTGAAGAATTGGGGACGAACCAAAAGGCTTCCCAACAGGACATCCGGTATTATACTGCGTACAGTCGTCCGGGCGATGCGACCTATGGCCGCCGATATATGACCCCTTCTCATTCGGAAACTCCGGAAACAGTGGCAGTCCGTTTATTGTCTTTCCGGCAACCGCTGCTGACGCTTACCAATCTCCCTGATACGGATTACGCCCTTATGGGCAATGCCGTTCACCAGGCTTTTGCTTCCTGGAACCCGGCACTGGAAGAACAGGAGCGCAGGGACAGGGTGGCCGGTATCCTGAGCAGGTCCGGCTTACAACGGCATATAGATGCCATTGAGCTGGAGACCAGGTTTGGCCTGTTCAGCCAGTTCATTACTGAAACCTACTCGCCCGTTCTATGGGCCAGGGAACTGCCCCTGTCGGCAGTAACGCCTGATAACGGGCAGGTGACTGTTGGCGTGGCCGACCTGGTACTGCAAACTGCGGACGGCCTGGTGCTGGTGGACCATAAAACCTTTCCGGGACATTTTGATAGCATGGCCCTGGAGCTTACCCATGAACATTATGCCGGTCGGTATGCAGGCCAGCTGAACCATTACAAGGCAATGCTGGAACAGGCTACCGGTCAAAGGGTACGGGCCCTGCTGCTGCATTATGTGGTGCAGGGGCGGCTGGTGGAGTTAAGTGCGGAGTAAAAAGGCTGTTGCTGTTACCTGGATTTGTTTGGGCCAATTTCCATAACTTTATTGGCATGAAAGCCTATTTATTAGCAATACTGTTATTGTCCACTGCCGCTGCTCATGCGCAAACCAGCCTCAATAATTATAAGTATGTGATTGTTCCTGAAAAATTCAGTTTTGCGCGGGAAGAGGACCAGTATGGTTTGAATACCCTCACCCGGCAATTGCTGGAAGAAAAAGGATTTGTGGCTTACCTGGACAATGGGCAGCTGCCTGTTGAGCTGGCCGGCAACAAGTGTAATGCGCTGCTGGCGGAAGTAGTACAGAAGAAGAGCCTGATGGTGACCAACCTGACCCTGCAGTTAAAGGACTGCCAGGGTAATATCCTGTTTAAAAGCAAAGAAGGAAAAAGCCGGGAGAAAGAATATTTCCCCGCCTTCACGCTTGCATTGAGAGATGCTTTTACTTCCCTGAAAGATGTGCCTTATCAATATGACGGAACGGTATTCGCCACAGCGCAACCGGTAAGGACTGCGCCTGCTGCACCGGCCACTGACAATACACCGGTCCCGGCTACTACGCCAGCGCCTGCTGCCACACCTGCTTCCACAGGTACGCCTGCTCCTGCTCCTGCCGGGGTGAAACCTTCGGAGATATCGGGGGTCCTGTATGCACAGGCCACTGAGAACGGCTTTCAGCTGGTGGATACTTCTCCCAAAAAAGTGCTGACACTGCTGAAGACCTCTGTTCCTGATCATTTTATTGCAGAAGCTGCCGGTCGTGCCGGAGGTCTTGTCTTCAAGAAGAACAGTGAATGGATCTTTGAATATTATAAGGACAACAAACTGGTATCCCAGAAACTGGATATCAAGTTCTGATAAGGGAAGAAACTGATTGTCAAAATAGCCTGTATCGGATCTGATACAGGCTATTTTGTTTGTGCTGTTCCTGCCGGAGACGATTACTATAAAACCGATGCAAATGACGGCAGACGACTTACGCAACAAAACATTTGCCGTTGGTGACAAATAATTCTGAAGCGCTGGCGGAAAATAGTTTGGAAGGTGCTACGCCGGCGATGTTCTTGAAGTCGCGGCTGAAATGCGCCTGGTCAAAATAGCCGGCTGCATGCGATAGCTGGAAAAGGGAAATACTGCTGTCCTGCCTGAGCCTGCTGATGGCCTGGTTCAGCCGGATGATCCTGCCCAGTTCTTTGGGTGGCAGCCCTACTTTGGCGCGGAACAATCTTTCCAGCTGCCTGCTGCTGATGCCCAGCTGTTTTTCCAGGGATTGAATAGAAAGATTGCCGCCATTGTTTATCAGCTGATGGATGGTATAGTCTACATAGTCCACCAGGTTGGATGCAGGGGAGAGGCGTTGCAGCAGGAACTGGTCCACTTCGTTTACTCTTGCGGGATCGGTGGGAGCTTCATATAGTTTTTCCAGCAGCTGCTGTACCGGGTTTCCCCAGATGCTATCCAGTTCCAGGCTGGCCACGTTGGTCAGTTCCTGCATATTAAAAGGCAGCAGCTGCCGGATACCGGCGGAGCGAAACTGGATCTTGAACAGGCGGGTATGTCCGGAAAATTTGAGCCAGATAGGGCGGGTGAGTTGTCCTACCAGGAAGGCCCTGGCGGTATCCTGCATGCCTTCCTGTGGACCCAGGAGACTGTACTGGTGCGGATCGCCGAAGAGAAAGAGCATGGTGGTCTGTCCAAAAGGGATCAGCCGCCAGACGGCATACTCCTGGAGATCGCGGGTCCAGTCGATGTCTACGATCATGTAATTGTCCACGTACCTGCTGAGGGCAGGTCCGGGTTGGTAAAGCGTTGCTTTCATGGCTGTTGATTCGGGTAGGACAAAGGTAATCGCCGGAAAGATTTTTGAAGAGCCGGACATCATACATAAACATGTGGTTTTGTTTGCATGTGGCTGCACTGGTTGGCCGGTGTTAAAGTGGGAGGAATGGTATACTCCCGGTAATTCGGTAAATTACCGTATAACGGAATGGTGCAGATTGAATAAACCGTGCTGCTGGTCAAAAGGCAGGCACGCATTATCCTAAATGATCGTCACATGAAACAACTCCTGCTGCTCCTGCTGAGTACGTCCTGCCTTTTTACTGTTGCGCAACGGCCTCCTGCCCCTTACGGTGTTTTACCTTCCTCTGCCCAGCTGCGCTGGCATGAGCTGGAGATCTATGGCCTGGTGCATTGGGGACTGAATACCTATACTGACAAGGAATGGGGCTATGGCGATGAAGATCCTGCGCTATTGCAACCTACCGCTTTTGATGCCCGGCAGATAGTGGCTGCTGCCAAAGCCGGTGGTCTGAAAGGACTTGTGGTAGTGGCCAAGCACCACGATGGTTTTTGTTTATGGCCTACACAGACTACAACACATAATATCCGCAAAAGCCCCTGGAAGAACGGGCAGGGTGATATACTTCGTGAATACCGGAATGCCTGTGATGCATTGGGGATGCAACTGGGTTTTTATTGTTCGCCCTGGGACAGGAATGCGGCCAGCTATGGCAGTGCGGCCTATGTGGATATGTATAAGGCACAGCTGAAAGAATTGTATAGCCAGTATGGTCCGCTGTTCATGTCCTGGCATGATGGCGCCAATGGCGGTGATGGCTATTATGGCGGAGCCAGGACCCGGCGGACCATTGACCGGTCTGCCTATTACGGATGGGACAGTATCTGGGCGCTCACGAGAAAGATGCAGCCTGGGGCTGTGATCTTTGGGGATGTGGGACCGGATGTACGATGGGTAGGCAATGAAAAAGGCTTTGCCGGCGAAACCAGCTGGGCTACCTATACGCCACTGGCGCCGGAAAAAGGTAAGCTGCCGGCCAATGGATTTATCATTGAATCGGAAGCGGTGACCGGTACAAGGGATGGCCGCTACTGGATGCCGGCGGAATGTGATGTGCCGTTGCGACCGGGCTGGTTCTATCATTCAGCGGAGGATGATAAGGTCAGATCGCGGGAGATGCTGATCGATCTGTATTTCAAAAGTGTTGGCCGGGGCGCCTGCCTGGACCTGGGGCTGGCCCCGGACCGGCGCGGGCAGCTGCATGCCAATGATGTGGCAGTGCTGGCGGCTTTTGGCAAATGGCAGCAGCAGACCTTTGCCCGTAATCTCCTGGCCGGTGCCTGGTTTTCAGCCAGCAATATCCGGGGGCGGTCCCATAAAAAATATGGCGCCGGTTTGCTGACCGACAACGACCGGTACAGTTACTGGGCTACAGATGATAAAGTGTTGCAGGCGGAGTTGGAGGCACAGATGGATTCCATAACCACCTTCAATGTGATCCGACTGCGGGAGAATATCAAACTGGGTCAGCGGATCCGTGCGGTGGAGATCGACAGCTGGGAAAATGGCGCCTGGCGCACCATTGCATGGGCCGGCAGTATTGGCGCCAACCGGTTGATCCGGCTGCCAGGGCGGGTCAGCACCAACCGGATCAGGCTGCGGATCACGGATGCAGCCGCCAGTATTGCCCTCAGTGATCTCGGCCTGTTCCTGGAGCCCTGAATGTCCGGGTTCATCATATGATAATATTCCTGATCGACCGGTTTTCCGGGTTCGTCCCTGCATTTTCCCCGGTCGGCTGTAAAATAGCCGGGGCCGGCCATACGCGTGGATCTGGCGGCATCTTTCCCCTTAATTTTATAGCCACAATCATTCACCACTTAAATCTTTCATGTCATGGCTAAAATGAATCCCTACTTGAATTTTGACGGCAAATGTGAGGAAGCCTTCAACTTTTATAAATCAGTGTTTGGCGGCGAATTTTCCGATATCAACCGGATGAATGAAGCGCCAGGAATGGAGCTGGCGGAAAACGAGAAAAACCGCATCATGCATATGTCCCTCCCCATTGACGGGCATACCATCCTGATGGGATCGGATATCCTGCCTTCCGCCGGCCATGTGCTGAAACAGGGCAACAATGTGTATCTGTCCCTGCACCCGGAAAGCAAGGAAGAAGCAGATCGCCTGTTCAATGGCCTGTCTGAAGGTGGGAATGTAGAAATGGCGATGGCTGATACTTTCTGGGGCGCCTATTTCGGCAGCTTCCAGGACAAGTATGGTATTCACTGGATGATCAACCAGCAGCATTAAGCTGCGCTGCAACCGCAGTCTACAATATACAACGGATCGATCCGGTTAGGCAAAGCCTCCTGATGAACTACTCATCAGGAGGCTTTGCTGTTTTGGACGTATAGTTTTACAGGAAATAAGCTGGCAGCTTCTGTGGCCAGGGCGTTTCAGGGGCTTGTCTGGGCCTTGTCAGCGCAGCAGGCGGGCACCTGCCCTTACAGCTGCTCCGTATAGTTCTTATAATTGTCCAGGATGGCCTGCCAGCCCGCCTGCTGCATATCTTCCGGATTTTCTTTTTCTGCATCAAAGGATTCTACTATCTCAGTAGCATTGCCCTGCTGGTTGAAGGCGATGCTGACCTTACGGTTGTCATCCATGGTATATTCAATCAGCTGGTGAGGGATCACTTTGGTGTATACACCGCCAAAATCAAATCCAAAGCTACCGTCCTTGGCTTCCATGCGGGTAGTGAAGCGGCCGCCTTCGCGCAGGTCGTTTTCGGCTTTGGGGGCATGCCAGTCTTCTGATGCTGCACACCATTGCGTGATATGCTTTGGTTCGTTCCAACTTTCCCAGGCTGTAGCTACAGGCGCGTTGAGGGTTGTCTTTACAGTGATAACGGTGGTGGCTTTTGTTTCCATGATAACTATTTTATGATTGAATGCAATGCTGATTGACACAGCAAACATACGGCCAGGCGGAAAAACAGCCGCTGTGTGATTGCGACCAATACTGGGATAATTGCGACGGCCTCCGGAGCCTGTCCGCAGGATGCCAAACGCTTTAAAGGATCGGGAAAAAATGCTGGCGCCGGTGGCTGCTTAGTTGCGCAGCACCAGCCTGGCCTTCTCAATACTATGCCGGTGTACTTTTACAATATGGATCTGGTAGTCTTCCGTCTGTAAGACCCGGCCTTCATCAGGGATGCCTTTGAGCTTATCGAGGATCAGGCCGGAAAGGGTTTCATAATTATCGTCCAGCGGCAAAGGCGCGGGTAGGTATTTGTTAATGTCCTGGATATATTCATGGGCGTCTACCAGGAAGCTGGTATCATCCAGCTGCTGTACAATGGGCTGCTCCTGGTCGTGCTCATCCTGGATCTCACCCACCAGTTCTTCCAGGATATCTTCCATGGTCACAATGCCGGCCATAGTACCAAACTCGTTGGTCACAACAGCCAGCTGCTGTTTGGTTTGCTGGAAATTGCGCAGCAGGTCTTTGATCTTCATATTCTCCGGCACAAAAAGGGCTTTGCGCAGGATGGGCTGTACCGTCTCCATCTTTCGCTGGTGGAAGTTGGTGTACAGGTCCTTGGTATTGATAACACCTACCACTTCATCAATGGTATGCTGGTATACCGGGTAACGGGAATACCCTTCGCGGATGGTAATATCCACCAGTTCAGATACCGGTGTGGCGGCATTGAGCAGGATAATATCCTTCCGGTTGGTCATGATCTCCCGCACGCGCCGGTTATCAAAATCAAATACGTTCTGGATCAGTTCCCTTTCGCTTTCTTCAATGGCACCGCCTTCCTGGCTTTCGGAGATGATGAGCCGCAGCTCTTCTTCCGAATGCACATCATTTTCTTTGAGCGGCGGAATACCCAGTATGCGCAGGATGATATTGGCAAAACCGTTCAGCAGCCAGATAAAGGGCCTGAAGACGAAATAGAAAGCCCGCAGGGGAATGGCCACAAAAAGGGTAGTGGGGGCCGGTTTGCGGATGGCCAGCGATTTGGGGGCCAGCTCACCGAATACAATATGCAGGACGGTGATCACGGCAAAAGCGATGGGGATGGCCACCTTGTGCGCAGTGGATTCAGCCATCTGGATATTCAGGGAATGAAAGATATTGAGGATAGCGCGTGTGGTGACCTCTTCACCTACCCAGCCCAGGCCCAGGGAGGCCAGGGTAATACCCAACTGGGTGGCGGCCAGGTAACCATCCAGGTTACGCAGGATGGTCTGGGCTACGCCCGTTACATTCTTCGAGACCGTCTTCATGCTGCTCAGCTGGGTAGACCGGACCTTTACGATCGCAAATTCTGCCGCCACGAAAAAACCATTCAATAAAACCAGGAAAATGGTCAGGAATATGTCGAATGTCATTTTTTTGATCTATGACTGTAATAATACAAAAGTTTGGGTAAAATAGGGTAACCAATTTTGGAAAGAGTGTAAGAGAAGCAACCCTGGCGGGTATTTTATTGGCGGGCAGGCCGGCTGCCCGGCAGTCCCCCTGGTTAGCCATTTACAGGGCAATACTTCTTAAAAAATCCGGGTCTTCTTTTTGCAGCAGGTGCCCGATCGTTTTGGCTTCCAGCAGCCCGTTCCAGCGCTGGCGGATGACCAGTATATCATGGTGCAGCGGGCAGGGATGCAAGGCGTTGCATTTTTTCAGGCGAAGGGCGCAGGTATCCGCGTCTTCGGTTTCACCGGTGGCCTCTACCAGTTCCGCCAGGGTGGTGCCCAATGTATTCTTATTGAAAGAAAAGCCCCCCTTATGTCCTTTGTCGGAATCCAGGATACCCTGCTGCGCCAGCCGCCGCATGATCTTACCCAGGAAATAACGGGGCAGGCCCAGGGCATCGGCAATTTCATCCAGCTGGATCCTGCCTTGCTGCTTGTTGGCCATCCCCACATACAGGATGCTTCGTAATGCGTAACCAAATGATTTCGAAAATACCATAGCTATTTATTGGATTTACCCGGGCAAACCTACTGATAATAGTCAGGATCAGGGATGATCTCCGTCAGGCCCCGCCCTGGCTGGTGGTGATACTTTTGTCAAGTCAAAAGACATTGAGGTCTTTTGATGACCGAAGATAACAATTTTCCGCCTTCAGATTCCTAATTAAAAAATACCTGCATGAAACGCTTGCTGTTCTCGCTCTCCGTTTTGGGTACTGCATCGGTCCTGCTCTTCGCCTGCCAGGAAGGGGTGAAGAAAGACCCGAAACCCGTGGATCTCAAAGACCTCACCGCCAACCAGACTGAAGTGCATGGGGACCTGGTCAAAGAATCCGATATCATCCTCAAAACGCCGCTGGACGCCCCCATGGTAACAGCAGGCAAAGCCACCTACGAACTCAAATGCCAGTCCTGCCACCGCCTCTCCGGAGAAAAACTGGTAGGGCCGGGCTGGAAAGAAATTACTACCCGCAGAAAACCGGTATGGATCATGAACATGATCCTCAATGTGGACATCATGCTGGAAAAAGACACGGCTGCACAGGCCTTGCTGGAACAGTGTATGGTAAGGATGCCCAACCAGAATATCACCAAAGAGCAGGGCAGGGAAGTACTGGAGTTTATGCGTAGTAACGATGGTGTAAAATAATAACTGAATAATTGTTTCACTGCAAATACAAACAATATGAAATCCCGCTCAGTCTGTTCAATCTCCCTGGCCATCCTGACGCTTGCCAGTTGCTGGATGATGCCTTCCTGTAAGCCCAAAGGGACACAGGCCGCTACCGGTGGCGATGCCGCCGAAAAGGTCTATGTGGCTCCCGGTAAATATGACGAATTCTACAATTTTGTGTCCGGCGGTTTCAGCGGACAGCTATCCGTGTACGGTATCCCTTCCGGACGCCTGTTACGCGTGATCCCTGTTTTCTCCGTTGACCCTGAAAAAGGTTACGGATACAGCGAAGAATCCAAACCCATGCTGAATACTTCCAATGGATTTATTCCCTGGGACGATCTTCACCATGTAGCCATCTCCACCACCAACAGTGAGCATGATGGTCGCTGGGTATTTGCCAACGGCAACAATACCCCACGCATTGCGCGGATAGACCTGAAGACCTTCCGCACTGCCGAGATCATCGAGATCCCCAACAGCGCGGGTAACCACTCTTCGCCCTTTATTACCGAAAACACCGAATATGTAGTAGCAGGCACCCGCTTCAGCGTGCCCATAGGTGATAAGGTGGATGTACCCATCAATACCTACAAAGAGAATTTCAAAGGCACGGTAAGTTTTATCGGGGTAGATAAGACCACCGGTAAACTGAACCTGTCCTTCCAGATCCTCACGCCCGGGATCAACTTCGACCTGGCCCGCGCCGGCAAAGGAAGATCCGCCGGCTGGTTCTTCTTCAGCTGCTATAATTCCGAGAAAGCCAATACCCTCCTGGAAGTGAACGCTTCCCAGAAAGACAAGGACTTTATCATGGCCGTAAACTGGAAAAAAGCCGAAGAGTATGCCCGTGCAGGGAAAGGCCAGAAAAAAGCCGTTAAGTATGCACACAATACCTACGACGAAAAAACACATATGGCGACTTCCACCATGGAACAGGAAGTCATTGTGCTGGACCCTGCTGATTGCCCGGATATGGTGTATTTTATGCCCTGTCCCAAATCGCCCCACGGTTGTGATACTGATCCCACCGGTGAATACATTGTTGGTTCCGGTAAACTGGCCGCCACCATCCCTGTATTCTCTTTCCAAAAGATCCAGGACGCCATTGCCGCCAAAAACTACGATGGCGAATATGATGGCATCCCTGTACTGAAATATGATGCCGTACTCTACGGTGAAGTAGAGAAACCAGGCCTGGGCCCCCTCCACACTGAATTTGACGGCAAGGGTAATGCCTACACTTCCTTCTTCGTATCCAGCGAAGTGGTGAAATGGAGCCTGAAAGACCTGAAAGTGCTGGACCGTGCGCCTACTTATTATTCTGTAGGTCACCTCAGCATCCCCGGCGGTCCCACCAAAAAACCGCATGGCAAATACCTGATCGCCTATAACAAGATCACCAAGGACCGCTTCCTGCCCACCGGCCCCGAGCTGGCGCAGAGCGCCCAGCTGTATGATATCAGCGGTGATAAGATCAAGCTGCTGCTGGATTTCCCCACCATCGGCGAGCCGCACTATGCAGAAGCGATCCCCGCCGAAATGATCGTAAAGAACAGCCAGAAGATCTATAAGATCGAAGAGAACCAGAACCCCTACGCAGCCAAGGGTGATAACTTCGCCCGCGTAGAACGGAAGGGTAAGGATCTTCATGTGTACATGACTTCCATCCGCTCGCACTTCACGCCGGATAATATTGAAGGCGCACAGGTGGGCGATAATGTCTACTTCCATGTTACCAACCTGGAGCAGGACTGGGATATACCGCATGGCTTTGCCGTCAAAGGCGCCAACAACGCAGAATTGCTCATCATGCCCGGCGAAACACAGACCCTGAAATGGGTGCCTGAAAAACCCGGCGTGTTCCCCATCTACTGTACGGATTTCTGTTCAGCGCTTCACCAGGAAATGCAAGGGTACATACGGGTAAGCCCTGCAGGTTCCAATGTTCCTATTACCTTCAGTACCGGTAAAACGGAACCAGCGCCTGCTGAACAAAAACAATAGCTATGAACTGGCTGGAATAGCCGGCCACTGATCCAACTTCCGGGGCCCATGCCCCGGAAGTTTTAAACCGACCGCCATGAAACATCAAATGAGTAATATGTCCAGGGTGTTGGTTACCCTCGCTTCCGCTTCTTTTATCCTCCTGTTCTGGTTTCCCTTCTGGCGCATCGATCTCTTTGCACCGCAATACCCTGAAGGCCTCACTATGTATATCTGGATCCATACCCTTACGGGTGAGGTGGATATTATCAATGGCCTGAACCACTATATCGGGATGAAAAATATTGAGCCGGCCATGTTCCCGGAATTCTCCTATCTCCGCTATGTGGTGCTTTTCTTTATACTCTTTGGCGGCATTGTGGCCGTCTATGGCCGCAGGAGTCTCCTGCTGGTATTCCTCCTGATCCTTATTGCGGCCGGCGCGCTTGCCATGTACGATTTTTACCAATGGGGCTATGATTATGGGCACGACCTAAACCCGCAAGCGCCCATCCGCGTACCGGGTCTTTCCTACCAGCCGCCGGTACTGGGACATAAGCGGCTGCTCAACTTTGACGCCTACTCCTTTCCGCATATTGGCGGTTGGGTAGTGATCTGTGCCGGCGCACTCATTGCCGGTACCTGGAGCTACGAATGGTTCAGGGCACGTAAGCGGAAAAGTCGCCCCCTGGCTAAAAGGACGGCCATCGCCGCCATCCTGGGCCTGCTGTTCCTGGCGGCCTGTACTTCCGGCCCGCAACCTTTTGACGCCGGTAAGGACGCCTGTCATTTTTGTAAGATGAACCTCACCGATACCCGCTTTGGCGCGGAACTGATCACCAGTAAGGGCAAGGTCTTCAAGTTCGACGACCTGCACTGCCTGGCCGCCTTCCAGAAAGCCGGTACCGTAGCGGAGAAAGACGTAAAGCAATTATATACCATCAATTTTTCCGCACCCAATACCTTCCTCGAACTCAATACAGCGGTACTGGTCACCAGCCCGGCCCTCAAAAGCCCTATGGGCAGCTCCACAGCCGCTTTTACTGATACAACAGCCGCCGCACTATTTTTAAAAGATACATCCGCCAGGCAGCGCAACTGGACCGCCTTGCGGGAAGCACTCACCAACTGATGCGTTCCCTGCTGACCATATGGTTATTGATCCTGGCCCACTCAAGTTCCGCCACCCTCATTGTGGCAGGGCAGGGCCAGCGGGTGTCAACCCTGCAACAGGCAGTAGCGCTGGCTAAGGACGGTGACAGTATACTCCTCAAAAAAGGCCTTTACACCGAAGGCAATATCCTGGTCCGGAAAGCCATCACCCTGCTGGGTGAACCCGGCGCCATCCTGGACGGACAGAAAAAAACCGAGCTGCTGACCCTCAGCGGCAGCCATATTACAGTTAAAGGACTGGTCCTGCGGAATGCAGGTTACTCTGCCCTGAATGATTATGCCGCCATCAAAGTAGTGGACGCCCACCAGGTAACCATTGAGCAATGCACCGTGGAGAACGCCTACTTCGCCCTGCATATCTCCAATACCACCCGGGCTACTATCCGCAATAATAAGATCATTGGTTCGCCTGCCAGCGAGCAGTTGACCGGCAACGGCATCCATCTCTGGAAATGTTCCGGCGCTGTCATCGAAAAGAATTATGTGACCGGCCACCGGGATGGTATTTACTTTGAATTTGTTACCGGATCCACTATCCGCAATAATACCAGCGAACGCAACCTTCGGTACGGTCTTCATTTTATGTTCTCCCATAATGATCATTACACCAACAATACCTTCCGGAAGAACGGGGCCGGCGTGGCCGTGATGTATTCCAAAAAAGTGACCATGGAAGGCAACCATTTTGAAGAGAACTGGGGCGCCTCCGCCTATGGTATCCTGCTCAAAGAGCTGACCGATGGCAGGATTGAGCACAATACCTTTCATCGTAATACTGTAGGTATCTATATGGAGGGCAGCAGCCGGATGGAGGTCCGCCGGAATAGTTTCAGGAATAATGGCTGGGCGCTCAAAGTACAGGCCAGCTGCGACGATAATAATTTCCTGCAGAACAATTTTACAGGAAACACTTTTGATGTAGCCACCAACGGCACCATGATGCTGAATACTTTCAGCGGGAACTACTGGGATAAATATGAAGGGTATGACCTGAACAAGGACGGCATTGGCGACGTCCCTTATTTCCCTGTCAGTGTGTATTCCATGGTGGTAGAACAGAACCCAACTACGCTGATCCTGCTGCGTAGTTTCATTGTATCCCTGCTTGATAAAGCCGAAAAGGCGATCCCTGTAATAACACCGGCCAACCTGGTAGACAACCAGCCGCTGATAAAGCCCATCGCATTATGATCAGGATCCACCAGCTACAGAAAAAATTTGGCCGCCTCCAGGCCCTGGATGCCATCAGCGCGCAGTTTGACCGCGGGCAGGTGGTATCACTGATTGGCCCTAACGGTTCTGGAAAGACAACCCTTATCAAATCCATCCTGGGCATGGTCAAACCTGATAGCGGCAGTATTGAAGTGCAGGGCATAATGATCAACGGGCTGCCCGCGTACCGGGAAAAGATAGGGTATATGCCGCAGATAGGTCGCTATCCCGACAATATGAAAATAGGCCAGCTCTTCAGTATGATGAGGGCTGTCCGGAAAGTGCCGGAGCAGGACCTGGACACAGAGCTGCTGGAGCAGTTTGGGCTGCCGGCTATTTTCGGGAAATCCATGCGCACCCTCAGTGGCGGCACCCGCCAGAAAGTAAGTGCGGCCCTGGCTTTTTATTTCAGACCCGAAATACTGATTTTGGACGAACCAACGGCGGGACTGGATCCACTGTCGGCCGAGATCCTCAAAGAGAAGATCGGGAAAGAAAGCCGGAAAGACAAGCCCATCCTCATCACCTCGCATATTCTGAGCGACCTGGAAGACCTTACCACCCATGTCCTGTATTTGCAGGAAGGCAAGCTGCTCTGGTGGGGTGGGATAGCCGTCCTGCGCCGCGAGACCGGTGAAGAGAAACTGGGCCGGGCCATTGCCCGCCTCATGCAACAGGAAAACAAGCAGTCCTCCTGGGTGGGGGACTTATCGCAAACCGTTTAAAAGATTGGTATGTTCACCCTGGCCCGACATATACTTTATGATATCCTGCGCAGCAAAGTGGTGATCGGCTATACGCTGTTCCTGCTGGCTGCCAGTCTCAGTCTTTTCCAGCTGGAAGAGAACAGTGGCAAATCCATGCTCAGCCTGCTGAATATTGTGCTGATCGTAACCCCGCTGATAAGTATGGTCTTTGCCACCATCCACTATTATAATTCCTATGAGTTCATAGAACTGATGCTGTCCCAGCCGCTGAGCAGGACACATATCTTACTCAGTGAATACATCGGTGTAGCCATTTCCCTGCTGGCGGCTTTCTGGATCGGTATCGGTATTCCCGTACTGCTCTTTGCGGCCGATGCTACAGGCCTTTCCCTCCTGATGGCCGGCAGTGCGCTGACCCTTGCTTTCTCCTCCCTGGCTTTCCTGGCCGCCGTTAGATCCAGGGACAAAGCAAGAGGCATCGGCGCTGTGCTGCTGCTCTGGTTCTACTTTGCCCTCCTGTATGATGGGCTGGTGCTGCTGATCCTCTTCTCTTTTGCTGATTACCCCATGGAGAAATTTACCCTGCTGCTGGCAGCCCTCAATCCGCTGGACCTGGCCCGCATTTCCCTGATGCTGCAAATGGATATCAGCGCATTGATGGGTTATACCGGTGCGGTGTACCAGTCGTTCTTTGGCAGCGCCCTGGGCACCCTGTTCACCAGTGCTATCCTCCTGTTATGGATAGCCGTTCCTCTCTGGCTGGCCGTCAGGGTATTCCGTAAAAAAGACCTTTAATGTTGAACGTATGATTATAATCATACGTCTCACTGTAGTGTAATAAAAGTATTTAAATACTTTTATTAGTAACTTTACAAAACTGCCTGAAGGAAAGCTCATCAGGCGCTTTCAGAACGGCTGGTAAAAGCCGGCCCATAGTTTACAAAAGCTCATTATAGTGTATACAATCAAAAACATACATACATGGAAACAGTAATAGCACCTGACATACTGAATGTCACCCTGCTGGAGCCAAAGCTGAAGCATCCAACCATTTTTGCCCGGTTCGACCAGCTGCCCGATAGCGCCACCCTCATCATCCACAATGACCATGATCCCAAACCGCTCTACTACCAGCTCCTGGGCGAACGCGGCAATATCTTTGCCTGGGAATACCTGGAACAGGGGCCGGAATGGTGGAAAGTAGCTATCACCAAAAACCTGCATGCTGCCAGCACAGAGACTTTGGGCCAGCTGGCTGCCAAGGATCTCCGCAAAGCACAGGTCTTCAAAAAATATGGCCTTGATTTCTGTTGCGGCGGTAAGAAAACTGTTCGTGAAGCCTGCGCAGAAAAGGGACTGGACGCCACCCGCATTGAGCAGGAGCTGAAAAATACCTCGGTCACCTTACCAGGCACAGAGCTGCGCTACATGGACTGGAGCCTTGATTTTCTGGCAGACTTTATTATCAATACCCATCATGCTTATGTACGAACCAATTTGCCCGATGTCCGTTTTTATGCCCGCAAAGTAGCGGCAGTGCATGGCGGCAGGCATCCGGAACTGGGCACTATCCGCCAGCTGGTGGAAGAGATCGCTGAAGAGCTGACCGCCCACTTGGAAAAAGAAGAACAGCAATTGTTCCCCCGCGTTAAACAGCTGGCCGCTGCTGTCAAAGCCAATAAATGCATAATGGATGCCGGTCTCCAGGCTGCCATAAACGATATGGAAACCGAACATGAAACGGTAGGCGGCAAGCTGGAAGTGATCCGCAAGCTCACAGACGATTATCAGCTGCCCCCCGATGCCTGCGCCAGCTATAACCTGTTATACCGGCTGTTGGCCGAATTCACGGACGACCTGCATATCCATATCCATCTCGAAAACAATATCCTCTTCCCCAAAGCACTGGACCTGGAAAAAGAACTGCTGGAAAAAAAACAGCAGGCGGCGGTCAGTGACGACTGGGATCAGGTACAGGCACGTTTTGCCGACAGCCTGGTGACCATAGACGTGCGGCCCCTGGAAATGCCCAAGCCCATGCTGGCCATCCTGGAAGCACTGGAAAAACTCCCTGCTGAAAAGGCACTCTTTGTATATCACAAAAAAGTGCCGGTATTCCTTCTCCCTGAACTGAAGGACCGGCAGTACAGCTACCGCATCAAAGAGCTGGGCGAAGGACAGGTACATATGCTCATCTTCAAAGAATCCGTATAACCCCTAAACGCGATCAATACTATGGTCAAGACAACTCCCTGGAAACTGGTGATCCCGTTCTATCTGTACGCGGCCCTTTCTTTTCTCCTGGCCACGGTGTTGATCGCGTTTTCCACCCCGGCCTTTAGCCAGCATTATTTTCATCCGCATACCCTGGCCATCACCCATATCATGGCACTGGGCTGGGGGACCATGATGGTCCTGGGCGCCAGCCACCAGCTGGTGCCGGTGCTGACAGCCAGAAAACTCTACAGTAATAAACTGGCCGCCGCCTCTTTCATCCTGGCGGCAGCAGGCATCCCGCTGCTGGTAAGGGCCTTTTATTTCTTTGAGCTGCGCTGGCCGGCCTGTTTCGGCGCGTTGCTGATCATTCTTTCCGTGGTCTGCTATATTATTAACCTGGCCTGCACCATTGACTGGAAAAAGGAAAATATCCAGGCGCTCAGCATTTTCACGGCAGCCTGCTGGCTGCTGATGACCACCCTCAGCGGCCTGTTCCTGCTGGCCAACCTGCGGCACCATATTCTTCCCAAAGATTCCCTGGAATACCTGCCCTTTCACGTACACACCGGTGTGGTAGGCTGGTTCCTGCTGCTGGTCCTGGGCGTAGGCTCCAAGCTGATCCCCATGTTCCTGGTGTCCAAGTATGAACGCACCAGCCTGCTCTGGTGGATCTACTGGCTGGTCAATGGCGGACTGCTTGTTTTCCTGTTCCTCTTCTTCCATGTGCCGCACAGTGAATACCTGTTCCTGCCCCTGGCAAGTGTATTGGTAGCCCTGGCGCTCTTTGGCTATTATTGCTATAACTGTTACCGGCGCAGGATCCGGCGCAAGGTGGACCGGCCCGTGAGCATTTCCCTGTTGTCTGTAGCCATGACCGCGCTGCCGGTAATTGCCCTGCTGACTATTATTGGTTGGTCGTTCAGCAATGACATGCACAACAAAATGGTATTGACCTACGGTTTCACCATTTTCTTTGGCTGGCTCACGGCCATCATCCTGGGTATGACCTTCAAGACCCTGCCCTTTATTATCTGGAACAAAGTATACCAGGGACCGCTGCTCAATAAAAATGCTCCTGACCCCAAAGCCCTGTTCAGCCAGCGACTGTTTGCGGGCATGGCCCTGGCTTACCTGGCCGGTTTCTTTCTTTTTGCAGCAGGCATCCTGGCCGGTAGCGGCTGGCTCATGCAATGCGGTGCGTTATGCCTGGTAGTGGCCGCTGTCCTGTATAACCTGAATGTTTTTAAAGTAGTCACACACAAACCTGCCCGCTTATGAATATTGCCAGCAATAACGAATTAAAATGTACCATTGCACTGGCCGCCCTGCAGGAAGTGCGGGACCCGGAAATTGGTCTGAACATCGTAGACCTGGGCCTGATCCGGCAGGTGGATTTCAGGGAAGCGGAACGAAAAGTAGTACTGACCATGACGCTGACCACACAGTTTTGCCCTATGGGCGCTTCCATCACAGAGAATGCCGAGCAGGCCCTGCAGACCGTTTTTGCCGGCGATAAGGTCATTGTATTACTGACCTTTGATCCACCCTGGAACTACGAACGGATCTCAGAAGATGGCCGGAAGTTCCTGGAACAATAATGTTAACCATGCTGAGTGTAACCTGTAAAACAGCTATCAAAGCAGTCCTCTACCTGGCGGCTAAGGCCGATACCGGTACCAATGCCGGTATCCGGGAAATTGCCGGCGCCATCAATGCCAGTGAGCATACGGTAGGTAAATTATTGCAGACCCTGGTCAAAGACCAGCTCATCCATAGCCTGAAAGGCCCTGCCGGCGGCTTTTATATGTCCGGTGAACAATTAAAGAGGCCCATCATTGATATCATCAGCGCCATTGACGGTGATGCCCTGTTTACCAGCTGTGCATTAGGGCTGGAACAATGCTCTTCGTCCCATCCCTGTCCTATTCACCAGGACTATATGGGCGCCCGTGAATTACTCCGCAAATCCTTCTCCCGCAAAAAGATCGCCGACCTCCGCAACCTCGTCAAAGAAGGCGTGGTACATCTTGCCTGATAATTCTCCAAAAAAACATAACTCCTTTATACCCAATTACCTTAAAGTTAGTATGTTTGTATAATAACCTATCCATTCAATATCCTGCTGAAACGGTGTTCGCGCGTAGCTAATTCTCCCTCTCTTATTGTTTCATCAATATCATCGACGGCCCCAGGCTGCGGTGGAAGGACATGCTATGAAAACACTTTTACTGGTTCTAATTACTTTATCAGGTTTCAGACAGGCTTTGGCAGTGGATACGCTGCAATATGCCCTGCGGCATTATACGGATGAGAACGGATTGCCGCAGAACAGTATCAAAGGCCTTGTGCTTAACAAAAGCGGTTTCCTGTGGATGGCTACCGAGAACGGTGTGGTCCGTTTTGATGGCCGGCAGTTCCGGACCTACGATAAGACCAACCTGGGCCTCTCTTCCAGCCGGATCGTCTGGCTGCAGCCGGATATAGCGCATGGCGGCTATTTTGCCGAAACTGATAAAGGGGAACTGATCAGTATTAATCGCAGTGAAGCATCCCTGCTGCCGCCCGGTTTCCTTCCCCCCGAAACAGCTATCAATATCAATAAGACTTACCGGGGCAATTATCCTGAATTCATTACCCTGGGCCTTCCCAATATTTTCTCCCGCGTACTGCGCTTTGACTCCTATAAAATACCTGCCGGGCCGGATACTTATTTCTCGCTGCGCAGGGACACGGTAGCCTGGTTCACCAACAACCAGGAAATGGTGCGCACTATATTGCCCAATGCAAGCCCCTATGATTTCTTCCTGGTGAAAGGCCAGCTCTATCATCTCAGCAACTATGTGCTGCGGCATTTCCGCGATGGGGCCATGCTGCCCGAAAGCCTGTCCGGTGATATCCTCCTTCATCCCAATTACCGGAAACAACCGCTGTCCCTGTATTGGGATTATGCTGGTGGGCAGGCCTTCGTTTACCTGGACCGGAAGCTCTACCTGCTGGAACCGACTGCTTCGGGCGGCCTCCATACCCGGCTGCTGCTGGCGGATTTTGACCTGGAGACCAACCGCATCATCTGTATAGTATATGATGAGCGTTCCCAGCGTCTGTTTCTTGGCAGTCATACCCGGGGCCTGTTTGTACTGACCAGGAAACAATTCATTACGCTCCGGTCCACGCAGTCGGATGCAGATGAAGTGTACTATGCCCAGGCGCCTTATGGCGATAACCAGGTGCTGACGCCCACCGGCGATGTACTGGGCGTCCGTTCCTCCGGTTTGTCTATCCCGGCCATCCGTAACCGGGTCCAGGATGATCGCTACAGCCTGCTGGCCGATCAGCAGGGGATGATCTGGGTAAAGCAGCGGCAGCAGTTGTACCGTTTTGATGGAACAGGACATCAACTGCTCCGGCAGTACACGCTGCCGGCGGATATCTCGCAATTGTATGAAGGCAGCCCGGGTGAAATACTGATCGGTACGCAGCGGCAAAGCCTGTACCGGCTGAACTATAGCGATGAGCGGGCCCGGCCGGAAGCAATTGTGGGCGGCCTCACCGGCATCTCTTACCTGGCAGGGCATACAAAGGACAGTCTCTGGATAGGGACCAGTCGCGGCCTGTACAGATGGCGTGAAAAAGGCAGGCTGGATACTATCTTCCCGCTGGAAGGAAAACATATCCGCAGCATCCATCCCATATCCCCGGATGAAATATGGATCAGCACATATGGCGATGGTTTTTTCCTTTACCGCGCCGGCAGACTGATCGGCTTTCCGCAGGATGAGGACGGCTACCTGGGCTATACCCATTGCATGGTGCTGGACCAGCAGGGTTATTTCTGGATCACCACCAACAAAGGGTTGTTCCAGGTGTCCAGGCAAGACCTCCTGGCCTTTGCCGGCGGTTATCCCCGCAATCCTTATTATCATTACTACGATAAGCAGGCTGGTTTCAACTCCAATGAATTCAATGGCGGCTGTCAGCCCTGTGGCCTGCTGCTGAAGAACGGCTATTTATCACTCCCCTCCATGAACGGACTGGTATGGGGACGGCCGGAACAGCTGAAAGCGGAACTGCCCGTGAACGAGCTTTTCCTGGACAAGGTGGAGGTAGACGGCCGGGTGCTGGCAGGTTCAGACAGTTTTTTCCTGGACGATCAGTTTGATTTTCTTAAGCTCTATGTCACTACGCCTTATTTCGGGAACGACTACAATATCCACCTTGACTTTGCCTTGGTCCGGAAACAGGATACACCCAACTGGAACCCTATTGGTCCTGACAGGACCATTACCCTCACGGGGCTGTCGTCCGGCAGCTACCGGCTCCTGGTTCGGAAAGTGAATGGCTTTGGGCCGGGCAATCATATGGTCAAAAGCTTCTCCTTTATTGTACCGCCGGCCTATTATGAAAGCTGGTGGTTCCGGCTGGGCTGCCTGCTGATGGTAGTTGCTATTATCTGGGGCTATACCAGGTTGCGGCTGACCTATGTGCAACGGAAAAATAAATTACTGGAAGTAAAGATCGATGAGCGCACACAGACCCTGCTCAATACCCTGACAGACCTTCAGCTGTCGGAAGAGATCCTTCGCCGCCAGACACATATACAGGACCGGTTGATCACAGCCATTACCCATGATATCAAGAGTCCGCTAAAATATATGTCCATGGCGGCCCGCAGGATGGCTGAGCAGGCTGATCTGCAGATGAATACCGGTGAGGTGCAGAAGAATGCACGCATGCTGTATGAAGCTGCCTACAGGATGTACCACCTCACGGATAACCTGTTGCAGTATATCAAGCTCAATTCGCGGGATACACATATCAATTTTGAAACGGTGGATGTTTGTGAACTGGTGGAGGATAAGGTAGAGATATTCCGGGATATAGCAGCGGAGCAGGGCGCCATGTTATACAATGATATTATGCCCGGTCTGCTCCTGCACAGCAACAACCGGCTGCTGGGCGTAGTGATCCATAACCTGATCGATAACGCCGTAAAGGTCACCTACAACGGGCAGGTGGCTGTTTCTGCCATAATACAGGAAGAGAAAGTTTCTATCAGGGTGGAGGATAGCGGGGTAGGGATGAACCGGGAACTGGTGGCCTGGTGTAACCTGGATCCCCTGGAGATGGACCATGAAGCCGGGGATCAGTTCCCGGGCAGCACAGGCTTTGGGCTGATCATTGTCAAGGAACTGGCGGCCCTGATGAACGGCAGGTTACGGGTAACCAGTGATGGTAGTGGCAGCCTCGTGGAATTGCAATTTGATAAAGAGATGCTGGTGTCAGTCTGAGTTGGTGAGCCCCCGCGTTACAAAACGCTGACGGGCACAAGGCATGCCAATGCCTGGCGCCTGTCTGGGTGTTTGACGATATGGGACGTTAACTGAAAAGGCGCACTTTTTCTGCCAGTTCAATAACATTGGCTACTTCCAGTTTTTCGAAGATGCGGGACTTATAGGTGCTGACAGTAGAGATCTGCAAGCTCAGGTGTACGCCAATATCGGCTACACTGGAACCTTTGATGAGTAATTGCATGACTTCCATTTCCCTGTTGGAAAGTAGTTGCAGCGGATTGCCGCTGCCGTTGCCTGATTTGGAGCTGAGGCTGTTCAGCAGGTGCTGCTTCACGGTAGGGCTGATGTATTTTTCGTTGTTGAGTACGCCGCGGATAGCAGTTCGTAATTCCTGTTCCCCTGAATGTTTGACTACATATCCGTCTGCGCCTGCCTGCATATAGCGGAGGGCGAAGAGCTGTTCATCGTATCCTGAAAAGATAAGGATCCTGATCTGTGGCTGGTGCAGCCTGATCACATCAAGCATCTGGAGATTGTTGCCGCCAGGGATATTGATGTCCAGTATAAGGAGGTCGAAGGTTTTGCTGTCCAGTATTTTTAAGGTCTGGGCAAATGTTCCGGCTTCAGCTACATAAACGCCTGCAATAAGGTCTTTGATGATAAGGGCAGTGCCATAACGCACGATCGTGTGATCGTCGGCAATTAAGATGTTCGGCATAGTGATTATTTCATTAGTGTCAGGATCGGAAAGCTGCTGATCTTGCCAAACAAGAGTTACCCGTTATAACCTTGGTTGTGGAATGCGGGCGTAAGATACAATAAATTTCTACACTATACTCGAAGTTATACTACGTCAGATTGGTAATTCTATTATGATCTTTCAGTAACGAGCCGGATATTTTTGTACCCATCCCTGAACCCTGCTGATATCCTTTACAAACCCTGTTTTGCTGACTGGTGAAAACCAGTCGGAACAGTTCGTATTGCCCTGACTGAAAGGATATATTTTGTTGAAGCAGTAAAGCTGTGCTTTACAGTTATGCCGGAGCAGTTGGCTCAAATGACGGCCTGTTGAGGCGTCTGGCGTGTTGATGTTTGATGGTAACTATATGGTGTATCCGAATGTACGTAGAATATATTCTACAACGGTTTCGTAGTAGTTTTACCGGTAAGCTTGCGGAACCTGTTTATTTTTGTCCTGTCACAATCAGAAACAGCAGCAAGGAATAGTGAGATCCGACCCTATAAAAAAGCTAACAACCCAAAATTCTATGATCAGCAAACTGGCCTTTTTATCCTGTGTAATTATCCTTGGCATATCCGTTACTGATGCTCAATCCTTATCAAAGAAAATAGGTTGTTTGATAGGTTTCAGTATGAATGCCACCGACTTTGCCACACCCAATGCCATCAAGGCAACTTCGCTGGGTGATACACTGAAGAATGCCGACTGGCAAAAATTCTCCATCACAGATTTTAGCATTTCCCTGATGTACCGGGAAGGCTTCTCCAACAAGATAGATCTCCCGGCCCGCTATAATGGCCTGTTCATTGAATATACCGGAACAGGTGTGTAGGGCCGCCATTAAAATACTACAAACAGTTCTTGGATCATGGTTCAAAACGGATGCTGCTCTATCAGGTACAAAGAGTAGTTATCCAAGGGTTTCTTGTAAAGGTTCCATTCTTATCCCTGGCCCCGCTTTCCAGTGGGGTCCAGGTAAGAGTGGTATCGCCCGCCAGGCTGTCCACCATCGTATTGTATTAGATAGAGCAGAGCTGAGTCTTCACAAGTAACCAGGCGCTACAGCCCGTATGACGGCGCCCTGGTTTTTTCCCGATCAAACATCATTACAAGCCATGGAACACCTATTTCAGACAGGTTCTATATCGACAGGAGTATATTGGAAAAACAGGATGATGCCCCGGTAATGATGCGGGGGCAACCCCACCAACAGAAAAGCCGTCGGTCCATCTACCGGCGGTTTTTGTTTTAAATCCTTGTCCTACAGGCGGTCCGGTAGAAAATATTTCGTTATTGGCGGCCAAATTGAGTAGTTTGGCATAGAAAATGAATCCATTCATATAAGTGAGAAGTGCGTTCGTGTACTTTTCCGTTTATGATCCGCTAACTACCGTTACTTTGAATAGACCATGGCCTGAGAAGGCCTTGCAACTCATGTACAACAAGAGCTTGGCTGGTTACGCAAGTGATCAGCCGTTGTGACAACCCCGTTTATGTCACTAAAAAGGAAATGTATCTACATTTCCTTTTTGTTTATTTGCAGTTTGGCGGGCTGCCCGGCAAAGCGGTAGCGGCCCGGCTCCCCAAAAATTAATTCTCCTGAAAGCTATGTACCGGAAGAAACTGGAAGTGGATATTATTCTTGATGTACTGGAAGCCGTACTGAAGCGGCAGCCCGACAGTGTTTTTGTGCGCAGCCTCTGGCACCAGTACCAGGAGCGGGGTGGTCTCAGTAAAAAACAGCTGGAAGGGCTCTATGGGAAAGCCCAGAAGTGCCAGGAACTGCCGGCCGCCAAGCTGGCCACCCTGGAGGCGGTGATCCGCCAGCGACCTACCCGGTATAAATCGGCCCCGCCTGTGGCTAAACCGCTTTATGAAAAAGACAATAATGTAGGGGAGATGATCAGCGAGATCCTGGCCCGCTATCCCCAGCACAAGCGGGTCCTGTTCTTCAAATCCCGGTTTGACAACAATGAGGCCCTGACCCCGGCGGAAGTGACGGAACTGGAGAAGTTCCGGAAGTTGTTGAAGTAGGATATTTATTACCATAATAGTTCTTTTAATATTATGGTAATCTGCGTATTAGACATTCCCAGGTAATTTTTCTGGTATTTAATATGCTATATATAGCATCAAAAAATAGTTTATCCATGCTGTAAATAGCATTAAAAAAACGATTGTCTATGCTATTTATAGCATCAAAATGATTAAATTTGATGCTATAAATAGCATAGATATGGGCTACTGGGACAAAAAAATCGTCAGACAGCAGTTAGATGATAAACTGCAAAAGGTCAAAACCCTGCCTGGTTCTTTAAATCAGGACACCGGATGGATTAAAGTTATCCGGGAATCTTTGGGTATGTCTACCAGGCAACTTGCCCAAAGGGTAGGTATTGATCAGTCCCGTATAACCCGCCTTGAAAATGCAGAAATTGATGGGGACCTGAAATTGTCTTCCCTCAAAAAAATTGCTGAAGGGCTCAACATGCGGTTCGTCTATGCCATTGTAGTGGAAGGAAGCCTGGAAGAAATGATGCTGGAACAGGCAAAGAAAATTGCATTAAAGCGAATGGCGCAGGTCAACCAGACAATGAAGTTGGAAAAGCAGGAGCTTTCTGACGAACAAAAGGCAAAGGCGCTGGAAGATTTGATCCAGAAAATTTTAGTCGAAGAACCAAAAGACTTTTGGGACCAATGATACCAATTAACTATCCGCCCGGAGCTACACCGCTTGACGAGGATGAGCTTGATGGGTTGAAATTAAAACATATTACCGCTCGCGTTGAGTTGGACCGTTGGGAGCAGGATAATATCCAGGATGCGCTGGCATGGGTAGCCAGAAGACGCAGGAAAGATATCCTGACGGAGGAGTTTGTCTGCCTGTTACATAAAAAGATGTTTGAAAAAGTTTGGAAATGGGCAGGACGTTTTCGCCGGACTGATAAAAATATCGGTATTCAATGGTTGGAAATCCCAGTAAGTGTAAGGCAGTTGCTGGATGATGTCCGGTATTGGGTTGAGCAGAAAGTATTTTCGCCGGATGAAATTGCCTATCGGCTACACCATAAACTTGTTTTTATTCATTTGTTCCCGAATGGCAATGGAAGGCATTCCCGGCTGCTGTCGGATATTTTGTTATGGGAAGTATTTAAGAAGGAACCCTTTACCTGGGGAAGTCAGCAACTTACCGATGCAGGTAAAGCAAGAAAGCAATACATCGCGGCATTGAAAGCGGCGGATCTGCAGGATTATAGTCTGCTGGAAAAATTTGTACGATCCTAAGGTGACACGTGAAAGGTAGATTTCAGATACTTTTCAGGGTGTAGTTTGGTAAGAAAGAGATTGAGATTATTTACCAAATGACCGTTATTTCAGTCAAAACAAGGAGTAAATGACCGGAATAACGGTCATTTTAATATTGGGCTGTACTAAATGATGAGATGGGCTATCCTGAAATATTCAGGAATTTTGCGGCTTATCTGCATTTTGGGGAGCGGAGTTTTGGTCGTCTTCTTCGCTGATCACGTTTTCGGCCAATTCTGATAATTTATCTGCTACATGCTTGAGGTCCTTGATCTTATTTTTCAGGACTATGATCTCAT
Organism: Candidatus Pseudobacter hemicellulosilyticus; assembly: GCA_029202545.1. Lineage (GTDB taxonomy): Bacteria > Bacteroidota > Bacteroidia > Chitinophagales > Chitinophagaceae > Pseudobacter > Pseudobacter hemicellulosilyticus. The sequence goes on from CP119311.1 coordinate 4,100,496, forward strand.
TGCGGAGTTTGGTCTTATTATCAGTTGCAACAGGTGCTTCATCAACTGTTCTGGGAAGATCACCTTTGAAGTTGCGCCAGTCTTCAGCGTCCATCCAGGCTTCCACCAGGGATCTTTCTGCGTAGTTGGTGGGAACGCTGTTTTTCCATTTATACATCTTGTCCTCATTAATGCCCAGTTGCTTGGCCAGTTGGGAGACGGTGACACCTCTGTCTTTTCGGATCTGCTGGAAGCGCTGGAGAAATGGATCTTTTTTAGTCACGATTGATCAAGGTCAAGATTGTGGAATAATTTTCTTATTCGCGCAAATTTTGGAAAAAAATTCCAGTACATTTGTCGCTTACAAATTTAATGTAAAAATTTGAGGAAATGACTATTTCGGATAAGGCTATTCGTGAAATCAAAGGCAATAACCGGTTAATAGCCCGGTTGATGATCGCTTTCGATCGTAGCCAGAATACGATCGAGAACTGGATGGCTGCAAAAGACATCCGGTTGACCACTCCAATCGCTGTGCAGATCATTGCTGAAGAAGCAGGACTGCCCGAAAATGAGATCCTGGAGCAACCTGCCCGAAACCAAGGGTAGGCGAGGATCTTCAGGCCCCGGGGTGGGGCCGCTGGTTAACATTGCTTAGGGAGGTAAAACCTCTTTCTTCTGACACAACCTTATTTTTCCAACAGATAGTTACAGCAGCTTGCTGACCTGCACTATTATCCGGAGGCCAGTCTGCTGGTATATAGACTGAATGAATTCTTGATCACAATCAACGCACATTCAGCGCTACTGGCCGATCTTGCCAATTATTCTGACAGCTTCACCATTATACAGGCCGGATGATGGCCGACAACTTTAATACCAATACCCTGGCCTGCATTTTGCCTTTTCTGTGATAAGGATGTATATTGTCAGAAAGCCATTGCTCTTTCACACGTTACGGGTGTCTTCCTGTCTTTGGCGGATACCTGAAAAAATAAAAATCCCCCGGCTTCATTTACCGGGGGATGGAGGACAGGCTGGTTAATTGCCATCGTAGTCGTGGCGGATAGCATCTTTGATGCATTCGCCACAGGTAGCATAACCTTCCGGGGAGGCGCCGATCATTCGTCTGCCAACGAATAGGCGCCACCTCCATTCTCCACAAAAATTCATCATGAGCTGCCTTTCGCAGGGTGGCTCAAACCATCCCTGCTCCTGATGTATTTCCTCCTCCCACCACCGGATCTTTCCTGTTGCCTGCCTCCTGCGTTTTGCTGTCCGCATGTGGCTTCTGTATTGAGTGGTAAACAATAGGACGGGTTCCCGTTGCAAGCGGCGATCCGTTCCCGGACCGGTCCGGCTGCAACCATTTTACCAATCAATAGCCAGTGCAACAAAAAAGAACTACTGCTCCGGTCCAATGCCAGATCAGCAGGCGCCTGCCTATATGTATAACATGATGCGGGCAAATATGCCCCATCGTTTTTACTGATAATTATGCAGATTTTTATGAGTGGAAACCCGGATGCCGCAAGGGGGTAAAACCCAGCATGACGCTGGTGCAAATCAGAACCTTTTTACCCAGTAACTCACTGGTTAACCACTTCAATATCCGTAAATTTTCTCCGGTAACGTACACGAACAACCTATCACCAGCAAGCTCAAGCCGGGTTGCCTGGTTGATCAAAATGGCCCGGATAAATGGGTAAATCCTGGAAGGGGTTAGGCGGAAATCCTGGCCATCAGGCTGCTTTTTACTGGTGCCCGACGAAGTTAATAAAAAACGTTGTCTGAAAAAATCTGTCAAAAAAAATCCACAGGAAAATTCAGTTTTCTTATCGCTGATCAATATGACTGCTAAGGATTTCCAAAAAAATAAGGTGCTTTTCCCGTTTTTAAAATGGGTGGTTATACGGTTGCCGGCGTCCTCCCCGGCGCCGGATTCCGGCACTTGTAGACATTACTGTAGATGAATACTGGATTTGCCAGCAATTTCCTGCTAATTCCTTCCGGGTGTTTCCCGGTTCAGCAATGGGGATTACACCCTATTCTTTCGGGAAAGAACAGGGGAGGTTAGTGTTCCTGCCTGTAGCCGGCTGCTATTCTGTTAGCCGCTCTCCGGGACCTGCCGGGAACGATTGCGTAAATAAAGAAAGGCGGCCCGTGGCTTTATTGTTGAATTCTGCCTACAATTGTCGGGACGATTGAACCTTATACCACTTGCCATTATGGACTTGTATACCATACAGCAGCAGATCTGCCGCGGGGACGAACAGGCCCTCAGCACCCTGTATGGCCTGTATGCCAGGCGCTTACTGCATTTTGCCCGCCTCATTACCCGCTCGGGCGACCAGTCAGAAGAAATAGTGGAGGATGTTTTTGTCAAACTATGGACACAACGTCATCGCCTTGCCGGGATCGATAACCTGGCCGTCTATCTCTATGTGGCGGTGAAGAATACTGCCCTGAATGCACTTTCCCGCAAAGCCCGTCAACTGGTACTGGCTCCCTTTGATGAACTGGATATCGCTATCAGCGCTGTCCCTGATCCTCATCACCTGCTGGTCAGCGCCGAGTTGCTGAAGAAAATGCAACAGGCCGTAGACGGGTTGCCGCCCCGCTGTCGCATGATCTTCAAACTGGTGCGTGAAGATGGCCTCCGCCATCGGGAAGTTGCCCAGATCCTCAATATCTCCATTCATACCGTTGATGTACAGATGGCCATCGCTATTAAAAAGATCTGCCATGCATTACAGGTTGGCAATAACCTGCCTGCGCGTTCGAAACCAAAATAAAGGTCACTACAGTATAGACATACCCTTGGTTCGTCCCCGAAAACAAAAAAGTTACTCCCCGCCGGGAGCCACCTTTCTCAGCGCTTATTCCCAAAAAAAACTTTCAAAAAAAGCGTTTCCCCTTTAATGGTGTTTCGCCATTCCACTGTCCTTCCCGTATAAACGCAATTGTACAGGATGGAAAATCCGGAAGCCATTTATTTCTTACTCTCCCGTTACCTGAGCGGGGACGCAACAGAAGCGGAGAGCGCCCGGCTGTTGAAAGCCCTGCAGGAGGATCCGCAGCTGATGTGGCAGTTTGACCTGCTGCAACAGGTATGGACAGCGGGAAATCCTTTGCCTGCCGTACCCCCGGGCACTGATAAGATCCAGCGTATCCTGCAACTGGCGGCTGTTCAGCAATTGCTGTCGCCCGGAGACCAGGAAACAACTGATAAAAACCTGTCGCTCACCGAAGCAGCAGATCCCGGCGAGGCATCCCTGCCGGCTACTGATGCTTCCCTGCACTGGCAGGACCTCCACAAAGCCGCCATCGCCCGGCGGCGACGGGCACGCTGGCGTGCTGGCGCACTGCTGGCCTGCCTGCTCCTGGCGGCAGGTGCACTGCACTACTGGCAAAACCGCTCCTCGCAGGCAGCACCCAATGAGGTGGTGTCCCTCAAAGGCAGCAAGACCCGCACCCTGCTGCCGGACGGCTCCACGGTATGGCTCAATGCCGGCAGCTCCATTGAATATACCGGTAATCTTTCCGGGCCGCTGCGGGAACTTACCCTGGTGGGAGAGGCCTTCTTCGATATTGTGCCACAGCCCAACAGGCCCTTCATTGTCCATACAGGTACTATTGATATAAAAGTCCTGGGGACGGCTTTTAATGTAAAATCCTATGCTGATGATCCCACCGTAGAGACCACCCTGCTGCGCGGGATGGTGCAGGTCTCCCGCGTGGGCGTTCTTTCCGGAACACCAATGGTCCTGCATCCGCACCAGAAAATTGTGTTGCAGAAACAACTGGTAAAGCTGCCGGATGCAGCCCTGCAGGAACAGTCCACTACGCAGCGACTGTCCCTGCCTGCCCCGACCATTATCCAGCTGGACAGCGCCCTCCGGGAGCAGGAACTGCTGGAGACCGCCTGGGTCTATAACCGCCTGCAGTTCAGGGGCGATGATTTTCCCGGCCTGGCCAGGAAGCTGGAACGCTGGTACAATATCAATATCCATTTTGTGGACGCTGCCGTGCAATCGCTCACCTTCAACGGCTCGCTGGAGAACGAGACCGTAGAACAGGCATTCCGCGCATTGCAGGCCGCCGCTTCATTTGATTACTCTATAAAAGGAAATGATGTATTTATTAATTCACGAAAACCAGCTGCGCCCTAAATAGCAGGAATAGAAAACGGAGAATGTTTGCACCATTCCCCGTTGGATTACAGGTTAAAATTTCCGTAGGCGTCCCCCCGCAAAAGGGCGGGGGAGCAGCTATTATTTAACCCATAAGAATACTAATGTATGAAAAGTTTTCTAACGGTTGCCAAAAAGCCGTTGCTCGTCAAAGCGCTGCTTATTATGAAAATAACCTTCTTTCTGCTGCTGGCTGCATTGCATGTTTCCGCCGGCGGGCTTGGCCAGGAAAAGCTGAGCCTGCGCTTCAAACAGGCGGAGATAGCCAGCATCCTACAGGTGATTGAAAAGCAAAGCAATTTCCGCTTTCTCTATAACGACCAGCTCAGCGGCATCCGCCAAAAGATCTCCCTCGATGTAAAGGAAGCCAGTATCCGCCAGGCCCTTGACCTGATCTTTGCTAATAGCCCCCTCACTTATCAGTTCATGGACAATAAGCTGATAGTGGTGAAGGAAGAGCCCGTCCGGGAACGGGTTCCCATTACCGGCAGGATCACAGATGAGAATGGGGATGCGCTCTCCGGCGTGTCCATCAATATCAAAGGTAGCAGCCGTGGCACTACATCGGATGATAAAGGCGCTTACTCCATCAGCGCTGAACCTACCGATGTGCTGATCTTTACCTCGGTGGGCTTTGAACCGCAGGAAACCACGGTAGGCGCCAGGACCGCCATCAATATCACGCTTATCTCCGTAGCCAAAAACCTGGAAAATATTGTGGTGATCGGTTATGGCCAGGTGCGCAAGCGGGACCTGACGGGGTCAGTCCTGTCGGTCAAGAATGAGGAGATCCGTAAAACGCCGGCTTCCAACGCCCTGGAAAGCCTGCAGGGGAAACTGGCCGGTGCGGATATTGTCCGCAACAATGGCTCTGCCGCTTCCGGCGTGTCTATTACTATCAGGGGTAACCGCTCTTTGCGTGCCGATAATGGCCCGCTGATCATTGTGGACGGCGTGCAGTATAATTCCATCCAGGATATCAGCAGCAATGATATCCAGTCCATTGAAGTGCTGAAAGATGCCAGCTCTACGGCTATCTACGGTTCCCGTGGCGCCAATGGCGTAGTGATTGTCACTACCAAACGCGGCGCCACCGGTAAGCCTAAGATCAGCGCCCACTCTTATTATGGTATTTCTGAAGTGGCCGGGTATCCGCGATTCATGAACAGTACTGAATACGTGGATTGGCGTAGGGAAGCCAACCGCCGCATACCCCTGGCAGGCATCAATCCCAATGGTAACTGGATAGACGCCGCCAATGATAACCTGCTCTTTAATAGTATTGAGCAGACCAATATCAATAATGGCGTCAATACGGATTATCCCGATCTTTTCCTGCAACAGGGTAACCAGCAGGAACATCATGTGGGTGTGGCGGCAGGCAATGATCAGACAAAGGGCTATCTCTCCATGGGGTATTATAATGAAAAAGGCATTTTTGAGCTGGATGAACTGAAGCGGTATACGGCGAGAATGGGCCTGGACCAGCAACTCGGTAAAATTGCCAAAGCCGGCATGCAGGTGCAGTTCACCTATTATGATGTGGATACCCGCACCAGCCCCATGGATGAGGCCAGCAAAATATCTCCTTTCTCCCTCCCGCGTGACAGTGCCGGTAAAGTGGTGCTAAGCCCCAATAACGAAGCTGCCCGCTGGAACCCGCTCATTGATGAAGAGCCGGGCATTGCGCTCAACAATACCATCACCCAACGCACTTTTGCTGTGGCCTATGTTGAGTTGAATCCGTTCAAGGGATTCAGCTGGCGCAGCAACCTGGGCATGGTGTTCACCAACCTGACCAATGGCGCCTTCTATGATCGGAACTCTTTACTGCAAAGAGGCACCAATGCGCTCGGCAGCTACCTGGCCGGCAAGGGCCGCAATACCAACTGGGAAAATATCATCAGCTATAACAAACAGGTGAACGATCATAATTTTACCCTCACCGGCGTCACTACTTTCCTGCAGAACAATTACGAGGAAGCTGCCGCCCAGGGCAATAAACAGGTCCTGCCATCCCAGCTCTATTATGGCCTGGCCAACGCCCTGGATGGTATTGCCATCCGTTCCGGCTACAGCAAGGAAAACCTGGTGTCCTTTGCAGGACGTATCAACTATTCCATGCTGGGCAAGTACCTGGCCTCTTTCAGCATCCGGACCGATGGCAGCTCCAAATTAGGTCCTGGCAATAAATGGAGCGTATTCCCCGCCGCCGCACTGGCCTGGCGGATCAGTGATGAGGATTTTCTCCGCAGTTCCCGGGCTATCAGCGACCTGAAGCTGCGCGTCAGCTATGGTGTTACCGGCAGTGATGCCATTCCGCCATATCGCACCCAATCTGTCCTTACGCGTATTCCCAATGCCTTTGGAGAAAGCCCGCTGCCTGGGTTCACCTTCAGTGATACTATTGGTAATGCTGATCTGAAATGGGAACGAACCAAGGCGTTTAACGTGGGCATCGACCTGGGCCTGTTCAATAACCGCGTGGTGGCGCAGATTGATGTATACCGGACCCAGACCACCAACCTGCTGATAGATCGTTTGCTGCCGCCTACTTCCGGCGTGTCCCGCACTTTCCAGAATATCGGGGCCACCCGCAATACCGGTATTGACATCGGTATCAATGTGGCGGTGATCAAAAAAACGGACCTCAGCTTTAATGCAGGGCTGAACTTCTACGCCAATAAGGAAGAGATCACCGACCTGCTCAATGGCGTGGATGATGTGGCCAACAAATGGTTTATCGGTTCACCGGTCAGGGTGTCCTATGACTACCGCAAGATCGGTATCTGGCAGCTGGCGGATTCCACTGCGGCCAAAGCTGTTAAACAGCTGCCTGGCGATATCCGCGTGGCCGACCTCAACGGTGATAAGGCCATCACTACGGAAGACCGTGAAGTGGTGGGGCAGCTGGTGCCTAAATGGAATGCCAGTCTCAGCCTCGACTTCAAATACAAACAGCTTGACCTGAACGTTTTCCTTTTTGCCCGCTATGGGCAAACCATTGAATATGCCTATCTCAACCGGGTTCACCTGCCCGGCCGGGAAAATGGCGCCGTGGTCAATTACTGGACACTGGAAAATCCCAGCAATGATTTTCCCCGTCCGCGCACAACCAGCTCTTTTGTTTCCCTGCCGTATTCCACCACTTTACAGTATGTAGATGGTTCTTTCCTGAAGATCCGGACCATCACATTGGGTTATACTTTGCCAAAGACTTTCACTTCCAGGTTTGGCGTGAACAACCTGCGGGTGTATGCTACGGGCAGGAACCTGGTGACCTTCTCCAAAGTGGACGACTATGACGTGGAAAGGGGCGGCCCATTGATCAACCCCATGACCAAACTCATTGTATGGGGCCTGAGTGTGGATCTCTAATCAATAAAAATTGCTGCAACATGAAAACAACAACTTACTATATGCTGCTCGGGATACTGGCCATGACGGTGGCCAGCTCCTGCGAAAAGAAACTGACAGAATACAATCCCGGCAGCGCTACTGCTGACAACGTATTCAATACACCGGTGGGGTATGAAAGTGGCGTGAGCGCCGCCTATACCTATAACCGCTGGTTATGGGGTAAGGAGGCTGGTTATCACCTGCTGGAAGCGGGCAGTGATCTGTGGCTGAGTGGCGTGGATGATCCCAATACCGAACTGACCCAGTACACCACGGGGATGAACCCGGCCAATGCCATCATTGCGGCTATCTGGTCCAGGATGTATTCGGCAGTCAATCTCTGCAATGCCCTGATCAGCAGGGTAGGCAATTCCGGTCTGCCGGCGGCTACGCAATCCATCCGGGAAGGCGAGCTGCGCATGCTGCGGGCCTGGTATTATTTTACAATTGTGCAAACCTGGGGCGGCGTGCATTTCAGCCTGGAAGAAACAACGGGTATTGTGACCACGGCCAACCGGACGCCGGAGGCGGATTTCTACCAGCAGATCATTGAAGACCTCCGCCAGGCCATAGACCGGCTGCCTGTTACTACCCAGGATAATGGCCGGGCCACAAAGCCGGCCGCCGAAGCATTTTTATCGAAAGTGTTCCTGATCCGCGGGCAGTACGACAGCTGCTATAAATATGCCGACAAGGTGATCAATGGCTACAGCTTTGACCTGCAGCCGGTATATGCCGATCTCTGGAATATGAGTAACCAGGCCGGCAAAGAGATCATCTGGTCCGTGAACTATACCACCAACCTGACCATGAATGATTTTACCGGTCCTGCCGGCGCTATTGTGTATCCCGGCGGTCATGCCCGGGGCGCCAATAATGGTCACCTCATGTTCCTCCAGAAATACGATGTACGGAATGGTATGGAGCGGAGCATTGCCTACGGCCGGCCTTTCAGCAGGTGGATGCCTTCGCTTTTCCTGGTGGATCTTTTTGACGCCAGCATTGATACACGCTACAATGCCAGTTTCCAGGGACTCTGGATCAGTAACAAGACCAGCTCCACTACCTATAAGCGCAAACTCACTACCGGTGCAGAAGCCAGCTTTACCATTAACCCCGGCGATACCTCCCATTATATCACCAGAGAAGTGGTGGACAATGGTTTCCGGGACAGCCGCAAGTATGAAATATTTGACCGCAACGATATGTACAATGCCAACGGTACACCGAGGAACAATTCCAATTTCCTGTCGCTCAAAAAATTCCTGGACCCTACGCGGCCATCCATAGCAGAGCAGCAGAGCGCCCGGGATGCCTTCATTTTCCGGCTGGCGGATATTTACCTGACGGCTGCGGAAGCCAAACACCTGTTGGGCGATAATGCCACTGCTGCCAGCCTGATCAACGAAGTGCGGCGCAGAGCAGCCGTTCCCGGACATGAATCGGAGATGGAGATCAGTGAAGGGGCCGTGACCCTGGATTTTATCCTGGATGAACGGGCCCGGGAGCTGGCAGGCGAACAGTGGCGCTGGATAGACCTGAAGCGGACCGGCAAGCTGGTGGAAAGAGTGAAGGCCCACAATCCCCAGGCGGCAGGCAATATCAGCGATTTCCATGTGCTGCGGCCCATCCCGCAGTTACAGCTGGATGCGGTGACCAATAAAAATGAATTTATACAGAACGAGGGCTATCAATAGTTTTTTGGCGCCTGGTTATTCTACAGCAAGCAGCAAGTGGGTGTCTCCGGGTAAAACCGGGGGCGCCCTTTTTATTTTTGTCCTGTTACGGCCAGGAACACAATGAGCAGGACCATATCTTTCAGGTGTACCCGGACATGCCTCAGGGCATGCGTCAGCTGGTTCTCCACGGTGCGTTTGGAAATGCCCAGCCGTTGTGCTATCTCCTCACTGGTCATATACTCAAACCGGCTCAGGCGGAAGATCTCCTGGCAACGGGCGGGCAATTGCAATAGTATCTGTTGTAACTGATCGTACAGCTCAGCCTGCCGGATATCGTTATCTGCGCTATTGGCTGCCATCATATTTTCCGGCAGCTCATCACTGACCACTACTGCCGCCCTTTCTTTTTTTCGGGAGTATACCTGGTATCGGGTAGCCGTTAGTAAAAACGCGGGAAAGGAATGTACCTGAAGCGTATGGCGCCTGGTCCAGATGCTGAGAAATATATCATGAACAATCTCCTGGCTGGCAGCTTTATCGTTCAGGTATTTATTGGCTGTTTTATATACCGGCACCCAGTATCGGTCGAAGAGAAGGTTAAAAGCATGCGGATCGTTTTGGCGGATGGCATTCCACAAACTGCTATCGGACTGGTCTGCCTGGGACATTTTAAATCGTTTTAAGGATCGGGGGGAAAGTTAAGGGCAAAAATTAGGATAAAAAAAATATTCAAAAGGCCGTGCGTTGAAGTGGCTTTTGCATACTCTTAGGCAAAGGCCTTTTTATGACCAGGGACGAATTCCTTATAGTATACCAGCGATATTTGAACGGAGCTTGCACACCGGAGGAGCTTGAGCAGCTGTATGCGTACCAGGATGAGATGGAACTGGAAGATGCCGGATGGAACGAAGCGCCTGAGTTGGAGGCTATTACCAGGGAAGCCATCAAAGCCAGGCTGAACGGGCATATACAAAGGCCCCGGCCCCTGCACAGGCAAATGCCGGTCTGGCTCTCATGGGCTGCAGCTGCTGTACTGGCAGGACTGGTTTTTGGAAGTCTTTACCTGGCCGTTCATCGTAACCAGGAGGCGCCCGCCACGGCTGCCAGGCCCACCGCAGCCGGACAACGACCGCTGGCGCCCGATACGGCAGGCAGGAAGACTTACCTGACATTGGGCAATGGCCAGGTGATCTCACTGACGGATGCGGCCAATGGCGCCATCAGCAGTTTATCCGGTATTGTGACCAGTAAACAGGAAGATGGCCTGGTAACCTACCAGGCTGTTGCTGGTACAGGGCCACAGGCTGTTCCGGATACCAACAGTATACAGACCCCTTATGGCGATAAGTTTTCCATCACGCTGGCCGATGGTTCCAAAGTATGGCTGAATGCCACATCAGGACTACGTTTCCCGGTATTTTTTACCGGTAATAAGCGGGAAGTATACCTGACCGGCGAAGCCTGTTTTGAAGTAAAAGCCCATCCGGAGCGGCCATTTATTGTGCATGTAAATGGCGTGGCCGTGGAGGCGTTGGGAACCCTGTTCAATATCAAATCCCATAGCAACGAAAGAAATACAGTGGCCACGCTGTTGTCCGGTGCGGTACAGGTGACCCTGCCGGCAAAAAAAGAATTGCTGCAGCCAGGGCTGCAGGCGCTGTATGATGCAGAAACCGGGCGGCTGCGGGTTCAGAAGGCCAATACGCGTACGGTGCTGGCCTGGCGGGAGGGGATCTTTGCCTTTGAGCATGACCCGGTATCAGAGATCATGTACGAGATAGGACGCTGGTATAACAGGGAGATTGTTTTTGTACACGGCAATAGCAATAAGCGGTTTACCTACACTTTTCAACGGAATGAATCATTGGAAGAGGCGCTGAAACGACTGGAACTGACAGGCAGCGTACAGCTGCAAACACACAACAATAAAATTATGGTTACTATACCGTAACATACAACCCAACAGCTAACAATTTTTATTTAACATCTTGTCAAATGAAAGATTCACCCGATTCCTGCCAGAACGGGAGCGGCAGCCTATTGCCCTCTCAGCATCCTTTCCGGATCTTTTTTCTTCTTTCTGTTTTTCTTGCACTGTTATTACCTGCCCTGAGCTTTGGGCAAAACCAGCCTGTTACCTTACAGGCCAAGAGCGATTCCCTTGAACTGATCCTGAAGAAACTTGAAAAGCAAACCGGCTTTTCGTTCATATACGAGAACGATCTGCTGGATAAAGCTGCGCCTGTCACTTTTAATGCCGTCAACATGGCATTGAAAGAAGTACTGGAACTTTGTTTTCGCGACCAGCCGCTGGCCTATACTATACGCGGCAATTCCGTTATCCTGCGCAAAAAGGAAAGCCCGCCACAACGTTCCATCGTGGTCATCGGCAGTATTACCGACCCCAAAGGACAGGCCCTGCAGGGTGTGAATGTGCAGAGTAAAAGGCATACTGTCAATGTAACCAGCATGCAGGACGGCAGCTATTCCATTACCCTGCCCGGAGCAGAAGATGTACTGGTGTTCACCTATGTGGGATTCATGCCACAGGAAATACCGGTATCCAAAGCCGGCAGGCTGGATGTTTCCATGCAGGAAAAGCCTTCTCAGCTGGCGGATGTGGTAGTGGTGGCCTATGGCCAGCAAAAGAAGATCACCACCATTGGTGCGCAGAGTACGGTGAAAGTAGACGACCTGAAACTGCCTTCAGCCAATCTCACCAATTCCATTGCAGGCCGGATTGCCGGTGTTATCGGCGTTCAGCGAAGCGGCGAACCGGGGTATGACAATGCCGAGATCTATATCCGTGGGATATCCACTTTTACCAGCAGCAGCCCGCTGGTGCTGGTAGACGGCGTGGAGCGCGGTTTTGCCAACGTGGATCCGGAGGACATCTCCAGTTTTAGTATTTTAAAAGATGCCTCCGCTACCGCGGTATACGGGGTGAGGGGCGCCAACGGAGTAATACTGATTCAGACGAAGTCGGGCAAGGTCGGCAAGCCGATGATCAATCTGCAGTATGACCAGGGCCTTACCCAGTTCACCCGCATACCTAAATTTGCAGATGGGGTTACCTATTTGAACATGGCCAACGAAGCCTATAAAAACAGCAATCCCAACGATCTGGTCCCCAAATATTCCCAGGAGCGTATTGACAAGACCGCCAGCGGTGAAGATCCCGACCTGGCGCCCAATGTGAACTGGTTTGATGTGCTGTTCAAAAAATACGGGCAGAACCGCCGTGCCCGGGTGAACGCCAGTGGCGGATCGCAGAATGCACAATATTACCTGTCGCTGGGTTATTACGATGAGACCGGCATGTTTGATACTGATCCGCTGGCCAATTACAACTCACAGCTCAGGTTCACGCGTTACAACTTTACCTCTAACCTTAACCTGCGGCTGACAAAGACCACCAAGCTGGATTTTGGCGCATCGGGTTGGCTGAGCAATGGTAATTTCCCCGGCGCCAATACTCCTGATATATGGAGTGCCGCCTACCTGTTGCCGCCGGTAGTGATCCCTGATAAATATTCCAATGGCCTGTTCTCCCGAATGGCTACCGGTACTTTGAATAATCCATACACCATGCTCACCCAAAGCGGTTATGTAACCGAGTTCAGGAGCCAGTTATGGAGCAATATCCGGGTAACGCAGGAGCTGGATGCCTTGCTGAAGGGATTATCTGCCACCGTCATGTACTCTTTCGATAATTATAATACCCATACCATCAGGCGTACCAAATCGGTGGACGGGTACATTGCCCGCAGCCGTGATAACAATGGCAACCTGGTCATGGAACAAACTTCCATCGGCAGCAATTACCTCGGTTACGAACGGCAGAACGGCGGCAGCCGGCAGTATTACACAGAAGCCGCCGTCAACTACCGGACAGCTATCGGGAAGAATGACCTGACCGGTATGGTGCTTTTCAATGCCTCTGATAAACAGGACGCATTTGCCGGTGATTATGTCAACTCTGTCCCTTACCGGTATGTTGGACTGGCGGGCCGTTTTACCTATGCCTACAACAACCGGTACCTGGCCGAAGCTAATTTTGGGTATAACGGCTCCGAAACCTTTGAACCCAACAAACGATTTGGCTTCTTCCCTTCTTTTGGGGCCGGCTGGGTGGCTTCGGAAGAGAAATTCTTTGAGCCGCTGACCGATGCCGTGCAGTTCCTGAAATTCCGCTTTTCCTATGGTGAAGTGGGGAACAGCAATATTGGTGGCCGTCGCTTTGGCTATGTGTCAACAGTAGGCGGCGGCAATGGCGGTTACTCTTTTGGCCGGGATGTCAATCGCACTATCGGTGGGTTGGATATTGATGAATATGCTGTGTCCGTGAGCTGGGAAAAGGCACAGAAGACAAACCTGGGCGTGGAGATCAAAACATGGAACAACCGCCTGTCGCTGACAGTGGACCTCTTCAATGAAAACCGCACCGGCATCTTCCGCAAACGGGGCGATGTACCTGTGTATAGCGGCATTCGTAACCTGCCCTGGGCCAACCTGGGTGAGATCCAGAACAAGGGCATTGACGCCACACTGGAACTGAATGGTAAATGGGGGGATGTGAACCTTGACTTCCGCGGCAATTTCACCTGGAACCGTGCTATGGTGGTCAATGATGCCAATGCGCCTTTCCCTTATCCCTGGCAGCAGCGCATCGGCCGTAAATATGGCCAGCGTTTTGGGTATACCGCGCTGGGTTTATTCACCTCTGAAAAAGATGTACTCAGCAGTCCCTACCAGACAGGCACCAACAAAGAGGGGGATATCAAATACAAGGACATGAATGCCGATGGTAAAATTGACAGCTATGACGCAGGCCCCATTGGTTATGGCAGCATGCCGGAAATTGTGTATGGCTTTGGTCCTACCATCAGCTGGAAAGGCTGGTCGCTGGCAGGCTGGTTCAAAGGCGTCAGTAAAGTGGATATTGACCTTAATGGAGATGGCTTGCAGCCTTTCTCCCAGGGGGGCGAATACGGCAACCTGCTGGCGCAGATCACTGACCGCTGGTATCCCGGCAGCACCAACCCGCATCCATTCTATCCCCGTCTTACATACGGCAATGACAATATGAACTATGCAACCAGCACCTGGTGGGTGAAGAACGGTGCGTTCCTGCGTTTGCAGACCCTGCAGTTAGGTTACACTTTCTCCAACAAACCCTGGCTGAAACAAATGGGTATGTCCAATATTAACCTGTATTTCCTGGGCAATAACCTGGCTACTTTCAGTGAGTTCAAGCTGTGGGATGTGGAGCTGGGCTCAGGCCGCGGGGCCCAATACCCGCTTGTGAAAACCTTTAATGCAGGCGTTAAGTTCACCTTCAGATAATGCTTAAACAGACAATGATGAAACGTACATATCTATTATACAGCACACTGTTCATGCTGATCCTGGCAGCTGTTACAGGTTGTAAAAAATACCTGGACCAGGTGCCTAACGACCGGATCACCATGGATGAAGTGTTCCGTAAAAAAAGCCCTTCCGAGCAATACCTGGCCAATATCTACAGCTATGTGAATGACGAATCCAATGAATGGAGCGAGTTTCCCTGGTTCGGCAATGCGGATGAAGGCGATGCCACCTGGTCCAGGCATCCCATTTATGAATTGAATATGGGGAATATTAATGCCGATATCACCCGCTTTGATAAATGGGGATATTACTATAATGCCATCAGGTCCGCTACCTATTTCATGCAGCGTATTGACGAGAACATTGAAATACGCAATCTCAACGGCCAGCAGCTGATAGATCAGTATAAGGCAGAGGCCCGTTGCCTGCGTGCCTGTTATTATTTCATGCTCATGCGGCAATATGGTCCGGTGGTGCTGGTGGGGGATTCCGTGCTGGCCACGGATATTCCTGCCAATTCCATGCAGCTGGAGCGTAGCCCTTACGATGATTGCGTGAACTATGTAAGCGCAGAACTGGACAAAGCCGCTGAGGGATTGCCCCTGCTGCCATCCAGCAATGGGCAGGAGAGCAACCTGGAATACGGCCGCATGACCAAAGGCATCGCCCTGGCCATTAAAAGCAGGTTGTTGTTATATGCCGCCAGTCCTTTATACAATGGTAATGCCGATATGGCCGGTTTCAATACCAAGGAAGGTCAGCCGCTGATAGCGCAAAGTGTTGATAAGGAAAAATGGAAAAGGGCCGCCGATGCCGCCAAAGCCGTGATAGACCTGGCCCTGTATTCCCTGTACAAGGATCCGGGTGGCGACGTGAAAAAAAGCCTGGAGGGCATTTTCTTCAAGGCTTGGAACGACGAACAGATCTTTGTGCGGAAAGCCAATAACCTCTATGAATGGGATACGCATGCCATGCCCAGGCAGGCTGGCGGCTGGTGCGGCCTGGCCGTTACCCAGGAACAGGTGGATGCCTATTTTATGAAGGACGGTCTTTCCATTACAGAATCTCCCCTGTATGCTGAAACTGGGTTTACCACGGTGAACGGTGTAAGTGTGTACAATATGTATCTGGACCGGGAGCCCCGTTTTTATACCAGTGTAACCTATAACAATAGCCTGTTCCAGGGCGGCAATATGCAAACTGCGGCGGCTATCAGCTTTTTCATATCAGGGTCCAATGGCAAGAACGGTCATCCTACGGACTATTCAAAGACCGGTTACCTGGTACGCAAGAATGTAGGTACACAAACCAATTCAGGCAGCGGCGGCAACGGGCAGCGCCAGGAGCGGCCTATCATCCTGTTCAGACTGGGGGAGATCTATCTCAACTATGCCGAAGCCATGAATGAGTATGAGCCTGGTAATGTGGCTATCCTGCAATACCTGAACCTTATCCGGGAAAGGGCAGGCGTACCGCAATACGGCCAGGGCGTGGATCCCCTGCCTGCGCCCGCCTCACAGCAGGCCATGCGTGAAAAGATACATGCCGAACGCCGGGTAGAGCTGGCCTTTGAAGGACACAGGTGGTTTGATATCCGCCGCTGGAAAATAGCTCAGCAGGTAATGGGACAGCTGCATGGAATGGACATTAATAAGGACGGCAATGAATTTTACAAAAGGGTACCTGCCACTATTCACCTGTTCAGACCGGCCTACTACTGGATGCCCATCAGCCAATATGAGATGGACCGCTCTAAATTGATGGTCCAGAATCCCGGCTGGTAATATCTCCCACAACTATTAAAACCATTTTATGTTTGCCAATAAGCTATCAATAGTTTGTTCACTCCTGCTGCTGACGGGCCTGTCTGGCTGTGAAAAGGAGTACGACCTGCCCAGCCAGCCCATTGATTCCTATACAAAGATCTACATGCCGCAGGCAGTGACAAATCCTGCGGTGTATGAACTGTCCATTGCAGACACTGCACAGTACCTGACCTATTCTGCCAGCTTTGGCGGCCAGGACTATCCCGGCAGTGACATCCCGGTTACGTTTGTGGTCAGCAATGAACTGATTGACAGTTTCAACCTGGCCAATGGTACCAGCTACGCTGCTTTGCCTGAAAAAAGCTATGTATTCAGTACTGCCAGCGCCATCATTCCGGCGGGTAAATTATCTACCGGCCCCCTGTCCATAGGAGTTACTACCGATGGCAACATGGATATGCTTACTGACTACCTGCTGCCCATAAGCATCGGCAAGGCCGGTGAAAAGGTGAACGATAAACTGCGCACCACTTTTTTCAAAGTAAGGGCGCAGCCGGACCTGAACAATTATCCACCCTATGACCGCAGTGGCTGGAGCATCGTGGACTTTTCATCACAGGAAGCCAACGGAGAAGGCGCTAACAATGGGCGTGCTGTGTTTGTGCTGGATGATAATACTGCCACTTTCTGGCATACGCAGTGGCAGGGTGCTTCGCCCGCACCTCCGCATCATATTACCGTTGATATGGGAGAGGTGAAAACTGTGCATGGACTTTACTTTACGGCCCGTCAGAGCGCGGACAATGGTAAGCCCAGGGATGTGCAGATACAGCTGAGTACTGATAATAGTACCTGGATAACTGCCCGGGAATTTACCCTGGCCAATACCAAAGAACTGCAATACCAGTTCCTGAAGTCATTTACAGAAGCCCGCTATGTTAAAATGATTGTATTGAATACCTACAGCTCAACGGTTACGCACCTGGCTGATCTGAAGGTCTTCTGATGAAGCCAGCGTAAACAACACAGCCTCCGGCGCCCGTTTTATAAAGATCCGTTTGCCTGCCATTGTGCAGGCCTGGACCTGGAATTACGAAATAAATAATCATGAAAGAAAGAACCCTGCTGTTTTTTGCCCTCGTTTTAGTGACCGCAAATGTTTTTGCACAGAACCCTATTGTATTCAAAAATGCAAAAATGAAAACCGGCGACAACCCGGAATGGAAAGACCGCCATTTTAATGATAAGGACTGGACCAGCATTCTGCTGGGCCGGGATTGGGATAGCCAGGGCTTTGCGCAGTACAATGGTTTT
Source organism: Candidatus Pseudobacter hemicellulosilyticus (assembly GCA_029202545.1). Lineage (GTDB taxonomy): Bacteria > Bacteroidota > Bacteroidia > Chitinophagales > Chitinophagaceae > Pseudobacter > Pseudobacter hemicellulosilyticus. Next base: position 4,118,196 of record CP119311.1, read on the forward strand.
GGTTTTTACAGGATGCATTTTTCGCTTCCTTCAGCCATGCTTCAGCAGTCATACTGGAAGGATTCCCTCCTGTTCTATATGGGTAAGATAGATGATGCGGATGAAGTGTACCTGAATGGCAAACTCATTGGGAAGACCGGCAGTTTCCCCGCTGACCAGGGCGGTTATGCCACCGCTTATTCCGTTGAAAGGATCTATAAAGTGGCTGCCAATGATCCTGCGCTGTTATGGGATGCGGACAATGTCATTGCCGTGAAGGTCTATGATGGAGATGGGAATGGCGGTATGTATGAAGGATCTCCCTATATAAGAATGAAGGACCTTACCGATGTACTGGCTATTGCTACTGATTTTAAAAAAAATAAAGGAGCAAATACCTGTACCATTACTATTGCCAATTCCCACAATGCCGCATTGACGGGCAGCCTGGAGATGGCCATCGTTGACAAGGAATCGGATAAAGTGACGCAGACCTTCAGACAAAATGTAAAACTGGCTACGGCAAAACCTTTCTATAAAGAACTGCCTTATTCCACAGGTGTACGGAATAGCGTGAAAATTGTTTTCACCGAAGCCAGGACCGGCGTAACTATCAGCAACGAGATTGTCCTTCCTTATATTCTTACGCCTAAAGCTTCGGACCTGCCGCAGATCAATGGCGCCAAAGTTTTTGGGGTAAGGCCAGGTTCGCCGGTGCTGTTCAAGATCCCGGCAAGCGGACAAAAGCCTATCAGGTACAGCGTTGAAAACCTGCCTGCCGGTTTGCAGGTAGATGCGGGTACCGGCGTCATTACCGGTGTGCTGCATACCCCCGGTGAGTATACGATGACCTTTATTGCTGAGAATGCAAAAGGAAAGGGCAGTCGCACCTTCACCCTGAAAGTGGGGAACCTGCTGGCGCTGACGCCACCCATGGGCTGGAATAGCTGGAACTGCTGGGGTTTGAGCGTATCCGATGAAAAAGTAAGGAGTTCTGCACAGGCGCTGATCGATAAAGGACTGATGGATTACGGATGGATGTACATCAATGTGGATGATGCCTGGGAGAACAGCCAGCGGGAAGCAGATGGCAGCCTTCGCGCCAACAGCAAATTCCCTGATATGAAAGGGTTGGGCGACTGGCTCCATAGTCATGGGTTGAAATTCGGTATCTATTCCTCTCCCGGACCGCTTACCTGTGGCAAATACCTGGGATCTTACCAGCATGAAAAACAGGATGCTGATCTGTATGCTTCCTGGGGCGTTGATTACCTCAAATACGACTGGTGCGATTATTTCGAAGTATATTATAAGGAGGGCGACCAGTCCCTGTCGGCCCATATGAAACCTTACCAGGTAATGGAAAAAGCCCTGGTACAGCAGAAAAGGGATATCGTATACAGCCTTTGTCAGTATGGTATGCGGGATGTGTGGCAGTGGGGAGCTGCTGTGAACGGCAGCCTCTGGCGTACTACCGGTGATATTGTAGATACCTGGGCATCCCTGAAAGAGATTGGTTTTGACCGGCAGGCCGAACTTTATCCTTTTGCCAAACCCGGCAGGTGGAATGATCCTGACATGCTGATCGTTGGGAAAGTAGGCTGGAGTAACAGCCTGCGCCAGACGCGGCTTACCTATGATGAACAGTACACCCATATCAGTCTGTGGAGTTTGTTATCGGCTCCCTTACTGATAGGCTGTGACATGAGCCAGCTGGATGATTATACCCTGAACCTGCTGACGAACGCCGAAGTAATTGCTGTAAACCAGGATCCCCTGGGCAGGCAGGCCAGAAGGGTGGTAGATAAGGACGATCAGCAGGTATGGGTCAAGCAACTGGAGGATGGTAGTTATGCCGTGGGTATTTTCAATCTAAGCAAAGAAGACAGGACGCAGACGATAGAATGGGCTGCATTGGAGCTGCCGGGAAAAGTATCCCTGCGGGACCTGTGGCGGCAGAAAGACCTGGGTATTTCCGATGGCCGGTATGAAGTAAAAGTGCCCTCGCATGGGGTGGTGCTGTTGAAAGTAAAATAATAGTTGACACTGAAATAATAAGGGCCCCGCCAACCGGCGGGGCCTTTTTTTCGCGTTATCCGGTGATAGGGCAGGGGAGGATGTTTCTGTGGTACGAACATTGCAGTATCTTGCTGAACGGTAGAAAACCTATGAACTGGCGACCAAAAGAAGTCCTTACAGAAGAGGAAATACATCACGGGCTAAAACAGGTGATCAAGGATGGGCTCACTTCGGAAGTGATGACCACCCTCACGGGTGGCGCTTTCCTGGTAGCCTTTGCACTCCTGCTGGGAGCTTCCAACCTGCAGATCGGGTTGCTGGCTTCCTTACCCACTATGGTAAATGTTTTTCAGCTGGTCTCCATCTGGCTGGTGCGGCGTTACAATAACCGGCGGGCTGTCAGCGTCATCTGTTCCGTTCTGGCCCGGCTGCCGCTCCTGGTGATAGGGGCCATGCCGCTGTTTTTTGGGATGAGTACCATACAGCCGGTCATCTACTTCCTGTTCTTTTTTTACCTTTTTGGCTCTATTGCCGGTCCCAGCTGGAATGCCTGGATGAAGGACCTGGTGCCGGAATCCCAGATGGGCACCTTTTTTGCCCGGCGCAGCAGCTTTATGCAGATCACCAATGTGATCCTCAGCTTTGCTCTGGCCATATTTATTGACTATATCCGTAAAAGCTATCCCCAGTATGAGATGGCCGTTTATGCAGGCATGTTCATCATTGCCGGTATCAGCGGGCTCACCGGGGCTCTGGTATTATCCAGGACACCGGAGCCACAGTCTTATCTTACCCGGGAAAATCTTTTCCGGCTGCTGGTCAAACCACTCCGGGATGGTAATTTCCGAAGGTTGCTTATCTTCAACTCGGCCTGGGTCTTTGCCTTCAATATCGCCACTCCTTTTTTCAATGTATTCATGATGAAAACCCTGGGGCTGTCGCTGCCTTATATAATAGGGTTAACCATCATCAGCCAGCTCTTCAGTATCCTGACCATCCGGATGTGGGGGCGCTTTTCTGACCGGTACAGCAATAAGACCATCCTGGCCATCTGCACACCATTATATATGCTGGTGCTGATAGGCTGGTGTTTTGTAGGGATCTACTCCCGGTTCTGGGCCAACCTGGCGCTGCTGTCCGTGATCCATATGGCCAGCGGTATTGCCACGGCAGGGATCAATCTCTCCCTGACCAATATCGGGCTGAAACTGGCGCCCCGCAATGAATCCATCGTTTACCTTTCGGCAAAGAATATCATCACCGCTGTTTTTTCTTCCCTGGCCCCGCTGCTGGGTGGGTACCTGGCGGATTATTTTACTGAGCGCTCCCTGGTCATCAATGCGGAATGGGCGGGTCCCAAGGTCACTAAAGTCCTGCACCTGGTGTCCCTGCACGAATGGAATTTCCTGTTCCTGATCGGCGCCTTCCTGGCCTTCCTGTCCATTGAGCTGCTGGTAGCGGTGAAAGAAACCGGCGAAGTGGAGAAGGACGAGGTCATTAAGGTCATGCGCAGCAGTATCCGCAATAACCTCAAAGACTATTTTATTATTGGCCAGCTGATCAGCATCCAGGAACATTTGTGGAGCATGGTGCGCCGGCCCTGGATGGCCCTGAAGGAACCCGCTGAGGAAAAACGGGAATGAGCCTTTTGGGTAAAATTACCGGAAAGCAGCTAAATCGATGCAGCAGGAGCGGTAGCCGGGTTGTCTTCTAATCAGTTGAACTTGTTCTGTTAAGCCAGCTTGCTGAAGGAAAAAGCCCATTGGAAGAATTTGGGACGAACCAGGGGAAAAAGTAATTAAGGACAGAAAGTAGGTTGGAAATGAACTTTTTTTCTACATTTGAAGTTCGTAACGATTGCAACTAACGAATGTCAGGGTGTGAACCTAAACTTGCCAACATGAAGGTGCCAACTGAAATTGATCTGCTCAGGCGCATAAGTGAAGACGACCGCCGCGCGTTCCGCGACCTCTACCAACGCTATACTCCCGAATTATATTCATTTGTCAAAAGTCTGTGTTCCGATGAAGCCCTGTGCCAGGATATTGTACAGGAAATATTCATTAAACTCTGGGATAACCGGGCCCGTGCTACTGATATACAGCAGGTGAAAGCGTATCTGTTCAAGGCGGCAAAGAACAGGTTCCTCAATGAGCTGCGCCGCCTGAAAATCCAGCGGAAAGTGGCTAAAAATAAGATGTTTTCTGAAATTGATACGGAAACGCCCGAAAGGCAACTCTCCTATAAAGAAACCGTACGTCTCAGCGAAGAAGTACTCTCTAAATTATCTCCCAAAAGAAAGCTCATTGTAGAAATGAGCACTTACCAGGACCTCAGCCTGGACGAAATTGTGGCCCGTGTAGGCATCTCCAAAAATGTGGTCAAAAAACTCCTTTACCAGGGGCTGGCTACCATGCGGAAAGATGAACTGCTGAACCGGATCGGCTGTCTGGCCATTGTCTCCTCTCTTTTATTGATGGCGTAAAGCTATACCCGCCAGGAATTTTTATGGGTCGAACCAAGGGCCTTTGCTTTTGCCTTCGGGTAACCGCGCCTGGCAGGGATGTTTTGGTTTGAACCAGGGGTAAACTGACTTGTAGTTGACCAGCTGACAGCGTCAGGGATATTTTTGGTTCGAACCAAAGGCCTTTGCTTTTGCGTTCGGGTAACCGCGCCTGGCAGGGATGTTTTGGTTTGCGAACCATAGTAAACTGACTTGTAGTTGATCAGCTGACAGGGCAGGGATATTCTTGGTTCGAACCAAAAAATACTCTTTTGTACAGCTGCGGGCCTGGTTAAAACTGGTCTTCTGTCTCCACAACTGCATGCTGCTTTTGAGGGGCTGATTGCTGCCGGGAGGCTCATTGCCATGGAAGGACCTTGCAGTTCCAGGGCATGGTTACCCTGGCAATGCTGTCTTCTTTTTTTTGTTAAAAAAAATCAAAATCCAGGGGTCTCTTTCCTGCATAGCTGTGTCTTAGGAATGATATGAACCCTAAGGAATTTGAAGAATTTTTACAGAAAGTAGCACTGGATCTGCATTCCACGGAAGAGCAGGAAACCTTTCTTGCCTGGCTGCAGGAACTGCCGGAATCGGTTGCGGCAGAAGCCCTGGACCGATATGAACAGGCGTTCAACAGCATCCCCGGTGGTCAGGCTGACCAGCAGGTTATCCTGGCTATTGAGACTGGCATTGAAAGCCGGCTGGGAACAGCCCCGGTAATCCCTATAAGATCCGTCCGCAGGGGCAGGAGCTTTTACCTGAAACTGGCTGTAGCCGTGATCGGTATACTTTCTACTTCTCTCTTTTTCCTGTATCGCTGGCCCGCAACTTCCCGGGATGCGGAGCAGCAAACCATGCAAATGGCGCAGGTCATTGTGCCTGGTAAAAACCAGGCGGTGCTGAAGCTGGCCAATGGTACTGCAGTAATACTGGATGAAGTGGCCGACGGCCAGATCACTATGAACAATGCTGCTACCGGTTTTGAGAAAAAAGGTGGCCTGCTGGTAGCAAAAGGCAATACTGCGGCTGTAGTGGGATCCGATAATATACTGGAAACACCCAAGGGTGGTCAATACCAGCTGGCCCTGCCGGATGGGTCAAAGGTCTGGCTGAATGCTTCCAGTCGCCTCGTTTTCCCCACCTCCTTCAAACAGGGACAACGCAAGGTCCAGCTCTGGGGTGAAGCCTATTTTGAAGTGAAGCCGGATGCGGCCAGTCCCTTTATTGTAGAAACCGCCAAAGGTGCATCCTTACAGGGGCAGGGCGCCAGTTTCAATATCAGCGCTTACCAGGAAGATGCAGAAGAGGCGGCCACCCTGCTGGCGGGAAGCCTTCTGGTAGGGCATAGCGCAGGCCAGGTACAGCTGAAGCCAGGGCAGCAGGCCATTGTCAATACCCGGGAGATCGTTTCTGTAAAAGAAGTAGAGACCAGTTATGCAGTAGCCTGGAAAGAAGGATTTTTTATGTTCAACCGGGAACCTATCAAAATAGTCATGGATAAAATTGCCCGCTGGTATGATGTGGAAGTGATGTACCAGGGGCCGGTACCGGAAGCTAAATTCTGGGGTAATGTATCCAGGTTCTCACACGTGAGCGATGTGCTGAAAATGCTGGAAGCTACCGGCCGGGTGCATTTTGAGGTAGAAGGCCGGAAGATCTATGTAAAGAAATAATAATTAATAATATAAAGTCTGTCAATTAAAAAAACAGGCGGGGTGCTACCAACACGCCCGCCCTGTAACTGGTATTTTATAATTAAGCGTTTCCTTAACTCAATTAAAAAACCATGTAAATCTATGATTTTAAATTCATGTATTGAGTCAATCCCACGATTTAGTACAAGCCTCCGACAAAAGCTCATTACAATGAAACTGCTATCCCTACTGCTGTTTGTTTCAATGTTGCAGGTGAATGCCAATGGTTTTGCCCAGAGTGTCACACTCAAGGGTAGAAATATGTCTATTGAACGCATTTTCCTGGAGATCAAAAAGCAAACCGGTATTGCTGTATTGTGTGAGACCGAGGTCCTGGAAAGCATCCGGCCCATGACGGTTAATTTCAACAGGACTGAGGTAAAAGAAGTACTTGATTTCTGCCTCAACCAGACAGCGTATACCTACCAGCTGGACAAAAACAATGTGGTGATCAAGCCGGCTGTTACGCCTGAGCCTGCTGCTGTCACCCTGCTCAACCGGTTGATTGTCCAGAAGGTGATTTCGGGTAAGGTTGTCAGTGAAAAAGGCGATGCCCTGGAAGGGGTGAGCGTCCGTGCCGATAACGGTATCGGGACGGTCACTGTCGCCAACGGTTCCTTTACCCTGACGGTACCTGATGAGGTGAAAAAAGTTACGTTCAGTTATATAGGTTATGAATCGCAGACGGTGACCCTGAATGGCAAAAATGTCCTGGACATTATCCTGAAGCCTGTTCAGGACAATCTGAATGAAGTGGTGGTGGTAGGGTATGGCACCAAGCGCCGTGCCGAAGTGGTGAGCGCTGTGGATGTGATCAAGGCGGATCAGATTGAAAGCAGGCCCGTCAGCAACGTGATGCAGGCATTGCAGGGTTTATCGCCCAGCCTGGTGATCCAGCAGCGGAACATGAACCCGAATAACAACAGCATGAACATCAACCTCCGTGGTATCAGCACCATGAGCAATAACGCACCGCTGCTGGTGATTGACGGGGTGATCAGTAATGATGTGGCCGACATGAATAACCTCAACCCTAACGACATTGAGGATATTTCTATTTTAAAAGATGCCGGTAGCGCCGCTATTTATGGTTCCCGCTCCGGTAACGGTGTTATCCTGATCACTACTAAAAAAGGAAAGCTGGGCATGAAGCCGGTGGTCCGGTTCAGCTCCCTGCTGGGTTCCCAGAACCCGCATATCCTGACCAAACCCATGAAAGGATATCAGAACGCCCTGCTGCGCAATGACTCCTATATCAATGTGGGCGCCCAGCCGATCTATTCTTCTGAACAGATCCAGCAGTTTGCTACGGGGGATAGTGAGTATTTCCTGAAAGGTATCATGCAGAACGCCTTGCAGCAGAACTATGACCTGAGCATCCAGGGCGGATCTGCCAATACTGCCTATATGATCTCCCTGGGTTATTACGATCAGGAAAGCAATTTCAAAGGACCCGGCTATGGCCTGAAGCGGTATAATGTCCGCTCCAACCTGACCACCAATATCGGCCGGTTGAAACTCTCCACCATCATGTGGTACAACAGGAGTGAAGGTAAATCGTACCAGGGTGATGAAGGGTTCCTGATCGCTGACGCCTCCCGCCTGCCGGTATACAATACCTATATCCTGAAAGGGGCGGATGGTAAATATTATAACAATGATGTACTGAGCGGCGGTAACCCGCTGGCTGCACTTGAGCATGGCGGTTATACTAAAAATACCAATGACAATTTCCAGGGAAGCCTGAACGCTGAGTTCAAGATCATGCCCGGCCTGAAGGCAAAAGGTTTGCTGGCCCTGGATCTGCGGCCGGAAAGCCGCCTGATCCGCAGGTTCTACTGGCCGGTATACAGCCCCTCAGGAGATCCTACGCCCATTAACAAGAATGCCGAGAACGATTATCATATTGAAGACTTCAGCGCAAAGTCTACCCTGCTGAACAGCCAGATCATGCTGGATTACAACAGGACCTTTGGCGGTGTACACAATATATCCGGTCTGGCCGGTTTCTCCAACGAGTCCTATCGCCAGCTGCGCCAGGAACTGAAAAGAAGATATGTAGATCCTATCCTGGGTATCCCCATCGGTTCCACCATCATTGATGAGGCCGGATCTTACAACACGGTTGGCGGTACTACGGAGCGGAGCATTTTCTCCTACTTCGGCAGGGCCGGTTATTCCTATGACGACCGGTACTTTGTGGAAGGCAGCTTCCGTTACGACGCCTCTTCCAGGTTTGGCCATAACAACCGCTGGGCTTTCTTCCCCTCCGTATCAGCAGGCTGGAGGATCAGTGATGAGGCCTTCTTCAGCTTCTGGAAAGAAAGATTTGGCGACCTGAAGATCCGTGCTACCTACGGTACCCTGGGTAACCAGAACTCCGATGATTACCAGAACTATACTACCTACGATATCTATGTTAACCAATACGGGTTCAACAACGTGGCTGTTCCCGGAACCGGTTATACACTGGGCAATCCCGATCTGCGCTGGGAAACCACTACCTCCTACAATATCGGAGCGGACGCCAGCTTCCTCAAAGGGAACCTGCGCGTAGCGTTCGATTATTTCCAGAAGCATACCAGTGATATCCTGCTGGCGCCTACTGTACCGGGACCTCTGGGCGGCGCTGTATCTACCGCCAACCTGGGTAAAATGAAAAACCAGGGCTTTGAGCTGAACATCAATTATTACCTGCGGCATGGTGATTTTGCCCATACGTTTGGTCTTAACCTGGGAGATTCCTGGAATGAAGTGACTTTCATTGAAGGGAATGAACGTATCCTGAAATCAGATGAAATTGAACGTATCAGCAGGGCAGGCCTGCCCCTCAATGCTTATTTCGGGTATAAGACGGACGGTCTCTTCCAGAACATAGAGGATATCAAAAGCTCTGCGCTGCCCATCGGCGTATCCCCCCAGCCTGGCGATGTTAAGTATGTAGACCGGAACGGTGATGGCATTATTGACGACAATGACCGTTTTGTACTGGGACATGCCTTCCCCCGGATGACCTTTGGTTTCAACTACGCAGTTCAGTGGAAGGGCATTGAGTTGACGATGCTGTGGCAGGGTGTTGGTAAAAGGGATATGGCGCTGCGCGGAGAGCTTATTGAGCCTTTCCATGGCGGTTATTCCTTTGTGATGTTTGAGCACCAGCTGGACTACTGGACACCGGCCAACCCGGATGCCAAATGGCCCAGGCTGACTGCGCCCGGAACGGCTTCTACCATTAATAACTATGGTAAAGGGTCCGACAGGAATATCTTCAATGCAGCCTACGTACGGTTGAAAAATATCCAGCTGAGCTATACGCTGCCCAATAAGCTGACCTCCCGCGTGGGATTGAATAAATGCAGTTTCTTCCTCAATGGACAGAACCTGCTTACGTTCAGCCAGATCAATTTTGTTGATCCGGAATCCAGTGAGTTTGGGAATAACATGAATGCCGGCGGCGCCAACAGCGCCCGCAATTATCCCACCCTTAAATATATAGGAGGCGGCATCAATGTGGAATTTTAATAGACAATCTAAACCAGCAATCATGAAAAGGACGCGTATAGCAGTGGGCCGGGCGGTTGTTTTATTGGGAGTGTTATTTGTTACTGGTTGTGTGAAACTGGATGTAATACCTGCCAATAAATTTACTGACGAAACCTACTGGACCTCAGAAGACAAGGCCAACTCCGTGGTGGGCATGGCTTACAGGCAAATGTTCAGCAGTGATTTCTTTATGAATAATGAGCTGTTGAGTGATAACGTATACAATGGATACGGCACTACCAGCGAAAAAGTGATTTCCCTGGGCCTGGCGGATGCTTCCAACCCGCGTTTTGCCAATGAGTTCAGGGATTGTTATGCAGGCATCAAGACCTGTCACACTTTCCTGGAAAATGTGGACAGGGTAGAAAGCATGTTGCAGGAACTCCGGGATAAGCGAAAAGCGGAGATCCGCTTCATCCGGGCTTCCCTGTACCTGGAGCTGACCACCTGGTATGGAGATGTTCCTCATTTTACACAGGATATTGACCTGGCTACCTCCAAAACCCTGCTACGTAAACCACAGGCGGAGATCATGGCCTGGATCCACCAGGAACTGGATGCTGTTGCCGCTGTATTGCCCAGCAATACAGAATACGCCGCTGCTGATAACGGCAGGATCACCCGCGGGGCAGCTATTGCGCTCAATGCACGTGCTTACCTGTTTGAGAATAACTGGCCTAAAGTGGCAGAGTATTGTGATAAGCTGATCAACGGCACTGCTTATGGTACCTATAGCCTGTTCAATAATTACGAGCAGCTGTTCTGGGTCAGGAATGAATATAACCCTGAGATCATCCTCAGCCTCCAGTATGTACCGGAGGTAAGGACCTGGGGCAACCTGCAGGATTTTGCACCTATGTCCGGCAACGCCCGGCTCTCCCTGGCAGGCCCAACTCAGGAACTGGTGGATTGCTACCTGATGAAGAATGGCAGCAAATGGACCGAATCGGATCCTGCTTATGCCAACCGTGATCCCCGGATGGGCGCCACTATAGCCTACGATGGGTCCACCTGGACAGACAGGGCCGGCGTTCAATATCCTATTGTGATCCATCCGGATGGTACGGTGCCGGCAGGCAGAAGGTCGGATAAGTATATCGGCCAGGGCACTATCCAGACCTCTACCGGTTATTACTACCGGAAATTCTGTGATCCTGCCGCTTCTTCCTATACGGGTGGTGGCTGGGAATCCAACCTGAATATTCCCCTGATCCGTTATGCCGATGTGCTGCTGATGTATGCAGAAGCCAAAAATGAACTGAATGAGATGACCAGCACTGTCTGGAACCAGACCATCCGCCCGCTGCGGGTAAGGGCCGGCTTTGATAATACTGCCGCCGCCATGGATATGCCCGGTGGCGGACAGGCAGCCCTGCGCGAAGTGATCCGTAACGAACGCCGGGTGGAGCTGGCGCTGGAAGGCTTACGGATATTTGATATCCGCCGCTGGCAAATTGCAGAAACAGTACTGACCCAGCCCAGGCGGGGCGCCAAATTCGATAAGAGCAGTGGCTCTTACGATTATATCCAGCTGCCTGCCGGCACCTTCAGCCGCAACCGGGATTATCTCTGGGCCATTCCCAGGGCAGAACGCCTGATCAATCCTAATCTGACTCAAAATCCAGGGTATTAATCATCAATCAGCAAAACATGAAACATACTAAAATAGCAGCAACCTTCTTTTTAATAGCCATGGCAGCTTTTGTAGGCTGTACCAAAAAACTTGAGTTCACCGAGGTGAAAGTGACCGAGGTCAGTTCTTATTACTCGCCCGATGACGGCCGCAATATTATCCTGCAATCCTCCGGCACCGCTTCCCTGTATTTTGAATGGGAAAAAGCAGTGGCCGAAGACAATGGCGTGGTCTATTATGATGTACTGTTCGATAAAGCGGACGGTGATTTCTCCAAACCGCTGTACGTAGTACCTGCCGATAACAAAGGCATCAGCACCGGCGCCAGCATCACCCATAAAGTGCTGAACCGGATCGGTGGACTGGCAGGTATTGCTGCCGCCACGGAAGGGGTGTTAAAATGGACCGTGGCCTCTTCCAGGGGCTTATCCCAGGTGATCTCCAAAACCACCCGTACCATCCGCATTACCCGTACCCCTGGCATTGAAGCGCCGGACGTCCTGTTCCTGACAGGCGAAGGCACTGAAGCTGGTGCGGAACTGGCCAACGCCCTGACCGTAAAAGGACTGGAAGGCGGCACTGAGTTTGAGATCTATACCAGGCTGCTGGCAGGCAAAAAATACAGCTTTGTTGATTCCCGCTCCAGCGTGTCCAGGACCTTCTCTGTGAATACAGCGGGTACCGGCTTCACCGAGTCAGCAGATGGCGGTACCGTATCGGAAGATGGTATTTACAAAGTCTTCCTTGATTTCAGCACTGCTTCCGCAACGATTGCGAAGGTTACTAAAGTGGACATGTTCATGTGTACGCCGCAGAAACGGCAGACGCTGACCTACCAGGGTAAAGGCGTTTGGAGCCACAATGATTATGTGCCCGATTTTACCACCAACTGGGGTGACGACAGGTATTTCTTCTGGATCACCATCAATGGCCAGGAACAAAAAGTGGGCAGCTCCAACAAGGATAACCAGCCCCCCGGCGTAACTACCGGCGCTTACTTTAAGCTCAATTTCTACGCTGAGGATAAGAACCAGTGGGATTATTCCTACAAGTTCCCCAACAGGAATGTTCCTAAGTGCAATATCATTTTCTCCCTCAGTGCAGAAGCCGATCAGTATACGCACCAGATGGTGTATTGAGCTGAATTGCCGGCTTTTTAACTATAAACAGTAGCTAATGAAGAATATATATATCGGCCTCTGCCTGCTGTTCTGTGGGGCATGCGGCAAAATAAACGATGAATACATCGATAGAAGTACGGGCTATGCGGTTGACTGGACAAGCGCTGCAGACAGCAGCAGCAGTTCCTTTGTCAGTGTGTTCTGGAATCCTACCAAACATCATTTCAATAATGATAACCTGGGTACCGTTATGCAGTATGATTACTGGCCGGAAGCCCATGGGCTGGATGCCATGATAGATGCTTATTCCCGCACTAAAAGTGATGTGTACAAGACCAAGATCTATGATTTTTATGAAGGGGTGAAAGCCAAGAACGGCGGCCGCTTCTACAATAATTATTATGATGATATGGGCTGGCATGGCATGGCCCATATGCGTGCCCTGGAAGCCACCGGCGATACCCGCTATGAAACTTCCTCCAGGCAATTGTGGGAGTGGATCACTGTCGGATGGAACAATGAGGATGGCGGTGGAATTCCCTGGAACCATGAGAATACAACCGAAGGCCGCAGCAAAGGTGTTCCTTCCAACGGACCTGCTGCCATCATTGCTGCCCGCAGGTGGCAGAAATATGGAGATGCAGAGGTGGTCAATGGCCACAATAACCTGGAATGGTTGTCCATGATCTATAACTGGATAAAGGAAAACAGGGTAGTGCAGCAGTCGGGCCGGGTGTTTGAGAATATCAATGACAGCCGGGGCGACTGGACCTACAATGCCGGAACCTATATGGGCGCAGCATTGGAATATTATAAGATCACCGGTAATAAGGTATACCTGAATGACGCTATTAAAACGGCCGACTGGACCACCAGCACCCTGATCAATACCAATAACAAGGTGCTGAGCGACTGGGCCGAGCAGCAGGACCATGACGTGAACCTGTTCAAAGGGATCTTTGTACGGTACCTGACCAACCTGATCAGGAATCCAGACCTTCCGGAAACCAACCGTAAGCGTTATGTCAGCTTCCTGAAGAACAGCGCTCAGGTGCTGTGGACACAGGGTACGCTGAAAACCCCGGTCATCCTTTTCGGTTACCATTGGTGGGAAGCTCCGCTGGAACCCAAGGTAGCCCTGCGTACAGAGATAAGCGGCGCCACCCTGATGGAAGCGCTGGCCTTGCTTAAAAGCGAAGGTTACCTGGATAAATAGCCGGATATCTTTGTGGTGTACATAAACGGACAGAAGGCCTTCAATATTATTTGAAGGCCTTCTGCTTTTGCCGTGTCAGCTTCCCTGTGGCAAACAATTGTTTGCCAGGTATTTTTGTTCCCTGACGTTTATGCTATCGTTGTTCCTGGTTAGCGCGAGCTGTTTTTCTTTTTGGAAGCGGTAGCAGTGGTACTGCTTTTCCGGTTATTGCCTGTCTGGCTGCCGGAACCTTTGCCTGTACTGCTGCTCCTGTTGGCGGAACTGGCGCTTTTTGAAGAGCCACTGTTACTGCGGCCCATCATATTACTGCCTGTATTGCTTTTTCCGCTTGTGCGACTGGCGCTGCTGCTATTGCCCCGGCTGCTGCTGCGGTTGCTTGTTTCGCTGCGTGAACCGGTATTGCTGCGGTTGCTTTGGCCGGAGCTATAATTGTTGTCCTCATTGTCATAACGGCCGGAACGATTGTTCATGTCATTGTCGTCGTACATGCTGGAGGAACGGCGGCTGCGGTTGTTGTTATAGTCATCATATTGGCCACCACGGTTGCCATGGCCCATGTCGCCATAGTTTTGACCTCTTTCCTGACCATAGCCCTGCATGCCGGAGGAACGTCTTTGGGAACCCCGGTTTCCTTGCTGACCATAACTTTGGTTGCCGCCCTGCCGACCATAGCCCTGGTTGCCCTGCTGCCCGTAGCCTTGATTGCCAAAGCCTCCCTGTTGATCATAGCCCTGCTGTCCGTAATTGTCCTGGTTGCTACCATAGCCTTGCTGACCATAACCGCCATTGCCCTGCTGGCCATAACCACCATGACCCTGGTTGCCATACATATTGCCGCCCTGGTTGCCATCGGACCTGCGGCCGGTATAACCCTGATTGCCCTGGTTTCCGTACCAGCCCTGGCGGTTGCCCATGCGGGAACCACGCTGGTCGCGGTCGTCTTGGTAATCCTGGTTACCTGAGTTTCCATAACCACGGTGTTCATTGCGTCGATTGCCATGCTGGTCGTTCTGACGACGGTTACGTTGATTGCCATTATTGTTCATGGAGTCATCGTACCGGCCACCGTTACCGTAGCTGCGGTCCAGGTTAGAAGTGCCACCGGAACGCTGACGGTTCATGCCACCACCAAAACCCTGGCGGGAACGGAAGCTGGTCTGTTGGAAATCTTCCTGGTCCTCGTCTTCTTCGTCGCCGTTAAAGTCATCATAATCCTCCTGTTCGTCTTCGTCCTCGTCATAGCTGCTCCGTGTGCTGCGGTAGTTGCGGTCATTGTCCTGGTCATCCTCGCGGTCGAAGGCATCCTGTCCATAACGTCCCTGCATCCTGTTGCCGGAATGTTCGTCGTAGTCTTCATCATATTCATTGTCCATATCATTGTTGTCATAGTTCTGTTGGAATTGTTCCCCTGATCCCCGCATATCCCGACTGTCACGATTTCCGTAATGTTGGCTGGCAGATTGCCCGCCTGTGTTTCTTCTCGTTGCCATAGTTTTTTCAATTAATGGTTTAATAATCGTTAGATATATATTTTGTTTACCGTCAAAGGTTATGCCTGACCGAAAGAAGGTAAACTGAAGAACTGCTTTTGTTAATTGAGGAATGTACAGCCAGTAGTGGTGGATTTTTGTCCTCAATATTTTTAACACCTGATCAGCGGCTATGGTGCTTTGCTGGCCGTCACCCGCCAGATAGTATTACCGGCGTCATCGGCTACCAGCAGGGAGCCATCCTGTAATACGGTAACGCCTACTGGTCTTCCGTACACTTTGTTACCGCCTTCTGCTGACAGGAAACCGGTCAGAAAATCTTCGGCATCACCGGAAGGTTTGCCGTTGGCAAAGGGTACAAATACCACTTTGTAACCGGAGAAGCTGGAGCGGTTCCAGGACCCATGCTGCCCTATAAAGGCGCCGTTACGATAGCGTTGGGGAAAAGCCTGCTGATCATAGAAGGCCAGACCAAGCGATGCGGTATGGTTGCCCAGCGGAACATCAGGCACCAGGGTTTGTTTGACCAGGTCAGGCCGCTGGCCTTTCAGTCGCGGGTCTTCGTGCTGTCCAAAATAGGCATAGGGCCAGCCGTAGAAACCGCCTTCTTTTACACTGGTCATATAATCGGGCACCAGCTCATCACCCAGTTCATCTCTTTCATTCACTGCTGTCCATAACGTATTACTGCCCGGCGCCCAGGCCATGCCCACGGGATTACGCAGGCCGCTGGCGTAGATCTGCTCACCACTGCCATCCGGGTTCACCACCAGGATATTGGCGCGACGAACTTCGTTCTCCATGCCATGTTCCGCCACGTTGGAGCCGGAGCCCACCGATATATAGATCTTTGATTTGCTGGCATCGGTAATAATATTCCTTGTCCAGTGGTTATTGTAACCACCAGCCGGCAGCTCAACTACTTTCTGTCCATTGCCAGTTAACTTATCCTGACCAGCCTTGTAAGGATACCGTACCAGTCCATCTGTATTGGCTACATAAAAAAAGTTGTCCAGCACCAGCATGCCCAAAGGCTGGTTCAGGTTACCGGCAAATTCTTTCCGCAGATCAGGTTGACCATCTTTATCAGTATCGCGGAACAGCGTAATACGGTTAGCGCTGCTGCCGGCCTGCGATTTAGTCTTGCCGGAAACTTCATCTTTGGCCTTTTGCGCCAGGCTTTTCTGCGTAGCAGATTCCGCTACAAAAATATCCCCGTTGGGCGCCTGGTAGATCCAGCGTGGGTTATCCAGTTTATTGGCAAACAGGGTGACCGTAAATCCCTGTGGCGCCTGTGGTGTGCGACCTTCACTCCAGCCCTGTACATCTGCAAAAAGGGTTTTGGAAGGCGTGGCATAAGGCGTCGGCAGGGAAAGGGTGGCTGTTTTTGTAGTGGCGGTGGTAGCTGAATCGGAATCAGTACCTGATCCGGTGCCTGGGTTTGGTTTCGATTTACAGGCTGCTGCCAGCAGGCAGGGAGCCAGTGCTGCTAAAAAAAATGTTTTCATATACAAAGAGAATTTTTACAGTGAGGTTGGTTGTGCCATGAGGGTGTGGGATGTATGCAAGTTTTTAAAAACTATGCCATGTATATGTTTCAAGGCATTTGACAATGCGTGGAATGAATGCGGCAATGTGGGTAGCATTATCCGGGCCGGCGCATTGTTATCTGTACTTTTCCGGTTGCAATTAGGATACCTACCTTTCCTTTCCTGGTGACCTTATTCGGTAAATGGGGGAAAGGGGGGCGATTGGACCCCAATTTTTATTATGCGCTGGTCACCATGCATGGAACTGTCATGATCTTCTTTGTGCTGACCGGCGGCCTCAGCGGCACCTTCGCCAATTTGCTGATCCCCCTGCAGGTGGGTGCCACGGGGAACAGGGAGGGTGAGATCCCGGAACTGTATCGCTGGCCCTATGATTATGCCAGGAATGGCCGGGAATTTGTACCGCAAACAGAAGCGCCGGGATTGTCCCCGGCCGGTGGAGACAACAGTTTATTGATCAATTAAAATCGAAATAATGAAAAAGGATATCGCAGAAAAAAAAGAGGAGCCCGGCAAGCAACCGAATAATGATCAGCCGGAGCAGCCGCCACAGGATAAGCCGGTCATTAAGAAAGAAGCGCCGGGCGAGCGTTCCGGTCCCGGATTATCAGTGGAAGATGTACCAGATAGCACCAATGAGTCAACCGGTGTGCCGGGGAGTGGGCAGCGGCAGGATACAAATTAATATAATGTGGGTGTTTACCTGAAGGTCTGGCAGGCGCTATCAGTGTTCCAGCAGCCCTTTAGCCAATGCTTTCCATTGTGATTTGTTCAAGCCCAGCATAGCGGCAATGGCAATCATAAAATTCCTGATCCTGGTAAACAGGCCTGGTGTTTTCAGGTTAGGCGTTTCATTACGCCCGTTAACACTGGCTATCAGGTGATGATGCCTTCTCTCTACAATAAAACTACTGGTGGCGCCGGGGGCAAAAAAGTGCGCAATGGTTTGTCTGTCTTTTTGAGTGGATTGCTGGTTAAACGGTGGTATTGCTGGTCTGACACGGATAGCCATCCATTCCAGGCCATCCAGTTGATCTTTCTCAATCTTTTCAATACGGACCCAGTCGTACCCCTCGCCATTCTCCGATGGCGAGGGCAGTGGCATACCGATCCTGATAAAATCTCCTTCCCTTGCGTGTCCCTGCAATGATTTTCCCAGCTCGTCAATCAATTGAAAGCTGGCGCCTTTATTACCGGATACTTGTTTCCAGTCATTTACTTTCAGTAATTTCTGACAGCTGTTCAGGAAGTGAATATGTGCCTGTATGATATCGGGTACATATATGCGATGTACTGTGTCCGTTTGTGATCCCCGTTGCTGGGGCGGGATGGTAGTGGTTGCTGGCTGCATAGAAGAGTCATTGAAAATTTGAGGCCAGGCTGCTGGGAAGATTCTGGCAGATTGATCCATTGGCTGGAATTGCGGACGATTACAGCCCATATGCTTATGTGCTCAATAACCCTCTTCTTTATAATGATCCGTATGGCCTGGATACAACCCGGGGACAAACACCAACTCCTACTCCTGACCCAGGGGATATCTGGATACCCGATGAAGGCCTGCCGCAGGTTTTTGATCCTGAAAGAGGATGGGCTCCGCAGATAGTGATGGATGACGTGATAGTTACCCCGGCAAACAATGATCAGGATGAGATCTGGTACAATGCCTTTGCAAATGGTGGAATGGGCGTAGGCGTGACTGGTACTTACTACGGATTGAAGGGTAATGTGACCCATAATGAATTCTGGTGGCGGAAAAAATGGAACATGGAGGTGGAGAACAGATATTACAAAAAAGAATATTACTTACAAAGGTAGTTATTCCAAGGTAGGCACCTCTTTGTCAAAAGCAAAGGCCCTTTCTACCAAGCTCACAGTTGCTGGTGCGGTGGTACTTGTTGCCGATGTGGTGATCACTCAGCAGGTGAAGCCATCACATGTATTGAATGCTGCTATGACCGGACTTGCATTTACTGGCGTAGGTTCCGTAATTTCGGGCGCCTGGTTTGTTTTGGATATCGGAACCCAGCTGTTTACGGGAAAATCCTTAAGTGAAAGGTTGGATGAGGCCGTCGGTGAACCATTGTTAGATTGGAATGATTAAAAATAATTAATTGTATGTACAAAATGTTCGATTATATCTTTTTCCGGATTTACGATCATTACAGGAAAAAGGAAAGTGATATACCTGTTGATAGGGGCATTCAGTTTTTATCTATCACTCAGTTATTTATGATCTTCGGAATACTCCTTGTTGTGGACTATTGTACTGGTGTGATCCAGCAATTGAATACCAATAAGTTTATTCTTGGTTTACCTGTTGCATTACTTGTAATGGTGGTCAATGAGATCAGGTATAAGCGGATGGCTAAAAAGAATGATTTCGGTCCATTTTACCAGCGGTGGGAGAACGAGGCGCCAGCAGTCAGAAAGCGTAATATGATCTTACTGGTGATGCTGCCTGTTTTACTGCTGTTTGGAATCCCCCTGGTTCTATGGGCCATATCAAAGTTGTAGTAGACAGATCTGATAATAAAAGAGGCCGTCTCAAAAGTATATTTATGTAAGTGATGAGAGCAATGTCCTGGTGTTCTTTGATAACCTCTCAATGGCATATTTTTATGCGTATATACCAGATTGTTTTTTTAATTATAATCCTTCCTGCATGCAAGGCCAGCCATTGCCCTGTCAATGATAATGTTGTCAATAAGTTCAAATACAACTTATCGGTCATTAAATCTGCCGAGGAGGAAAACGCATCTGTTTTAGTTGATGAGTATAGAAATGCACTTATTTATTTAACTTCTGTAACCCAAATTATGACTAAAGCAGATTATAGCAGTACAATTGGATACAGAAGCAAAGAAGACTATATCAAGGACATGAAACTTTGGAACGATTGGCTCAAAAAGAATAAGTGTAAGTTGACAGAGCGATATGTTGATAGTTGCATGGCAGGGGTCCAATAAATAGCATTGGAACAGGTGATTCAATTTGAGGCCAGCCTTCATACTTTGCTGGCGGAGCCTGAATTATTGCCAGAGAAAAGGTGAAAACCCTATCTTTACGCCTGTTACTCCTAAACGATTGCATCAAAACGAACACATATATGAGGAAGCCAAACTCATTGCGCTGCTGAATGACGGCAGTGAATATGCTTTCCAATTGATCTATGATCGTTACCGCAATCGGATTTACAGACTGGCTGTAAAATATCTTTCATCTCCACTGCTGGCCCAGGAAATTGTACAGGATGTATTTCTTAAACTCTGGTTTGAGCGGGCCAATATCCGAACCGGCCGTCCTATTGAGTCCTGGTTGGTGACTGTTGCTAAAAACATGATCATTAACCAGCTGAAAAAGCTGGCCAGGGACTGGAAAGCCGCAGGTGCCCTGAAAGGGATCAACACCATTACTGAGAATCCTATTTTTGACGGTCTGAAGGAAAAAGAATATCAGGCGCTGCTCAACAAAGCCATAGACGGGCTATCGGATATGCAGAAAGCGGTGTACCGGCTGGCCCGGGAAGAGCAGCTATCCTACCTCAGGATTGCCGAACAGTTAAATATTTCGCCCCTTACTGTTAAGACACATATGTCAAGGGCGCTTGATCATATTAAGTCTTTTTTTGCGGAGCGGGGCATCCTTTTTCTGGCCGCATTTCTTTTTTCCTGATTTTTTTCTGTTCCTTGTACTCCATCCGGAAGATTTTGTTGTATAGTATATAGAGGCACTAACCCTCTATTGCGCCGTATGAATGAAATGCACAGATTTAACTATCTGCTGGACAAGCTTTTGTCCAAAACGATAACGATTGCTGAAAAGGAGGAATTCTTCGATTTGCTGCTGTCAAATCGTTTTGATGAGACCCTCCAGACCAGGATCGGCAATGATTACCTGGAAAATATTGAAGGCGCGGATCTCCCCCCACACATTGCGCAGGAAATAGTCAGAAATATCCTTTTATCAGAAAAGAAAACGCTTGAAACAATACCGTCGGTTAAAGTGGTCAAACACAGGCGCTGGATATGGGCTGCGGCAGCTGTTGCTGCATGCCTGCTATTTTTATCGGTCTGGTTGTTTAAAGGAGTTAATGATACCGGCGAGCCGAGCTTTGTAAGCGTTATTCCCCCCACTACCATCCAACATACCAATACGGGAAAAATTGCGGAAACCATTGTCCTGCCTGATAACACAGCCGTCACGCTTCAGCCGCATGCTACCTTGCATTATCCTGCTCAATTTACCGACACTGTCAGAGAAGTATACCTGGAGGGTAACGCATTTTTTAAGGTGACCAGAAAGCCAAACCAGCTTTTTTATGTGTACTACAATAAAGTTGTTACCAAAGTGCTGGGTACCAGCTTTGACGTGAGTACCAATGACAAAACAGGCAATATTGAAGTGGCTGTTCAGTCCGGTAAAGTACAGGTATATGAAAACCGGGAGTTGGTAGCGGATCCCGGGAAAGCTGCCAGTATTATAGTTACGCCCAACCAGAAGGCCATTTATAAAACCTTTCAGGGTGTCTTTGAATCAACATTGGTGGAGCATCCTCAGCCGGTGAACCTGCGGACAGATCCAAAATCCTCCTTTGTATTTGAACAGGCAAAGTTGTCGTCCATTTTTACACAGCTTGAAAATGCTTATGACATTTCCATTGTAGTGGAAAATGAGAGCATCTATAATTGTGTTTTTTCAGGGGATATAACCCGGCAGGACCTGTACGGAAAGCTGGAGTTTATCTGTCTTACCATCAATGCCAGTTACGAGATCAACGGTACAAAGATCCTGGTCAAAGGAAAAGGTTGCCCTGCTCAATAGCCCAATCATAAACAAAACAAACCAAAATGAATCAGTCACTGATACACCCACCACCATAATTCTTTCTACAAAATAAAGAGCCGGAAGTGGTGACACACCTCCAGCCCTGTTACAGCAAATATTGCATTGCTGTTCTTTTGCCCGCATGAGATTATTAACGAACAAAATGGGTACGAATATATGAAAATCAAGCAACATGTCGTTGCGTCAACGATGCTCCTTATGAGATTATTGGCTGTTCAAATAACTATGTCGCTTTGCCTTGGTTTTTCGCTCTATGCGAAAGACCTGAACGGGCAGGACATCCTGGACAGAAAGATTTCTCTTTCTGTAGAGAAAGAATCCTTGCTAAAGGTCATTGTGTCCATCCAAAAGCAGATCGATAGTAAATTTATCTTCAGCGCTAATGCTATCCAGGCCAACCGGGAAATAAGCTGTTTTGCTGTTAAAAAGCCACTCAGCGTCCTGTTGAAGGAGTTGCTGGAACCGTTGCATATCGGCTTCCGGGTGGTGGATGAACAGGTTGTCCTTTACCCTGAAACTGTTGCTTCCATTCCCGATAATCCCCGGACAGGTATCTTTAAGCTGACCACGGACCGGATTGTAACGGGGATGGTCAGGGACAATGAAGGCAATCCCCTTCCAGGCGCTACCGTCAGTGAAAAAGGGGCCGTTAATGCCACAGCCACCGATGGTGAAGGCAGGTTCCGGATAAGCTTTTCAGGGACTAAGACGGTGCTTGTTTTTACGGCAGTGGGATATGAGACGCAGGAGATAGCCGTCAGTGAAAGCACCACTGTGGTCAATGTCAGCTTGAAAGCTGCTGTAAAATCACTGGATGATGTGGTGGTCATTGCCTATGGTACAACTAAAAAGAAAGACCTGCTGTCCGCTGTTTCCTCCATTAAAGGGAGGGACATAGAACAGCTGCCAGTGGCCACGCCGCAGTCTCTGATCCAGGGCAGGGCCTCCGGTGTACAGGTAGTGCAGAATTCCGGAGCGCCCGGTGGTGGCGTAACGGTCCGTATACGTGGTACCACCTCCATCAATGCAGGCAATGATCCGTTGTATATTGTGGATGGTGTACCGGTGGAATCGGGCACCCTCAGCAGTATTAATCTTTCAGGCAGCCAGACCTCTGCCTTGTCTGCCATTAATCCGGATGATATTGAATCCATGGAAGTGCTGAAAGATGCGGGTGCGCTGGCTATCTATGGTTCCCGTGCAGCCAATGGTGTAGTGCTGATCACCACCAAACGTGGAAAAAGAGGAGCAACTTCCTATTCGTTAAATTATTATACGGGCTGGCAGCAGGATAACCCTTCAACACGCCTCAAGCTGATGAATAGCCAGCAGGCGATGGAGCTGGTGCAGGAGGGACGGGCAAACGCCCTGAACTATGGGGTGCCCTCTGTGTATGGCTGGCTGCTTCCTGACAGCAACGGTAAATTATACAATACAGACTGGCAGGACGCAATTTTGCAGACGGCGCCTATTTCAAACTATGAATTTGCCATAAGAGGCGGCGAGAAAAAACTGCGCTTTGCGTTGAGCGCAGGCTATTTTGACCAGGCTGGCATCATCATCAGGTCTGGCTATAAACGTGGCTCCATGAGGCTGAACCTCGACTACGATGCAAGCGATAAGCTGAAGTTCGGTACCAATATATCTGTATCCCGCTACCTGAACAAACGGGTGTCCACAGAAGATGGCGCTACCTCAGTGATCCAGGTGGCTTTGAAAAAATCGCCGTCCATGCCGATCTATAATAATGACGGCACTTTTTACAATGGCGATGTGTCTGGCTTTATGAATCCCGTAGCTTTTGCCAACAAGCTTAAATATGAGAACCAGGTGACTTCTGTACTGGGCAATGTATATGC
Source organism: Candidatus Pseudobacter hemicellulosilyticus (assembly GCA_029202545.1). Lineage (GTDB taxonomy): Bacteria > Bacteroidota > Bacteroidia > Chitinophagales > Chitinophagaceae > Pseudobacter > Pseudobacter hemicellulosilyticus. Next base: position 4,141,651 of record CP119311.1, read on the forward strand.
TGAATATACTATTATCCCCAGGTTGATCTTCCGGTCCACCATCGGTATCAATTATGCATCGGTGCTGGATACATATTTTCAACCTTCAGATGCTGTTCGGAACGGAGAGGCCAGCGGCAGTGCTTTTTCCTCCAATGTTACGGGTTGGGTAAATGAGAACACCCTGTCTTATTCTAAAATTATCGGCAGGCATTCGCTGTCGGCATTGGCCGGGTACAGCCTGCAGGAAAGGAGCGCTTTTGCTATTTCTGCTGCGGGAAGGCAGTATGCCACCAACAATATCTATACCCTTAATGCGGCATCCATGCCTACAGATGCGTCCTCCAGCAGATCGGCCAATGGCCTTTCTTCTGTTTTTGGTCGCGTGGGGTATGCCTTTGGCGATAAATACCTGCTGGAAGCCACTGCGCGGCGTGATGGCTCTTCCCGGTTCGGCGCCAATCAACGGTATGCTATATTCCCTGCCCTGTCCGCTGCCTGGCGTATATCCAATGAAGTATTCTGGAAAAGTGACCTGATCAACGATCTTAAGCTGAGGGCCAGCGCAGGCAGGACAGGTAACCAGACCATTGGCGATTATGTTGCCCAGGGGCAATTCACTACTGGCGCCAACTATGCCGGGCAGAGTGGTATAGGCATGTCTGTGATCCCCAATCCTGATCTGACCTGGGAAACCACGGATCAATACAACGCAGGGCTGGATATCTCCCTGTTCAAGTCGCGGGTTATCCTGAATATCGACGCCTATGTCAAGAAGACTTCCAACCTGCTGCTGAATGTACCGCTGCCCAATACTTCAGGGTTCAGCTCCGTACTGCAGAATATAGGCGCTACTGAGAACAAGGGATTGGAGTTTAACCTGAACACGGTCAATATCAGCAAAGAGGATTTTACCTGGAACAGCAACTTTAATATTTCATTTAACAACAACAAAATTGTACAGCTGTATTCCGGCGAATCGAGAATTATTGTCTCTGCCGGTCAGGGACTTTCCGGGTCATTGGTTTCCTACAGCATCCTGGAGGTAGGTCGTCCCATTGGCAGCTTTTATGGCTGGCATCACAATGGGGTATACCAAAACTCTACTGATAATAAGGATAAGATCACCAATACCAGTACCGGCACCAATGGCTATCTCTTCAGGGGGGGCGACCTCATTTTTGATGATATCAACAGCAATAAGACCATTGATAATGATGACCGGATGGTGATAGGCGAGGCCCAGCCCAAATTTACAGGCGGCTTTACCAACAGCTTTACCTATAAGAGTTTTGACCTGAATATCCTCACTACCTTTTGCTATGGCAATGATGTGGTCAATGGAACGCGCTATGCGGCAGAGTCTATTACCGGCTTTAACGGTACGCTTGACCTGCTGCGCAGGTGGAGGAATGAGGGCGATGTAACAGATATTCCCAAACTGACCTGGAATGATCCTTCCGGGAGCCGTCGGTTCTCAAACAGGTGGATAGAAGATGGCTCTTACCTGCGTATCAAGAATATTACTGTTGGCTACACCCTGCCTGCTGCGTTCTTAAAAAAGACGGGCCTCCGTACCTGCAGGGTATATGCTACGGGGCAGAATGTGGTAACCTTTACAAAATACAAGGGGTATGATCCCGAGGCAAGCGCGTTCAGTGGGAATGTGGCCTATATGGGGATCGACCAGGCTACATACCCCCAATACCGGGCATTGACATTGGGCATAAGCGTAGGATTCTAAAACAGCATATCATGAAAAAGTATTTTTATATTCTTACCATATTTACTATCTCCTGTTCAAAAGTGACTGACCAGGTGGCTGATAGTATCATTACAGGTACTAATTTTTTTAAAACCGCTTCAGATGCAGACAATGCCATCAATGGTTGTTATGATGCCCTGCAGGGTGGGGCCGCCAACTATGTGATCTGGGGCGATGGTCGTACGGATATTTTTGCAGTGACAGACCGGTCGGGCAGTGCTGACCTCACAGTCGTAAGCGGGGCTATTTCGGCAAACGGTGGCTATGTTGGCTGGAACTCTTTGTATACAGGTATCAACAGATGCAACAGCGTATTGAAGAATGTTCCCAACATTGATGATCCTGCACTGGCAGTCCGGAAAGAAAGAATAATTGGCGAGGCTTATTTTTTACGCGCACTTTTTTATTTTTACCTTGCCCGGACACAGGAGACAGCTCCTTTGATCACCGAAGCGTATGAGAGCCTGAAGGCCGACTTCTTCCCTCCCAATTCCAACAGGGCTGCCCTGTTTGCGCAGGTGGAAGCTGACCTGAAAGAGGCGGAAAGCCGGGTGCCGGACCTGCCTTTCTCCACTACCATTGAGAATAAAGGCAAGGCAACGAAGGGGGCAATCCGCAGCACAATGGCCGATCTCTACCTATGGCAGAAAAAATACCAGGAGGCTGCAGATGCAGCGGACCTGGTGATCAAAAGCCCTGCCAACTACTCACTGGTAGCGGGCAGCAGCTTTGGAACCTTGTTCACTGATAAGAATACCCGGGAGTCCATACTGGAAGTGCAGTACAACTATACTTTCCTGGAAGGCAATACCAATGGACTTACGGAACTTTTCCTGCCGATTGGCGGGAGCTATACCGCCGGTAACTGGCGCTACCAGCCATCGGCTGCTCTTTTAAACGAGCTGCCATCCACTGACCTGCGGGCCCCGATCACCTACAGGAATACCGGCGCAACTCCTGCACCGTACAGGGATGCCAACCAGACCTATATTGCCAAATATCCCGGTACACTGGTCGGCAATACGCTTTACTATGATGCCAATCGCATTGTATATCGTTTGGCTGAGATCATTCTGTTCAGGGCGGAGGCATTGAATGAGCTGGGGCAAACGGCTGATGCTGTTCTCCTGCTTGACCAGGTAAGAAAAAGGGCCGGACTTGGGGAAACAACAGCTGAAACGCAGGAAGAGGTGAGGCTGGCCATTGAGCGGGAAAGGTTTGTGGAACTGGCCTATGAAGGCAAACGGTATTATGACCTCATCAGGACAGGCCGGTATGCGGTGGTAACCGGACATACCGATCCCAACTGGTTACGCTGGCCAATCCCTGACGGAGAACTATTGCGCAACCCCAACCTGGACCAAAATGATGGCTATTAAAAACTACACCATGCAAAAAAGACACAGAATAGTTCAGCTCCTTATTGGGGTAGCAGTTATTTGCTGCCTGGCTGCCTGCGAAAAAGAAGAAACCTATCCCGACATGCCGAATGCCGTTTACATGACCTCAAACGCTATTACCGGACCGGGAAGCAGCGCTTCTACCGCCATTACCAATACAGCCTCCGGCAAGGTGTCTGTTTCACCGGCGGTAGCGCGGGTTTACGTCAATATCTTACAAACAAAAGAGGTGACACTCACCTATACGCTGGGTGGAACGGCGGAAGCGGGCGTGAATTATACAGCCCCTGATCCGATGAGTATTACTATTCCTGCCGGTAAATGGTTTACAGATATTAAGATACCGGTCATAAATACGCCCATCACTGCCAATAAGACCATCATCATTGCGTTAGCTACTGCTACTGATGATGTGCAGTTAGGCCTTGGATCGGACAGGAACTACAAGACCTTTACCTATACACTCACTAAATAAATATTGCTGGACCTATGCGGTATACGCTTTTTCTATTCCTGGTTATTGTTTGCCTGCCGGCGAAGGCAGGCGCCAATGAAGATCCAGTTAGTTATGACATCTGTATTTATGGTGGTACTTCTGCAGGTGTTATAGCTGCCTATACCGCAGCCCTGCAAAAGAAGACTGTATTGCTGATAGAACCCGGGTCCCGGCTGGGAGGGCTGTCTTCCGGCGGACTCGGGTTTACAGATATTGGTAATAAGTATGTGGTTACGGGTTTGTCGAGAGACTTTTACCGGCGCATCGGACAGCATTATGGCAAATTTGAGCAATGGGTGTTTGAGCCTAAAGTGGCGGAAGCCATATTCCTGGATTATATCAGAAGATCAGGTTGTCGAGTGTTGTATGGAAAGCGGTTGCAAACGGTCAGTAAAAATGGAACAGTCATTGGATCTGTGCTGTTGGAAAATACGGATGGTAGTGCAGGGACACTCCTGGTTCGTGCCAAACAATTCATTGATTGTTCCTATGAAGGAGACCTGATGGCCAGGGCTGGCGTCAGTTATACCACCGGCCGGGAAGCCAATTCCCAATACCATGAAACCGTCAACGGCGTACAATTAAAAGAGAAGCACCAGTTCCCCGATGGCGTTGATCCCTATATTTTACCTGGCAAACCGGAAAGCGGGTTGTTATGGGGTATCAGTGCAGCGCCACTGGGCGAGGCAGGCAGTGGCGATAAAAAGATACAGGCCTACAATTTCAGGATCTGCCTGAGCAAAGATCCTGCAAATCAGTTGCCGATCACCCGGCCGGCTGATTATGACTCCACAAAATATGAGCTGTTGCTGCGGCTGCTTGCTGCCAGACCGGCCAGGGGACTTGGGGAGATCCTGAAGATGGACCTGATGCCCAATAACAAAACAGATATTAATAACCAGGGAGCTTTTTCAACCGATATGATCGGGATGAACTATGCGTATCCGGATGGGGACTATGCAACCAGGGACTCCATTTTTCAGGCGCATGTACGTTATACGAAGGGCCTCCTGTATTTCATTGGTCATGATCCCAGGATGCCGGCGCACCTGCGAAATGAAATGCTGCAGTGGGGGTATCCGATGGACGAATACCCGGATACCGAACACTGGACGTCCCAACTGTATGTCAGGGAAGCAAGGCGCATGATAGGAGAGTACGTGATGACCCAGGATAATTGCACGGCAAAGGTAGTGGTGAAAGATGGGATCGGTATGGCTGCCTATACCATGGATTCTCATAATACACAGCGGATAGTAGTCAGTGGAATGGTTAAGAACGAGGGGGATGTACAGCTAAAAGGCGTAAAACCTTATCCCATTGCGTATAGGTCCATCACTCCCGGTAGAAAAGAATGCAGTAACCTGCTGGTGCCTGTTTGCCTGTCGGCCAGCCATATAGCCTATGGTTCTATCCGGATGGAACCGGTATTTATGGTGCTGGCGCAGTCTGCTGCGCTTGCTGCTGTAATAGCCATTGATCAGCGGTGTGCTATCCAGGAAATTCCTGTGGGATCCTTGCAGGAGCAGTTAAACAAGGATCCGCTTGCTGACGGCTCAGTAGCCGAAATACTGATTGATGATGCCGATGTCACAACCGTTACCGGTGAGTGGAGTAAAGAAACTACCGGTGGTTATGGCCCTTCCTTATTGCTCAATGCCGGCAAAGAGCCGGCCAGTGTACGCTTTGAGCCTGTTATCAGGAAGAAAGGAAAGTACCAGGTGTATTTCTATTACCCGAAAGTTGAAAAGGCAGCTGAACTATTGTCTGTTAAAATATACGATGGGAAAAAGTGGAGAACCAATAAGATCCAGAGCAAAGACATCAGGATAGTGGGACAAACATCCGGCGAGTGGGTCTCACTCGGGATGTTTACCTTTCCGGAAGGGAAAAGAGCACTGGTAGAAATATCAAACCAGGATGCCAGTGGCACCATAGCGGCTGATGCCGTATTGTTTGTCCCGGTACGCAATAAAAACTGATAAACTGTAATCCATGCGCTCAAGAAGGAAATTTATCAACCAGGCAGTGGCTGGTATGGCCGGGCTGTTAGTGACTAACCATTTAGAGGCTGGGCCTCAAAGCCTGTCAGCGTTTGAAAAAACAGGTGGAGGAACAGGGGTTATGCCCGCTATTAACAGCGGGATCGGGGGCAACAATACCATCGATCTGCTGGAACGTTTACAGGTAGATTGCCTGGCTCACCAGCCCAGACTGACTATACTGATGATCGGTACAAATGATATGAACAGCAAAAAACATGTACCGCTTGAAACATATGAGCAGAACCTGTCAAAAATAATAACGCCTATCGTGAAAAGCGGCAGCAAATTATTACTGATGACCATTCTCCCGGCATATGAACCCTATTTGTTCACCCGCCACGAGGCTTCTTTTTATGATCCTGAAGGAGTGAGTGGCAGAAGAAAGCAGGTCAATGATGTTATCCGGAAAACAGCTGCCAGGTACAAGGCTGGCTTACTGGACCTGGAACAGCGGTTCCTGGCGGTGGGCAAGATAGGGACGGAAAAGGATTCGTTGATATCAAATGAAGTAAACTCCGGCAAAACAGACGGCATTCATCCTACACCAAACGGCTATAGGTTTATAGCGCTGTCAGTGTACGATTATATTATATATCACAACCTCCCCAAGCAGGGCATTGTTTGCTTTGGAGACAGCATTACCCGGGGTGACGGGTCTGTTAACGGCGAAAGCTATCCCGGCTATCTGAATAAACTCTTAACCATTGCCTGATCAGTCTATGACAATAGCTCGTCATCCTGTGTCAGTACAAACCCTTTCATTATGTTAAAAGCAGGTCTTTTATTATTTACCGGATTATTGGCAGTGCAATGCCTGCAGGTACAGGCGCAGCAGCCAGTTGTTGAGACCAACCCTTCGGCGGCCCGGTCTGTTTTTTTGAAACCCGGCAAAGCGGGCAAGCTGTCCTGGCAGATGAAAAAAGCCAGTGAGGCAGGACCTGGTGAAGTAGTGTCAGCTGCCAGCTATCAGCCTGAAGGCTGGCTGCCGGCTATTGTTCCCGGAACTGTTTTAAATAGCCTGGTGCATAATAAGATATATCCTGAACCATACTATGGAGATATTAACCGTTACTCCCGCAAACTCATTCCTGACCTGAATGATGCAGGGCAGGAGTTCTATCATTACTGGTTCAGAACAGCCTTTGCAGTCCCTGATCAATTCAGGGGTAAGAAGGTCTGGCTGAAACTGCATGGGGTTAATTACAGGGCGGATGTGTGGCTGAACGGACAAAAGCTGGGTACCATCAACGGCATGTTCCAGCCTGGTAATTTTGAGGTGACCGGTAAAATAAACCGTACCGGTAACAATGTACTGGCAGTAGATGTATTGCCCGTTGATGTGCCTGGTGATGTGTACAGGAAAAATAATACGCGTACGGGAGCAGTGGGTGAGAATAACAATGGGGGAGATGGTGAAATTGGCAAAAATGTTACCATGCTGATGTCTGTTGGCTGGGACTTTACTGCACCTGATGGTATCCGCGACAGGAATACCGGGATCTGGAAAGATGTGGAGTTATATGCTACCGGGGATGTGCTGTTGCAGGACGCCTTTGTACAGACGGCTTTGCCATTGCCTGATACCAGTTCTTCGAAACAAACCATATCGGTTGAGCTGAAAAATACTACGGATACCAGGCAGACCGGAAAGCTGTCAGGCGCTATTGCCGGCACCGCCATTCGTTTTGAAAGAACGGTGGAATTGAACCCGGGAGAAACCAGGCAGATCGTCTTCGATCCGGGCGCCTATCCCCAGCTTACCATCAAGAACCCCAAACTATGGTGGCCGGTGAATAAAGGCCAGCAGCACCTGTATACCCTGCAATTGCAGTTTAAAAAAGGGAATGAGGTCTCTCATGAGCTGACAACCCGCTTTGGCGTTCGACAGATCCAGACTGATCAAAATACACCGGATAAGTCGCGCAGGTTTATTGTCAACGGTCATCCTGTTTTTATCAGGGGCACCAACTGGATACCGGAAGCCATGCTGCGAACTTCTGCAGAACGCACAGAGACAGAGCTACGGTATACAAAACAGGGTGGGTACAACCTGGTAAGATTGTGGGGTGGTGGAATAGCGGAGTCGGATGCCTTTTACAGGATCTGTGATGAACTGGGCCTGCTGGTATGGAATGAATTCTGGATAACGGGGGATACCCGCTTCCCCCAGGATACGGCCCTTTATTTCAGCAATCTGCGGGCGACAGTTAAGCGGATCCGTTCTCATCCATCCGTTGCCTACTACGTAGCGTCTAATGAATCCAAGGACCTGCCCGGAACGGAAAAGATCATCCATGAGCTGGATCCCACCATTGGCTACCAGGAGCAATCAGAATGCTGTGGCATACATGATGGTAGTCCGTATAAATATGAGAACCCTATGCAGTATTTTGAAAATACGGCTTCTCCGAGGGGCAGCAGGGTAGATGGGTTTAACCCGGAATATGGAACGCCCTGTTTACCGCTGGTGGAATCTTTGCGGCAAATGATGCCGGAAAGCGACCTCTGGCCTATTAATGACTCTGTCTGGAATTACCTGGACGGCAACGGATTTCATAAAATGAATACCGGCTACCGCCAGGCGGTCAGCCAGCTCGGCACTGTCCGTTCTATTGAAGAGTATGCGCAGAAGGCCCAGCTGGTAGGCGCTATGAACTACCGTGGTATTTGTGAAGTGTGGAATTACAATAAGTTCTCCTGGGGCGACAGGTTTGCTTCCGGCTATTTATTCTGGTATAATAACAGCCCGCTACCGCAAACCGCCAGCCGGATGTACGACTGGTACCTGCGTCCAACGGCGGCATTGTATTATGCACAGAACGGCAATGCTCCTTTGCATCCGCAGTTTGATTATTATAAGAATACAGTATCGGTGTACAATGATTACCGGAAAGCTTTTCCGGACCATACACTCGAAGCCACTGTCTATGATCTTCACTCCAGGCTGGTATCTACCCAATCAATAACCGTACAGATACCGGCAGATGGATTGGTGAAAGACGCGCTGAAACTGGATTTTAATGACAGCATCTCGCAGGTCCATTTTATTAAATTGCTGCTGAAGTCGCCGGCAGGCAATACAGTAGCTGAAGCTTTTTACTGGCGCTCGAAAGATGCGTACAAAGGCGCCTGGACCATGACGGGACCTGCAGTGTCAGGATTTTCAGCTATTGACCAGTTGCCAAAAGCTGGGTTGACCGGCTCTGCGAAAAAAAGAACAGTCAACAATAAGGTATTTGTAGAGGTGCTGGTAAAGAATACATCGGATAAATTAGCCTTTTTCAACCAGGTCAGGTTGATGGACCAGGCTGGCGCTGTACTGCCATCGGTATTCTATACGGATAACTTCTTTTCCCTGCTGCCGGGAGAGGAAAGGAGGGTGACGATAGAAGTATCAGCGGATAGATTGAAGCAGGCAAAACGGCTGTCTGTAAGTGGTTTGAATACGGATGAGATCAGTATAAAATTTTAGATTCGTGGGGCTTACCAGGTAAATTATTCCATTTACCAAAATTTGGTAAATATGGGCTATAGGATCTATTTACCTTTCTTTTTAACCCTACGAATCATTTCTACAATCAATTCTTCTCTCACGTCAAAAAAGAAAGCTATTGCATCAGCCTCATCAAATGTGAGATTGCCAGGGGACTCCATAAGGCGGCGCATGCGGGTAGTATTAGTTCTAAGGCTTTTAGCTAAAGATGTCACAGGGAAATCATGATCATCCAAGATTTCCACGAGAGTTTTAATATCCTTACTCTCGATAAGTTTTTTGATACCTTTTGTCCTTTTGTCTCGTTCCATGAGAGACAAAGATGAAAGACGCAGACAAATGTTTATCAATAAGATATAATGTGTCTGTAAAAAGGATGAATTATGATTAAAAAAAGACAAAACATCCTTTGTTTAATACATTGTTCTTCTCTATCTTGCTGATGGTTAAGGGCAAGAAACTGATTAGGGCGATCTCGATGAGGTTTGCTCTTTTTTGCTTTATTTTGCGACCTTCTTTATTACGTGAAGGACTCGCTATTTTTCTCGATCGGAAAATCCGCTAGTTTTCAATGACCCGAGATGATAGTGAATGCCTGCTCTATATTTCAAAATATGGGGTGGGCCTCTATCAGCTTGCCGGGTCTGGCTCTTAGCGGATGCCTCCGATCGGCAAGACGAGGCCCGCCCTTTATTTTTTCCTGCCTGTCTTGACTTAATCGTGTTTGTGGTGGTATTCAGTATATCCTTATCGTCACCCTGTAGGGGGTACAGGAGGCTGCCGGTTTCAGGCTGGCCGCCGCAAATATCGGCGGCGGCCTTTTCAATTATTATGACGAAGGTTAAAGATAAACGGTACCATGCCGTCAAAATGTATATAGATGCTGGAGCCATTAAGAAGCTACCAGACATTTTTGATGTCCTGCCGCCATCAATTCTGGCGAGAGATCTGCGTTTAAATTATGCACGATTGCGGAAGCGTTTGAAAAATACGAACCTCTTTACAGTGAAGGAACTCCGCAATCTTGCGGACCTGATAGAGGTTGAAGGTGTAGTGATCTACAGGCTCATGGATCATAAGAGCCTGTACACATAATTGCAAACTTCGTTTCTAAACTGGAAACGGTGACTGGCATGCTCAGGCATGGGATGCCGCTCAGCTTTGTCTATTGGCCGCCGTGCGCTCGATCTTACGCGGCGGCCTTTTTCTTCTCAAGTTGAGCGATCTCGAAGATGCTGTGTTTTTGAAAGTAAGTTACACCAGCTGCCTGCTCGTTGAGAATATCGACTGTTTCTGTTTTGATGACCAATTTCCCATCGGGATACTTGCAGGCAAATGAAGGGTCAAAAAACCGATAATGAATATACCAGGAAACCTCCATATTTGCCGATGGCTTTGAGTAGTTTTTGGGATAAACAGTAGGTTGGGAGCAGCTGCACCCATGTGGAAGCTTAATACGGGCCATTGGGCAAATTTTATAATGTTAACGTTATTGTTAACGTTTGATAAAAATGCCTGAGGCAAAGGAGAAAAAAATAAGCCGAAATTCAGTACAGAACTGGATTTCGGCTTAGTGTCCCCGCACGGGCTCGAACCGTGGACCCATTGATTAAGAGTCAATTGCTCTACCAACTGAGCTACGGAGACAAGGGGTGCAAAAATAAGCATTCATAGAATATAATCCTACAAATTTCTTTCCTGCTTTTTATTTTCTGTAGATCAAACGTCCAATAGGTTTGCCAGCTGTTATTGAAAATGAAACAGGCAGCGTGGGGCCTGGTGATTTCTTTAAGAGCTTCTTTTCTTACAGGACCTGTATTTCCGGCGCCTTTCCTTTTTGCAGGAACAGCTGCCGGGTAACGCAGGCAGGTATCTCTTCCCGGTAATGACTTACATACAAGAGAGTGGTGCCTGCTTCGTGGCAGATCTGGTTGATCAGTTCCCGGAACCTGGCCACCTGGCTTTCGTCCAGGCCCTGGCAGGGCTCATCCAGGATCAGCAGGGGCGGATTCTTGACTAATGCACGGGCCAGGAGTACCAGTCGCTGCTCACTGGCCGAGAGCCGGGATAACAGGGTATTGGCGCGGGGCTCCAATTGCAGCAATTGCAACCAATGCTGAACCGTAGTTTCCTGGTCGGATGATAACTGGCGGAACAGCCCGATGGTATCAAAGAGACCCGAAGCCACTGTCTGAAAAACAGTAGCCGTATAGTCGAAATACAGGTGCAGTTCAGGGGACACATAGCCGATCCTTCGCTTGATATCCCAGATGCTTTCGCCACTGCCCCGGCGCTTATCAAACAGGTAGATCTCATTGGAATAAGCCTGTGGGTTATCGCCGCTGATCAGGCTGAGCAGGGTGGATTTCCCTGCGCCGTTCTGCCCGGAAACACTCCAGCATTCGCCTTTGTTGACGGTCCAGTTCACGTCCTGCAAGATGATCTTACCCTCATATTGTACCTGCACATTTTTCATCTGTATAGCAATGTTGAAGTCGATGCTGGCGGGAGGAAGCAGCTGCCGCAGCTGGTCGCCATTGAAAAGCGCTGCCGGGGCTGCATGGGCAGGCGGCTGATAACTGGCCCTCGGAACCGGGGCCGACAATTCCCCTTTTTCCAGGGTGGCCACAAGCGTGATGCAGGCAGGCAGCTCATGCGGCGTAGTGATCAGGATGAGGTGGATACCCCGCTGCGGCAGCTGGTCCAGGATGCTGTGCAGGAGTTGCCGGCCGGCTGTGTCCAGACCGAGAAAGGGGTGGTCCAGGATCAGCAGCACGGGAGATTGCAGCAGGGCAATGGCCAGCTGTAGTCGTTTGTTCTCGCCGTTGGAAAGCTGGATCATTGGTTCGTCCAATAACCTGTCTATCTGCAAAAGGGTAAGCCATTGACTGGTCTCTGCGTCCCGCTGGTTGTCCAGGTAGGGCGCCAGGGCCTGGGAAACAGTGGCTGTCTGTTCGGAATCGAAAGAGTTATAGCGTTGCTGGTAATAAAAGTTGGATTGATTGCTGAGGTCTTTGAAGCGGTGCTGCTGTTCTACCACCATGACCTGGCGGTGAAAAGTTTCGGGTGTGCCGAAACCGGCGATGAGCTGTCCGCTGAAAAAATGCCGGCCGGCCAATGTATGGGCCAGTACTGTTTTGCCGCTGCCGGAAGGGCCAATGATGGCCAGCTGTTCCTGCCGGTGCAGCTGCAGGTTGATATTTTTCAGAACGGGGGTTGCGCCAAGCTTTACACTGACATTGTCCAGTTGTAACAGGAGGGTTTTGTCCATGCCGGGTAACTGTTTGTGCGCAAAGATATCAATTGAAAAGTTTTGGGACGAACCAAAAAAGTCCCGGAAAAGTTGCGGAACTGTTGTACTGAATACATGTAAAGGATCTTACGCTAAATAAAAAAAGTTGAGTGTGCCGTACGCCGGCACACTCAACTTATGCAAAGAGGAAACTATAAATAATGATCTATTGTTCCAGTTTGATCTCACCAACATCTGTAGGTTGGCCATCTGCTACTGTAACGCCATCTTTCGCAGCATTTTTGTAAGGCGGTTTAGCCTCAACAATCAGGCGGTAAGTACCAGCTTTGGCGCCAGTGATCTCAAACGCACCTTCAGCTACGGAAGCTTTCAGTGTATCGGTCCCCGAAAGAGCCCATACGCGGGTAGCTCCGTCTGCGGGTGAAATTGTTCCTTTGATAGATCCTGTTTGTACACCTTTAAAGGCGAATAAACCTACGGTAGCAATCGTTGCGGCTACCAAGCTCATCTTGATGCTTTTCATAATTCAAAGATTATAGATTAATAAAAATGGTTCCTAATAAATTATAGAATCACATTACTGATTATCGCGCGGTAGAGTATGTGGGGGATTCTGGGTCCAATAAAACAATGACTGTGCCATAAATTTTATTGGTGAATAAAAAAAAGATTAACATGTTCTTTGATGGCGCACAAGGGGTGATGGCACAATTATTTTAAAGGCGGCATTCTTCGGTTATGCATGACCCTGTGCATTTTAGTCCACAGGATCTGCGCTGAAAAAGCATGACTGAAGCCTGACTAAGGCAAATGCCGGTAAAAGATTAAAAAATCATTAAGGAAGGAATGGACGTCATTTTAAAAATAATCTCCGGGAATCTGGCAAGTAGCCGGAGCGGTCAGGCAGCGGGCGCTTCATCAAGCCTGCTGATATCCTCATGTAGCACTGCCGTTACTACAGCGTTGGAAACGGAGAACCGGTAAAAACGAGATCTGCTGGCCTTAAGCTCCGGCGTGGCGTACTCTGGGATTTTCATGAACCGGGCTAATTGAAGGCTTAACAAGTCAATTTATAGGGTAAACAGGCTACCTGAAAGGAAGAACCCCTGAGGCGGTCTCGACAAAAGATAATGGTGGCCCAAATCCTGGATTTCCACGCGCATCTTGACGGCCTGCCCGTTCAATGGCGCTGCTGCGGCTGCCCAGCCACAAGCCTTCCCGGAGCGGCACGCTTACCAGTCCGGCCCATCCTGTCACCTTATTATAATTACCGCTTTGCTTTTTTCCACAGCCGTTAATATCTCCGGGAAATCCCTTCTGCCCCGGTTTTGCTATATTTGCCCGTTCTATAAATTCCCAGCAGCTTATTATAAATGAATTTGTAATATATAATAATATTCATAATTAGTACTTTATAGGCTGAAAAATCGTTATTGAGACCGGAATATTCTATTTATGGCAAAAGAAAAAGAAAGCAGCAACCAGTTTGAGTATAACGAGGAATCCATCAGAAGTCTCGACTGGCGGGAGCATATCCGCCTCCGCCCCGGTATGTATATCGGTAAACTGGGGGACGGCTCCAGCCCGGACGATGGCATTTACGTGCTGATCAAAGAGGTTATTGATAACTGTATCGATGAACATACCATGGGGTATGGCAAGCAGGTGGAGATCACCATCGAAAGCAAGACGGTCACTATTCGCGACTATGGCCGCGGCATTCCCCTCGGTAAAGTGGTGGACGTAGTGAGCAAGATCAATACAGGCGCCAAATATGATAGCAAGGCCTTCCAGAAATCCGTGGGTCTGAACGGTGTGGGTACCAAGGCCGTGAACGCCCTCAGCAGTTATTTCAAAGTAACCGCTTTCCGGGAGGGCAAGGAAAAGACCGCCGAGTTTGAAAGAGGTGTACTGCTGAAAGAACATAAAGAGGTAAGAACAGATGAGCCCAACGGCACCCTGATCAATTTTATCCCTGACGATACCATCTTCAAGAATTTTCATTATCTCCATGAGTACCTGGACGGCCAGCTCTGGAATTATTGCTACCTCAACGCCGGGCTGGTGATCAGCCTCAACGGCAAAAAATATGTGAGTAAGAACGGTCTGCTGGATCTGCTCCAGCGTAAGACCAACGAGGATGAGCTGCGCTATCCCATCATCCACCTGAAAGGGGAGGATATTGAAGTTGCCATCACGCACGAGAACCAGTACGGGGAGGAATACTATTCCTTCGTCAACGGTCAGTATACTACACAGGGGGGCACTCACCTGGCCGCCTTCCGCGAAGGGTACGTAAAGACCATCCGCGAGTTCTTCAAAAAAGATTATGACGCAGCCGATATCCGCGCCAGCATCTGTGCCGCTATTTCCGTGCGGGTGCAGGAACCGGTGTTCGAAAGCCAGACCAAGACCAAACTGGGTTCACAGGTGGTGTATGAAGATGGTCCTACCATGCGGAACTTTGTCAGCGATTTCCTGGTGAAAGAGCTGGACAATTTCCTGCACCGTAATCCTGCCACCGCTGAAGCCCTGAAGAAACGTATTGAGCAAAGCGAACGGGAACGCAAGGAACTGGCCGGTATCAAGAAACTGGCCAACGAACGCGCTAAAAAAGCCAACCTGCATAACCGTAAGCTGCGTGATTGTCGTTACCACCTGAACGATGAAACTACCGGTAAGGACAAACAGACCATTCTCGAAAAACAGCAGCAGAGCACCATCTTCATTACGGAAGGGGACTCCGCCAGTGGTTCCATCACCAAATCACGGAACGTGGAAACCCAGGCTGTATTCAGCCTGCGTGGTAAACCCCTCAACTGCTTTGGGCTTACCAAAAAAGTAGTGTACGAGAATGAAGAGTTCAATCTCCTGCAGCACGCCCTCAATATTGAAGACGGCTATGAGGGATTGCGCTACAATGATATTGTTATTGCCACAGATGCTGACGTGGACGGTATGCATATCCGCCTGCTGATGATGACCTTCTTCCTGCAGTTCTTCCCGGACCTGGTGAAGAACCAGCACGTGTATATCCTGGAAACGCCCCTGTTCCGGGTGCGTAATAAACAGGAGACTATCTACTGCTATGATGAGGAGGAGAAAGCAAAGGCCATCAAAAAGCTGGGCGGCAAACCGGAGATCACCCGCTTTAAAGGATTGGGTGAGATATCTCCCGACGAATTCGGCCGGTTCATTGGTCCTGAAATGCGCAAGCAGCCGGTCATCATTGAACAGGGCGAACACGTTCAGCAATTGCTGGAATATTATATGGGTAAGAATACCCAGGAACGCCAGGAGTTCATTATTGGTAACTTACGCGTAGAGCTTGACCTGGCCGATGAGGCCGTAGCCAGTTAGCAATCCGCCAACCAGAATATGTATGTTTGAATTTCACATGGATCGGAAACGTTATTTTGACATTCAGGAAAAGAATGCCGAACAATACGTGATCCCCTTTATAGCCGCCAGGTTTCCCCTTCAGCCCGGAATGCGGGTGCTGGAGATCGGCTGCGGCGAGGCCGGTGTACTCAAGGCTTTCCTGAAACTGGGCTGTACCTGCGTAGGCGTGGAGCTGGATGCTACCCGGATTGTCAATGCAGAGAAATGGCTGGCGGAAGAGAAGCAGGCGGGCAGGATCAGCTTTGTGACCAAAGACATTTATAAGGTAGATATAGAGAGCGAACTGGGTGGACATTTTGATATCATCCTGCTGAAAGATGTGATAGAGCATATCCATGATCAGCCCCGGCTGATAGGCTGGATGAAGCAGTTCCTAAGACCCAATGGAGTGATCTTTTTCGGATTCCCTCCCTGGCAGATGCCTTTTGGCGGACACCAGCAGATCTGCCGGAACAAGTGGCTTTCCCGTTTGCCCTGGTACCATCTCCTGCCCAGGTCTCTTTACGGGGCCATCCTCAAAAAAAATGGGGAGAATGTGGAGGAGATGATGGAGATCCGTGATACCGGTATCTCTATTGAACGTTTTGAAAGGATCTGTAAAGAGCAGGGATATGCTATTGCCAACAAAGCACATTACCTGATCAATCCGATCTATGAATACAAGTTCGGGTGGAAGCCAAGGAAACAGCTGGGTATTGTCAAGGCTATTCCCTGGTTCCGGAATTTCCTGACCACCTGTGTGTATTATCTGATAACACCCAAGCAAATTTAAAGAACCTATGATCCATATCGTTTTCAATGAAGCGGATGTTGCCGTACTGCAGAAAGCCATTGAGCTGGATGAAACTTTGCAGGGAGAGGTGGTGCAGATCCAGGATGATTATGCCGTAGGTCCCATCCGTGATATCTATGTGGGCGAAGGTATTGAAGCCCGCAAACAATGGTGGCGGGATGTGCTGGCTGGCGGCGACCTGGACGGGAAAGTGGATGCTGAAGACGCCGTTGATGATTATAAGACCGTTGCCGCACTGGTGGGCAACCTGCGCCGTAACCCGGACGAGATCGTCTGGGTATGGGCTGCCCAGAATAAACATGATGTAAGCGGCTATTACTGGCTGCTGCGCTATATGGCGGAGTTCCAGGGCCGGATATTTATCCTGTACCTGAACAACCTGCCCTTTATCAATGAAAAAGGACTGATCTTTTACCCTGAATGGCTGCATGTGATCCCGCCCCGCGAGTTCCTGAAAGCCAGGAAGCTGGCCCGTCCCATTACCCTCAGTGAATTTGAAGTAGATCCCGATGAATGGATACGCCTGCAGCAGGAAGAAGGGAAAGGGGTACGCATCCTGGAAGGTGGTAAGAAGCTGGCCCAGTACGATTACGATCATTATGATGCGGACCTGAAGAAATATATATCGTCCGACTGGCAGAAGGCCAACAGGATCATCAATAATTTCCTGAACAAGAACAAGCAGACCACAGGTGATATGTATATGCTCTGGCGTTTGAAGCAGTTACTGACTACGGGCGAGTATGATGTGCAGGGCGAACCAAAAGGCCTGAAAGATTTTGAGGTGAAGGCGAAATCGGCAGTGCCCGCTGAAGCTGCGCCCGAATAGGTGACTGTGCTGCTGACAGCTACTCCGCTAAATGCATTTTTGGGGAGATAGGCGGGCTGTCCGGAGAATAAGGAACAGCTTGATGCCGGAAACATGGTTGGCGCCCGCACAGCAACCAGTATGCCGGAGCAGTGGAACAGGAAAAAGGTATAAAATAATTGTAAGCAAAAAACGGAAGGCAATACGCATATGGCTAAATTCAAAATTTCAGATGAGGCGCTGGAGAGCAACAGCGGGTTATATGGCCAGTACAAGACCTGGTTCCTGGATTATGCTTCCTACGTGATCCTGGAGCGGGCTGTACCCGCTATTGAGGACGGTCTCAAGCCCGTACAACGCCGGATCCTCCATGCCATGAAGGAAATGGACGATGGTCGCTTCAACAAAGTGGCCAATATCATCGGGCAGGCCATGCAATACCATCCCCACGGGGATGCCAGTATTGGCGATGCCCTGGTGAATATGGGCCAGAAAGACCTGCTGGTGGAAACCCAGGGTAACTGGGGCGATATCCGCACCGGCGATGATGCGGCGGCCGCCCGTTATATTGAGGCCCGTCTCAGCAAATTTGCGCTGGATGTGGCTTTCAACGCCAAGACCACCGACTGGGCACTGAGTTATGACGGTCGCAAGAACGAGCCCGTGACCCTGCCCATGAAATTCCCGCTGCTGCTGGCGCAGGGCGCGGAAGGCATTGCAGTAGGGCTGGCCACCAAGATCCTGCCCCATAATTTCTGCGAACTGCTGGAAGCCGCTATCAAATACCTGCGTGGCCGGAAGTTTGAGGTCTATCCCGATTTCCAGACCGGCGGTATGATTGATGTCACCAACTACAATGAAGGTAAACGCGGTGGTAAAGTGAGGGTGCGGGCAATGATAGAGGAAGTGGACAAAAAGACCCTGGCCATCAAAAGTGTGCCTTATGGTGTAACCACTACCTCCATGATCGATTCCATTATCAAGGCCAACGACCAGGGTAAGATCAAGATCAAGAAAGTAACGGATAATACTGCTGCCGATGTGGAGATCCAGGTGGACCTGGCCCCCGGCATTTCTCCCGATATCACCATTGATGCGCTGTATGCCTTTACGGATTGTGAGGTCAGCATATCTCCCAACGCCTGCGTGATTGTTGAACAGAAGCCGCAGTTCCTGGGCGTGCATGAGCTGTTGCGCGTATCGGTAGACAATACCAAGGAACTCCTGCGCAGGGAACTGGAGATCAAACTGGCCGAACTGCAGGAAAAATGGCATTACACCTCGCTTGAAAAGATCTTCTTCGAGGAAAAGATCTACAAGGAGCTGGAAAAGAAACACGATACCTGGGAGAAGGTGCTGGATGCTATTGATAAAGCCTTCGGACCTTTCAAAAAGCTGCTGAAACGGGACATCACCCGCGAAGATATCCTCAAGCTCACGGAGAAACCGGTGCGCCGGATCTACCGCCTCGATATTGACGCCCTGATTGACCAGATCAAAGGCCTGGAGAAAGAGATCAGGCAGGTGAAACACGACCTGAACAACCTGATTGATTTTGCCGTAGGTTACTACGAGAACCTGCTCAGCAAATACGGCAAGGGCCGCGAACGGAAAACAGAGATCAAGCTGTTTGAAGCCATCCAGGCCAAATCCGTAGCCATCGCCAACGTAAAATTATATGTGAACAAGGCGGACGGCTTTGTTGGCACCGGCCTGAAAAAGGATGAGTTCATTGCTGATTGCTCTGACCTGGACGATGTGATCGCCTTCACCAAGGCGGGTAAGATGAAGATCGTGAAAGTGTCCGATAAGACCTTTATCGGCAAAGACATCCTGCATGTGGCCATCTTCCAGAAGAATGACGAGCGTACTACCTATAATATGATCTATGTGGATGCGGCCAGCGGCACCAGTTACGCCAAGCGTTTCAATGTTACCGGCATCACCCGTGATAAGGAATACGACCTCACCAAAGGTTCGGAAAAAAGCAAAGTGCATTATTTCACGGCCAATCCAAACGGAGAAGCTGAAGTGCTGAAAATAGTACTAAGTCCCAATGCTTCTGCCCGGAACAAGGAATTTGAGTTTTATTTCGAAGAACTGGAGATCAAGAACCGGAACAGCATGGGTAACCAGGTGACCAAGTATCCCATTAAATCTGTGAAGTTCAAGGAAGCGGGCAAATCCACCCTGGGTGGACGCAAACTCTGGTTTGACGATACTTTCGGCAGGCTCAATACGGAAGAGAAAGGAGAATACCTGGGCAGCTTCCAGACAGAGGACAGGCTGCTGGCGTTCTACAATGATGGTACGTATATGATCACCGACCAGGAACTGACCCAGCGTTTTGATCCGGAGACCATCCTGCGGATCGAGAAGTTTGATGTCAACCGGATAGTGACGGCCATTTACCTGGACAGCGATAAACAGCAGTTCAACGTGAAGCGCTTCAAGGTGGATACCACCACGCTGCATAACCGGTTTACCTTTATCAAGGAAGGGGAGGGCAACTACCTGGATGCCGTGACCACGCATCCGGAACCGGTAGTGCTGATCAAGGCCGGTCGCGGGGCACAGGCACGCACCAGCAAGATCAAGATCTCCAACTTTGTGGAAGTGATGGGCTGGAAGGCGGTGGGCAACAAACTGGCGGACTATACCAAGAGTACGGAGTTTGAGTGGGCCATGAAGGAGAAAGAGTTGAAAGACGATCAGCCGGAACTGTTCTAAGCAGGACCTGCTGTCTTAAAATAACGATCGGGCGCTCTATTGCAGAGCGCCCGTTTTGTTGTGATCTGCTCAATTGCAGGATCAGGGCAAAATACCTCGGGACTTCTCCACAGTCGCTCGCCTCCGGCGAGTGACAACTATTCCGTCGCCTCCGGCGACCAGCAACCACCAGCCTGTCCCGAGGCGTTAGCCGGAGGCTAACAAATACTGGTCACTCGCCGGAGGCGAGCGAGGGTGAGCCCGCGAGCAGCATTGGAAAGTGATTCCAATAGCCTTCGGGCATTTTTTGGTTCGTCCCAAAACAAAAAAATCAGACGGGCCTTGCAGCAAGTCTTTGCAACGAAGCGTTTCCAGGTCTTCGGGGACAGTTCCTTTGGTTCGTCCCAAAACAAAAAAGCCCGGCGCATGATACGCCGGGCTTTTATAACGAAACTTATTATGAAAGTTCCTTCAACAGGAACCTGCTAATTCGAATTCTTTATCTTCTTCAATCCTCCATCGCCGCCTTTTTTCCGTTTGATACGGACGGTGGCGCTTTTCTCCAGGCTGGAAGACAGGAAGACCTCATAGCGGTTAACGCCATCGGTCACTACCATCAAAGCGGTATTGGGCGGGTATTTGCCGAGGTTCTCAGCAAACATGCTGATCTCGCTCACCGACTTCAGGCTGTCCAGGGCAATATAGATATGGGTGCCGCGATCTGTAATGCCCTGGCTCACCAGGATGGGCACATTGTCCAGGAGTACGCTGATAGTATCGCCATCCACATCGCCATTATCATAGAAACTGATCCGGATAGAGTCCCCGGTGAATTCCAGGTCCTTTGCATATACTTTGCTGCGCTTGTTAAAGGCGTCCAGCAGGTCTTTTTCGGAGCGGGCAATTTTAGCCGGTGCTTTTTCTGCCGGGGTACTGGTTCTTTCCGTGGCAGCGGTCGGGCTGGTAGTACTGGGCCTGCTGCTGCTGGCAGGTTTGCGGGAGATCACTTCCGCTACTTCCTTCTCCGGTTTTTCGGTAGTTGCTTTTGCTATTACTTCCTTCGGTTTATTGGTAGCCGGTTCCGTGATGGGCACAATCCGTACGGTATCTTTTACAGGCTCCGTTTTGGGGGGAGCGGGGGTAGGATTGCTGACGGTCTCCGGTTCAGTAGGTGGTTTTTTGAAAGCCGGTTCTGTTTTGGCGATCAGGCTGTCCTTTTTAGGCGCTTCGGCTTTTACCAGTACGCTGTCGGGAGCGGGCTGGCCAACGATGGCCACAGCAGTATCGATCATAGGTTCAGGCTGTACTGCCCCGGCTGAATCTTTTTTAATCCCTTCTTTGGATACGGTCACCACTATATCCTCTTCCTGGGGATGCCAGATCTTTTTACCTACTACTGCATCGCGGAGTATCTCGCTGCCATTACCCTGGGCGGCATCCATGGAAAAGGTGACGCGCAGTTCGGGGCAGGTATATTTGTATTTGGGATCACTGAAGAAAGAGCCGGTGATACTGCTGCTGACCTTGTTCACCATCAGGATGCCCATGAAGTTCATGGGGCATTCAATGCCATTGCGATTAGTGGAAGCATACAGGAGCATGGGCAGGTTGCGGATGGTCACTTCGCGGGTATCCTTATTGTATTTGCCCCGGACATAAAAGCTCTGGTAGCTATCCTTGAAATAATAGGAGAATATACCTTCTACTGTGTTGCCTTTCTGGCGTAATACCAGTTCGGTGAGATAATTGTTATGCGTGCCCTGGGCCACCACGTCGGCTCTGCCGTACCAGGCGCCACTCACGGATTGGGCTGAAGAAGACTGTGATATAAGGATACAAGCCCATAAAATGATTTTTCGCAGCATATGTGAAGATAGTCAGAAAAAATCAAGCCAAAAGCAGAAAATGACCTT
Source organism: Candidatus Pseudobacter hemicellulosilyticus (assembly GCA_029202545.1). Lineage (GTDB taxonomy): Bacteria > Bacteroidota > Bacteroidia > Chitinophagales > Chitinophagaceae > Pseudobacter > Pseudobacter hemicellulosilyticus. The sequence continues at coordinate 4,163,707 of CP119311.1, forward strand.
TCCCGGTAATAGTGTGTTAAAATGCATTGTGTATGAAAATCCGTATGCAGCACTGCAATTGTGCAGGCCGTATAGGAGCATGCATGGAGCTATTTGAGGTAACGTTTGATCTCTCTGTCGGTATCGCGTTTTTTGATGGTCTCGCGTTTGTCGTGCACCTTCTTACCCTTGCCCAGTCCTATTTCCAGTTTGGCCAGTCCGCGTTCAGTAAAGAAAATGCGCAGGGGAATGATGGAGAATCCTTTCTCTTTGAGTTTGGCTTCCAGTTTGCGCAATTCTTTTTTGTGCAGGAGCAGTTTGCGTTCCTGTGTGGGAATATGGTTGTTGGCGGTGCCGTGTGAGTACTGGTTGATGTGCAGGCTTTTGATCCAGAGTTCGCCCCGGTGAAAAAAGCAATAGGCGTCATTGAAGCTGGCGCGACCTTCGCGCAGCGATTTCACTTCGGTGCCGGCCAGTACAAGGCCTGCATCGTATTTGTCTTCGATGAAATAGTCGAAATAAGCGGATTTATTCCTGATCTCCATGAAATAGGTAAGGCAGCGCCTTAGTTTTTAAACAGGCTCAGCACGGTGGCCAGCTTGTCTTTCAGTTCTTTCCTGTTCACGATGAAGTCCAGGAAGCCGTGTTCCAGCAGGAACTCGCTGCGCTGGAATCCTTCGGGCAGGTCTTTTTTAATAGTTTCCTTGATCACGCGGGGGCCGGCAAAACCGATGAGGGCGCCGGGCTCGGCAATGTTGAGGTCGCCCAGCATCCCGAAAGAAGCTGAGATACCGCCAAAGGAGGGATCGGTGAGGAAAGAGATATAGGGCACTTTAGCATCTGTGAGCTGGGAGAGCTTGCCGGATACTTTGGCCAGCTGCATCAGCGAGAAAGCGCTTTCCATCATACGTGCGCCACCGGACTTACAGATGATCATGAGGGGGATCTGTTCTGCTATGCAGACATCGGCGGCGCGGGCGATACGTTCACCCATCACACTGCCGAGAGAACCGCCAATGAATTCAAAGTCCATACAGGCTACCATGAAGTCGAGCGATTTGATCTTCCCCTTACCGATCCGGATGGAATCGGTAATATCGGTCTTGCTCCAGGTTTCCAGGAGACGTTTGCCATAGGGCTTCAGATCGGTGAACTGCAGGTAGTCCTTGGAGCGGATATTTTCAAACAACACTTCATACTGGTTGTTGTCGAACAGTATTTCAAAGTATTCGGCGCTGCCGATACGGTGGTGATAGCTGCATTTGGGGCATACGAAGACACTTTCCCGCAGTTCGGTCATGGTGCAGATATAGCCGCATTCGGGGCATTTGCTCCAGAGCCCTTCCGGGGTTTCCTTTTTTTCTGCCGTACTGGTCAGGATGCCTTTTTTGATCCTTTTGAACCAACTGCTCTTCGATTCCTCACTCTGACCTTCCTCGCCGGCGAGATTGGCCTCAAAGTCCTCTGCTTGTTTCATCAGTTCAGTAGTATTTTTTGTTTGGGCTGATGGGACGCCAGTATTGGGTTCGGAAGGGGAAGCTTTCTGTCCGCGTTTCATCAGTGATTATTAGTTTTTAGTAAGGCCTGATGGAGTGCCTGCCACACACAAGGGCCAACGCACGGGCAATTCATCAGTAGTTTTTGTTTTTAATAAAGGCCTGATGGAGTGCCTGCTACACACAGGGGCCAACGCACGGGCAATTCATCAGATCTTTTTTGCTTTAATTATCCTGATTACATGCCTGTCGCTACACCATTGTTTAGACGGCAGTTCACCAGTGTTCCTTGTTGTTGACCCGGAGCCCTGACAAAACGCTTCCGGCCGCTGAAAAGCGGCCAGCACAGAGCGCTTACCAGGATCTTCTCACCTATCCATTCAGCGGCTGGCAGCGCCAGCCTGACCACAGTTTCCGGTTGATTTTGGCGGCTAAGATAGCATTTTTCAAATAAGTGCAAGAATGGATTGAGTCTCAATGTCATTATTTGAACCAATCGCCAGAAAATTGTCCATAGAATATGATTTTTGGCCCTGCTGCGTTATTTTTGCGCAGAATTTCTTAACGCAACCCCTTCTCATGATTGCTTGTTTTGCTTAATCCGCTCTATCCAAATCATGGGATGCCGGCCATTAACAATTAAAAATTTACGGATGAAATGGTCTGAATTCTTTACGTCTTCTATTGGTAAGAAACTTGTAATGGGCTTAACGGGTCTCTTTTTGATCGCCTTCCTCATTGTTCACGTTGGTCTCAATGCCTGCATCTTTGCGGATCTCTTTGATCCCACAGATGACGGGGAGATGTTTAACCGTGCCGCTCATTTCATGGGTGCCAACTGGGTACCCCGTTTTCTTGAAATTGGTCTTTTTGCCGGATTTATCCTGCACATTGTCCAGGGCTTTATGATTGAAGCGCAGAACCGTAGCCGCCGCGGCAAAGGTTATGCCGTAGCCATGGGGAACAAAGGCAGTAAATGGTACAGCCGCAGCATGGGCCTGCTGGGTACGCTTTTACTGTTGTTCCTGATCATGCACGTAGCACATTTCTGGGTGCCTTCCCGCATTACGGGCCTTCCCGAAGCGGGGTATGATCCCACCCAGCACGATCTGTTCTCGGAAATGGTCACCGTTTTCGCCAACCCCATCGTGGTGCTGCTGTACATTATCGGCTGTATTTCCCTGTGCTGGCACCTGATGCATGGCTTCCAGAGTGCTTTCAGGACCCTGGGCGTGCACAACAATCGTTACCTGGTGCTGATCCGGGTTGCCGGGATCTGGTTCTCTATCCTGCTCTCTGCACTGTTTGCCATCATGCCCATCGCCTTTTACCTGGGCTGGGTAGGACAGGCCTAAGCTGCACAACCCTGACAAACGACCACTAACAACATCAAAAGACTAACCATAAACTGGTTGATATGCTGAATTCAAAAATTCCTGCCGGTCCGTTAGACGACAAGTGGACAGAGTACAAAGGTCATTGCGCCCTCGTGAACCCGGCCAATAAACGTAAGCTGGAGATCATCATCATCGGCACCGGCCTGGCCGGCGCCTCCGCAGCTGCCGCCCTCGGTGAGCTGGGCTATAAAGTAAAAGTATTCTGTTTCCAGGATTCTCCCCGCCGCGCACATAGTATTGCCGCCCAGGGGGGTATCAATGCCGCCAAGAACTACCAGAATGATGGCGACTCCGTGTTCCGTCTCTTTTATGATACTATTAAAGGTGGCGACTACCGCGCCCGCGAGGCCAATGTGCATCGCCTGGCCGAGGTAAGCGCCAATATCATTGACCAATGCGTGGCCCAGGGGGTTCCCTTTGCCCGTGAATACGGCGGTCTGCTCAGCAACCGCTCCTTTGGTGGTACCCAGGTACAAAGAACTTTCTATGCTGCCGGCCAGACCGGTCAGCAATTGCTGATAGGCGCTTACCAGGCGCTGGAACGACAGATCGCCCTGGGTAATGTAGCCATGTATTCCCGCCATGAAATGCTGGAGATCGTAAAGATTGACGACAAAGCCCGCGGTATCATTGCCCGCGACCTGGTGTCCGGTAAGCTGGAACGCCATTTCGGTCATGCGGTGCTGATATGCTCCGGCGGTTATGGCAACGTATTCTATCTCTCCACCAACGCTATGGGCAGCAATGTTACCGCCGCCTGGAAGGCCCACAAACAGGGCGCTTTCTTCGGTAACCCCTGCTTTACGCAGATCCACCCCACCTGTATCCCCGTGAGCGGTGATCACCAGTCCAAGCTGACCCTCATGTCTGAGAGTCTCCGGAATGACGGCCGGATCTGGGTGCCCAAAGCACAGGGCGATAACCGCAAGGCCAGTGAGATCCCCGAGAACGAAAGGGATTATTACCTGGAAAGAAGGTATCCCGCCTTTGGTAACCTGGTGCCCCGTGACGTGGCCAGCCGCGCCGCCAAAGAGCGCTGCGACGCCGGTTTTGGCGTGGGTACGTCCAGGCAGGCTGTTTACCTGGACTATGCCGCCGCTATTGATCGCTACGGAAAAGGGGAGTGCAATAAGCTTGGCATCGAGAACCCTTCTGCTGAAGTGATCCGTAAGCACGGGGTAGATGTGGTGAAAGAAAAATATGGTAACCTTTTCGATATGTACGAAAAGATCACCGGGGAAAACCCTTATGAAGTGCCTATGCGGATCTATCCCGCCGTGCACTACACCATGGGCGGTCTCTGGGTGGACTATGAACTGATGACCAATGTGCCCGGTCTCTACTGCCTGGGTGAGGCCAATTTCAGTGATCACGGCGCTAACCGCCTCGGCGCCTCTGCATTGATGCAGGGCCTGGCCGATGGTTATTTCGTGATCCCCTATACCCTCGGTAACTACCTGGCCAAAGATATTGCCACTGCTGCCATTCCCACTGACCATGCGGCCTTTGTGGAAGCAGAGAAATCCGTGGCGGACCGCATCAGCAGGCTGATGGGCATCAAAGGCTCCAAAACAGTGGAAAGCCTGCATAAGAAACTGGGTAAGATCATGTGGGAAAAATGCGGTATGGCCCGGAACGAGGCCGGTCTGCAGGAAGCCATCAAAGAGATCCAGGAGCTGAAAAAAGAGTTCTGGTCCGATGTCCGGATCCCCGGTAGTATTGAAGAAATGAACCCCGAGCTGGACAAAGCCAACAGGGTAGCAGATTTCATTGAGCTGGGCGAGCTGATGTGCAGGGACGCGCTGATCCGCAAAGAAAGCTGTGGCGGTCACTTCCGGGAGGAATCACAGACCGAAGAAGGTGAAGCCATGCGGGATGATGCCAATTTCCAGTATGTAGCCGCCTGGGAATTCAAGGGCGAGAGCAACTGGGAACTGCATAAAGAAGAGCTGGTCTTTGAAGTGGCCAAGCCTACACAGCGTTCTTATAAATAATATTCATCACTTATTACAGTAGTAATTATGGAGCACTATACAATGAATCTGACCCTTAAGGTGTGGAGGCAGAAGAACAGCAGGGATGAAGGGGCTTTCGAAACGTACCAGGTAAGCGATATTTCTTCGGAAATGTCATTTCTTGAAATGTTTGACGTGCTGAATGAGCGACTGATCAGTGAGGGGAAAGACCCTATTGCGTTTGACCACGACTGCCGCGAAGGTATTTGCGGTATGTGTTCTATGTATATTGACGGCCGCCCGCACGGTCCCTGGCATGCCAATACCACCTGTCAGCTGCACATGCGCGCCTATAAAGATGGGGACACCATCACCGTAGAGCCCTGGCGCGCCAAATCGTTCCCCGTGATCAAGGACCTGGTGGTAGACCGCACCGCTTTTGACCGCATCATCCAGGCCGGTGGCTATATCTCTGTCAATACCGGTAATGCCGTTGACGCCAACGCCATGCCTATTGATAAGAACAAGGCTGATCTGTCCTTCGCCAATGCCGCCTGTATCGGTTGCGGCGCCTGCGTGGCTGCCTGTAAGAACAGCTCAGCCATGCTGTTCACCAGCGCTAAAGTGACCCACCTGGCCCTGCTGCCGCAAGGGGATCCCGAGCGCAAGGACCGCGTGCTGAATATGATTGCCCAGATGGACAAGGAAGGTTTTGGTGGTTGCACCAATACTGGCGCCTGCGAAGCGGTTTGTCCCAAGGAGATCAGCATCAGCAATATCGCCAACCTGAACGCAGAATACCTGCGTGCCGGTCTGACAGTAGATAAGTAAAAAAAATAATACATAACCGGGATCAATGTTCGCCGGTTACCGATCATTTCTTTACCGCGCCACCGGCGCGGTTTTTTTTATAGCTGTAAAAGACATTTGTACAATCGCTGTTGCACCGTTATAAGGTCATTTTTACCCGCATCCATAGCGCATTTGCTAATTTTTTGTTGAAGTTTTTATACCCCATTTACTTATTACCGTTCATCAAAGCGTGCAGGTCAATCGATTGCAATTGATGGTAAAACCGTAATTTGAAGCATTAACCCCTGATAACAGCATAATCCCATTCTATGAGCAATTATACCATCCCTGCGCAAACCCGGATCGGACATGTGCACCTCAAAGTGGCCGATCTGGATAAGTCCCTGGCATTTTACCAGGGCGTACTTGGTTTTACCATTACGCAACGCTACGGCTCACAGGCCGTTTTTATTTCCGCAGGTGGCTACCATCATCATATTGGCCTCAACACCTGGTATAGCCGCAACAGCCCGCCGGCGCCCAGGCAGTCCGTTGGCCTCTTTCATACTGCCATTGTATATCCCACCCGCCGCGACCTGGCCATTGCGCTGCAGCGGCTGATTGACGCCCGCTATCCCTTTACGGGCGCCTCCGACCATGGCGTTTCCGAGGCCATTTACCTCGATGATCCGGATGGCAACGGCGTAGAGCTTTACTGGGACAGGCCCCGGGAAGAATGGCCCCGCGATACCAAAGGATTTCTCCAGATGGTGACCGAACCCCTGGACATCAAAGCCCTGCTGGCTACTATCTGACTGGAAACGGGTATAGCATTTTACCCAGTTTCCATCAATTTGTCCCCGCTTTGATGAATGGTGAACCATAGGTCGCCGGAATTTGTAAATTCCCGTTGTTGAAACTGTTTAACAATAAAAATCAACAATGAAATTCAACGGGAAAATCTATTGTGCGGTCCTGCTGCTGGCAGGCTGCCAACAAACACCTTCTACCATGAATAAATGGCAATGGCCATCAGCGGTCCCCACCCCAACAGTGGATAAGATCGATAAAGCATTTACCATGCATGGCGATACCCGCCATGATGAATACTACTGGCTTAATGAACGCAATAATCCCAAAGTGCTGGACTATCTCAGGGCTGAGAACGCCTACCTGGATACCATGCTGGCCGGCGCTAAAGACTTCCGGGAAAAACTGTTCACAGAAATGAAGGGCCGCATCAAGGAAAAGGATGAAAGCCTGCCTTATAAGGACAACGACTACTGGTACTATGTGCGTTTTGAGGAAGGGAAGCAGTATCCCATTTTCTGCCGCAAAAAAGGTTCGCTGGATGCCGCTGAGGAAGTGATGCTGGACCAGAACCTGCTGGCCGAAGGCCATAAATACCTGCAGGTGGGTGGGAGAGTAGTGTCCGATAACAATGAACTGCTGGCCTATACATCGGATACGGTTAGTCGCAGGTTGTACGATCTCCGCTTCCGCAATCTCCGGACCGGCGAAAGCTTTCCCGAAAGCATTCCCAATGTGGACGGCAATTCCGTGGCCTGGGCAGCCGATAACAAGACCATCTTCTACATCAAAAAAGATGTTACCACCTTACTGCCTTTCCAGGTATGGCGCCATGTGCTGGGCACCGATCCGGCCAGGGACCTGCTGCTATACGAGGAAAAGGACAATCGCTTTTCCATTGGCCTGGGCCGCAGCAAATCGAAGAAATATATCCATATAGAGGCGGAGATGAATGAAGTGTCCACCGAGACCCGGCTGCTGGAAGCCAGCAAGCCCGACGGTCAGTTCCAGGTGTTCCTGCCCCGCCAGGTCAATTTCCAGTACTATGTGGAGCATTTCAATGATAAGTTCTATGTCAGGACCGATTGGGAGGCACCCAATTTCCGCCTGATGGAAACGCCCGAAGGAAAAACAGGAAAGGAGAACTGGAAAGAAGTACTGCCGCACCGCAAGGACGCTTACCTGGCGGATATGACGGTCTTTAAAAATTTCCTGGTGCTTTCAGAGGTCAAGGATGCATTGCGCCAGCTGCGGGTCATCAACCAGACCACCCAAAAGGATGAATACCTCAAATTTGATGAGCCGGCCTATACCGTTTATGCCGGCGTCAATCCTGATTTCAATACGGATACCCTGCGGTTCGTATATACTTCGCTCACCACGCCGGCCTCCATCTATGATTATAATATGACCACCAAAGCAAGGGAGCTGAAAAAGCAGACCGAAGTGCTGGGTGGTTTCAAGAAAGAGGACTATGCTTCCGAGCGCATCTGGGCTACCGCCCGGGATGGCGTGAAAGTACCGGTCTCCATCCTCTATAAAAAAGGCGTGAAACGCGATGGGAAGAACCCATTGCTGCTCTATGCCTATGGCAGCTATGGCGCCAGCAGTTTCCCGGGTTTCAACAGTAATATCTTCAGCCTGATCAACAGGGGCTTTGTCTTCGCCGTAGCCCATGTACGGGGCGGCCAGGAACTGGGCCGCCAGTGGTATGATGATGGCCATCTCTTCAAAAAGAAGAATACCTTTTATGATTTTATAGATTGCGGTGAATTCCTGGTCAAAGAGCAGTTCACCAGTAAAGAACATCTTTATGCCCTGGGCGGCAGCGCCGGTGGCCTGCTGATGGGCGCTGTGGTCAATATGCGCCCTGATCTTTTCAAAGGCGTTATTGCTGAAGTGCCTTTCGTGGACGTGATCACTACCATGTCGGACCCCAGTATCCCCCTCACCACCGGTGAGTACAAGGAATGGGGCAACCCGGCCGACAGCGCAGAATACTTTTATATCAAGGGCTATTCTCCCTACGATAACGTGGAAGCAAAGCCCTATCCCAATCTCCTGGTGACTACCGGCCTGCATGACTCCCAGGTGCAATACTTTGAGCCTGCCAAATGGGTGGCCAGGCTGCGGGAGCGCAAGCAGGGGGACGGGATCATCCTGTTCAGCATCAATATGGATGCGGGACATGGCGGCGCCTCCGGCCGGTTCGATTACCTGAAGGACGAGGCCCTGCAATACGCTTTCCTGCTGGTGCAGGAAGGGATCACGGAGTAGGACTGGCCATTTTGCCCCGATTGGAAAGGCAAAGCAGCCGCAACAATCGGCTTTAAATAACTAAAGCCCTGATTATCAGTCAGGGCTTTTTGTTGCATCCTTGTGACCCTGCCCGATCTTAAGTCCTGCGGCCCTCCGCATAAAATAACCGCAATCCGGTTTTCCACACCCCTTTATTCTGGGGTAAATAGCGTAACTTTGCGCCTTCAAAAAAAGGCAAGTCTGTATGATCGCAGTGAACAATGTGACCCTCTCGTTTGGTAAACGCGTTTTATTTGATGAGGTAAACCTCACTTTCAGCAAAGGCAACTGTTACGGCGTTATTGGCGCCAACGGGGCTGGTAAATCCACTTTCCTGAAGATCCTTTCAGGAGAAATTGAACCCAACAAGGGCACTGTGGATATTACCCCTGGTGAACGGATGGCCGTGCTGAAACAGAACCATTTTGAGTTTGACGAGGTAAGCGTACTCCAGACGGTACTGATGGGACACGAGAAACTCTGGTCGGTCAGTCAGGAAAGGGATGCCATTTATGCCAAAGCCGATTTCTCGGAAGAGGACGGTCTCCGCGCCGGTGAGCTGGAAGGAGAATTTGGGGAGATGGGTGGCTATACTGCCGAAAGTGATGCCGCCAGCCTGCTCAGTGAGCTGGGCGTGGCCGAAGAGAGCCACCAGCTGCTGATGAAGGATATCAGCGGCGCTGTGAAAGTACGGGTACTGCTGGCGCAGGCCCTGTTTGGTAACCCGGACGTGCTGATCCTTGACGAACCTACCAACAACCTGGACGTGGTCACCATCTCCTGGCTGGAAAACTTCCTGGGCGGTTATGAGAACATTGTGATCGTTGTATCGCACGACCGTCACTTCCTGGATGCCGTATGTACGCATGTGGCTGACGTGGACCGCCAGAAGATCAAGATCTATACCGGTAACTATACCTTCTGGTATGAGAGCAGCCAGCTGGCCGCCCGTCAGGTGAATGATAAGAACAAGAAAATGGAAGACAAGCGCAAGGACCTGATGGACTTCATCGCCCGCTTCTCTGCCAACGCTTCCAAATCCCGCCAGGCCACTGCCCGTAAAAAGGCGCTGGAGAAACTGGTCATTGAAGATATCACGCCTTCCAACCGTAAATACCCCGGTATTATCTTCAAGCAACTGCGCGAAGTAGGGAACCAGATCCTGAATGTGGAAAAGCTGACCAAGACCGTGGAAGGAAGGGCTTTGTTCAGCAATATCAGTTTTACCGTTAATAAGGGAGACAAGATCGCTATTGTGGCGGACGACCAGATGGCCGTGACCGCATTCTTTGAGATCATCAATGGCGAGATGGCTGCCGACAGCGGAAAATTTGAATGGGGGACCACCGTTTCCAAGGCCTACCTGCCCAACGATAATACACAATTCTTCCAGCAACCCCTGCCGCTGATGGACTGGCTCCGCCAGTATGTGCCGCCGCATGTAACCGATGCGGATGAGCCCTTCCTGCGTGGCTTCCTGGGTAAAATGTTGTTCAGCGGTGATGAGATCATGAAAAAGACCAACGTGCTGAGCGGTGGTGAAAAAGTGCGCTGCATGATCAGCCGTATGATGCTGCAGGACCCCAACGTGGTATTGCTGGACGAACCCACCAACCACCTGGACCTGGAATCTATCCAGTCTTTCAACGAAAGCATGGCCAATTTTACCGGCATTGTGCTGATCAGTTCCCATGACCATACCTTCCTGCAAACCGTAGCCAACAGGATCATCGAGCTGACGCCCACCGGCGCTATCGATAAACTGATGACCTTCGACGAGTTCCTGGAAGAGAAGAAGGCTCGTACGGCTGCTGGCGCAGGGGTATCAGCGTACTAAGTTTGCTGAGGCGTATATTGGCGCCCAGCTGGACACTGTTGGCATAGGGGCTGATATTGGCCTGCCAGAATCCTGTTATGCGGTTATTGGTATAATGGAGCGTGAAGGCGAAGTAATTAGGATGTAATGTCATTGGTTTCCGCTTTGTGTCAAACCCGTCCAGGCTGCGCGGATGGTATACCATGGCCCATTTCATGCCGAAAGTTCCTTTTTTGGCTGCCAGCACCAGGTCCGTATAAAGGGAAATGGTGAAGAACTGATCATTCCTTTCTATATAATTGGCTGCCGTATCCGGCAGTTTGTTCCGGAAATCCAGGTAGTGACCAAATTCTTTGTTCCAGGAAAGGTCAGTGCCTATCATCCGCCATTCACTTCTGTTACTTAAAGGCATTACCAGGTTAACACCGCCGATAGCGCCCCAGCTGCCAAAGGATTTTTTACCCCGCATGGTATTGATCAGCGAGTCATTCATGTTCTGGTTGGTATGGAAATAAGGATCAAGGCCGGTGATCTGCCCCACTTTATAATAGCCCAGGTGGCCATTTGCACCATAGTAGGCCTGGAACCAGTTGAACTGATGCGCCCTGTAGACGGAGCCGCTGAAAGCTTTTACCTGGTCCCTGGCATCATCATTGGCGCTGCCGATGGTATAGGAACCGCTGGCGTAAATAGCCGAAGGCTGGTCCTCACTGATCCGGGGCAATGTGCGGTAAGGATTGGTGTTTGCCTGAAGAGGGCTTTGGTAGTAGGCGTACTGGGTGCAGCTGCCCAGCAGCAGAAGCAATAAGGAGGTTGTTAGCAGGGTTCTCATGTAATTACGGCAAGGTTTGGAACAAGACAAGTAGCTGACCCCGGTTGTTGCATGGAAAAGCAAAGGAATAATTGGGGACGAACCAATATGGCCCGCTTACCCCCTTGTGCAGGATTAAACGTTCTTGTGAAAACCTGTCATTGTCCGGATCAGCCATACAGCGTGTTATCCGGTACAGTAATAAACGCTGTTGATAAAAGCCGCGAAGGAAGCAATAAAATCCTAATTTTAAACGCTATAAATAGGAACTGTCCGGTAATGCGGAACCCGCTGCCGGCAGGGATTTCAATCAATCATCAGAAATGGAGCTTTGTTGATCGGGAGGATCCTGATACTTGTTTTACTGTGTTTGCCCGTACTGCAGCCGGTCTTTGCCCAGGCGCCGCGGACGGAGCAATCGCTATCCAATCTCCGGAGGAAGCTCATTCTGGTCAATCAGCCTTTTGTTCAACTGGACAGCCTCAGCATTGTACCCCGTACCCTCCAGGTCATGGGAGTGCCGGACAGTCTCTATTCCATCGACTACCTCAATGCCCGACTCACCTGGAAAGGACCGCCCCGCTCCGACAGCCTGGTGGTTTTGTATAGGGTTTTCCCCAGTCGCCTCAATGCCAGCGTAGGCCGGCTGGAATACGATAGTGTCATGAACCGGTTCATGGGCCAGCCTTTTATCCCGGATTTCAACGGGGTAGGCCCGCAGGCCGATAACTTTTTCAACTTCGGCAATATCACCTACAGCGGCAGCTTTGGCCGGTCCATCTCCTTCGGCAACAGCCAGGACGCAGTGGTCACTTCCAACCTCAACCTCCAGCTCAGCGGTTACCTGGCGGACAGCATCGAGATCGCCGCCGCTATTACCGATAACAATATCCCCATCCAGCCGGATGGCACCACCCAGCAACTGAACGAGTTTGACCGCATCTTCCTGCAATTCCGCAAAAAGAACTGGCAGCTCAGCCTGGGCGATATTGATATCCGTCAAAGTCAGCAGTACTTCCTCAGCTTTTACAAGCGGCTCCAGGGGATTGCTTTTGAAACAAAGTCGGCCATCACCGACAAGATCTCCAACAATGTGCTGGTGAGCGGTTCCATAGCCAAAGGCAAGTTCACCCGCAATATCCTGGAAGCGCTGGAAGGTAACCAGGGCCCATACCGCCTGCAAGGCGCCAACAATGAGTTTTTCTTTATCGTCCTGGCCAATACCGAAAGGGTATGGATAGATGGGGAACTGCTGCAGCGGGGGGAAGACCAGGACTATGTGATCAACTATAATACGGCTGAGATCACGTTCACCCCCAAACGGATGATCACAAAAGATAAAAGGATCCAGGTGGAGTTTGAATATGCCGACCGGAATTACCTCAACAGTAATCTCTACCTTACGGATGAGGTCAACTTCAATGAGAAAGTGAAACTCCGCATCGGCCTGTTCAGTAATGCCGATGCCAAAAGCTCGCCTATCAACCAGACCCTGGACCCCAACCAGAAATTATTCCTCAATACCATCGGCGACAGTATCAACCAGGCTTTTTATCCCAACGCCCTGATCGATTCCTTTGCCATCGGCAAGATCCTCTATAAAAAAGTGGATACCCTCTATAACAACGGGCAATCCTACGATTCCATTTATATCTATTCCACCAGTCCCGACAGCGCCCGTTATAACCTCTCCTTTATTGATGTGGGAGCAGGCAATGGCAACTATATGCCGGATCTCAATGGCGCCAATGGGAAGGTCTATCGCTGGGTGGAGCCCGTCAATGGTGTTAGTCAGGGCCAGTATGAGCCGGCCGTTTTCCTGGTAACACCCAAAAAGCAGCAGGTGGCCACTATCGGAGTAGAGTATGCGCTTAGTAAGACCACCACGGTGAATACGGAATTGGCCATGAGTACCTATGATGTCAATACTTTTTCTACCCGCGATAAAGGGGACGATAAAGGGTATGCCGGCAAGATACAATTGCGGAATACCCAGCCCCTGCGCCGCAGAGGCAGGCTGAACCTGGTGACCGACCTGGGCTATGAATATGTGGAAGCGCGCTTCAAACCGCTGGAAAGGTTGCGGAACGTGGAGTTTACCCGCGACTGGGGCCTGCCTTATATTGTAGAGTCTGAGAATGAATCCATCGCTACAGCAGCATTGCAGCTGCTGGATTCCGCCAATAACAGCCTTCGTTACCAGTTCACCCATTACCAGCGGGGCAATGGCTTTACCGGTCTGCGCAATGCTATATGGCAGACGCAAAATGTTGGCGGCTGGCGGCTCAATAATAATTTTACGGTATCGCAGGTCAACAGCCTGACCGATAAAGGTTATTTCCTGCGGCCAACCATTGATGTGAGCCGGACCTTCCCGCGACTGAAAAATTATTCCATTGGCTTCAATTATGCCGTGGAGCATACGGAGATCCATAACAAACAGTCCGATAGCCTGTCGCTCACCAGTTTTTCCTTCAGCAATTTCCAGGTGGCCCTGAAATCCGATGCCGCCAAACCCAATCGCTGGGGGCTGACCTGGTTCACCCGGACCAACCAGTATCCGCTGGGCACTAAGCTGGAGCGGTCCGACAGGAGCCAGAACTTCAATCTCTCCTCCGAACTGCTGGGCAACCCGCGGCACCAGTTCCGGTTCAACGCTACTTACCGTACACTGGATGTGCTCAATGACCTGGTCACCACCCAAACGGCCGATGAAAGCCTGCTGGGAAGGGCGGAATACCAGGTGAATGAATGGAACGGGATGCTGACGGGTAATGTCCTGTATGAAGTGGGCTCGGGCCAGGAGCAGAAAAGGGATTTCGCTTTCCTGGAAGTGCCGGCAGGGCAGGGGGAATACACCTGGATCGATTATAACAATGACGGTGTACAGCAGCTGAATGAATTTGAGATAGCGCAGTTCCAGGACCAGGCTACCTATATCCGGATCTTTACGCCCAGCAATGAGTTTGTAAAGGCCAACTACAATACTATCAACTACGCGCTGCAGCTCAACCCGCGTTCGGTCATCAACCTGAGCTCCGCCCGCCGCCTGTCCAAATTCCTGGCCCGGCTGAACCTGCAATCCTCTCTGCAGCTCAGTAAAAAAGAGCAGGCCCGGGGCGTGGTGCAGCTGAACCCTTTCAAGGCGCCGCTGAGTGATACGTCGCTGATCACACTGAATTCTATCCTGGTCAATACTTTTTCCTATAACCGGTTCAGCACCCGCTGGGGCTTTGATGTCAATAATTCAAGGAATGAGGCAAAATCACTGCTGACCTATGGCTATGAAACGCGCAGCCTGAATGAGTGGAGCCTGCGTACCCGCTGGAACCTGAGCAAGGCGCTGGCACTGGAGGTTACGGGGCGGCGGGGCATTAACCAGCTGGCTACTTCCAGCGCCAAGTTTGACAACCGCAATTACCGGGTCCGGCAGCAGGGCATAGAGCCGGCCTTCAATTATGTGCGGGGCGCTAATTTCCGTTTGCAACTGGGTTATAAGTATACCAATAAGGACAATGAGCAGGGGAGCGAAGAGCAATCTGTCTCCAATGCCATAAACCTGGAAGCCAAATACAATATCCTGCAAAGCACTTCCATCCAGGCAAAGTTCACCTACAATAATATCAGGTTTACATCCACCGATGCCGTGCCCAATACCAATTCGCCTGCTGCTTATATCATGCTGGATGGCCTGTTGCCGGGACAGAACTTCCTGTGGACCCTGGACCTGACCAAGCGCCTGTCCAATAACCTGGAATTGAATATCCAGTATGAGGGCCGCAAGCCGGGTGAGGCCCGCATTGTGCATGTGGGCCGCGCCTCCATCAGGGCCTTGCTGTAAGCGGCTTGCATAGCGGCGCAATCCACTTCTTTATTGGGAACGGATCCCGGGTCAGGATTTTTATCGGATCTGGAACGAACCATATACTTTTTCTCCAGGCATCTGACTGGTTGCTATACCATAAAAAAAGCCCCGGTATAACCGGGGCTCAGAACTACTATAGTAAGTTTTCAGTGGAGATGGATTTAGCTAAATAAACCACCTTTCTTCAGCTGCCGTACACTCTCACCGATCTTGAAGCCATTGTGGTAAACTTCGATCTTGTAGTTGCCGGTTTTGTAAGTGCTGTTTTGTTTCCAGGGAAACTCAACATGCTTTTTCTTACCGGTCTCAATATCTACAGGCATTTTGAAAGTGAAGAATTTGTCGCCTTCTTCACGGGTAGTGAAGCTGCCGGAACCCAGGGCTTCCACTGTTACAGGTTTGCCGTCGGGATCAGTTACAGAAACAAATACTTCAGTGCTGCCGGATTGGGCAATGCGGTTGTCTACGTCAAATGCGATCACCAGTTTGTCTACACGTTTAGCAGTAGAGGTTACTTTTTCACGGCCACCGCTTTTTTCGTTGATGGGCGTAATGGTGATATTGGAAGCATTCAGGGTAGAGGCAACATCCACTTTCTTTTCCAGTTCAACTTTGGCCGTGTTGGTAGTGGCCAGGTCAGTGCTCAGTTGCTCTTTGTCAGCGGTCAGCTGCGTTTTTTCAGTGGTCAGCGTTTGATTCTCAGCTGTCAGCCTGGCTACTTCAGCTTCCAGGTTGGCGATCTTGCCATTCAGCTCAGAGATCTGTCCGGCCAACTCTTTCTTCTCTCTTTCTGTCAGCTTTTGCTGTTTCAGTTTGGCGGAGATGCTGTTCTTCAGCTTGGTGATCTCACTGTTGCGATCGCTCAGTTTGCCTTCCAGCTCATTGTTAAAGCCGGTCAGTGAATCCAGGCGGATCACAGCAGCATCAAAGCTTTTCTGTAATTCAGTCCGGGAAGAATCAACGGCAACGAACTGGGTGTTCAGTTGACCATATTTTTGCTCGGAATTGTTCTTGTCCCACAGGAAATAACCCCAGGTACCCAGGATGGCAACAGCCAGTAAACCAATAATAAGATTTTTAGAGTCCTTTTTCGGAGGCTGACTTTGGGGGTTCGCTGATGGATAATTGGTTGTACTCATAAAGTGTATAGTTTACAAAAGTTTAAAATTTGGTTAAGCTGTAGATCATGTTTTCGATGGGTGTTTAGTCCAAAACCATGCCAGAATTTATAAAACAGGCCCGGAGAAGGGGCGGAAATGAGAATGGAATGTAGTGTGGCATTGGATTTCAGCTGTGTATAATTCCATGTTGGTCAAGGGTTATTTTGGTGTAATATTGCAAAGTTTTTTCAATTTTTATAATAGTATAGGATGTCTGCGGAAAAAATTATAGGCGACTGGAAAAAGAAAAAGTTCAAACCTGTTTACTGGCTGGAAGGGGAGGAAGAGTATTTTATTGATACGGTAGTGGATTATGCCGAATCTTCCATCCTGTCAGAATCAGAAGCCGGTTTCAACCTGCTGGTTTTTTATGGCAAGGATGCCAACTGGGCTGATGTGGTCAATGCCTGCAGACGTTATCCCATGTTTGCGGAACGCCAGGTGGTATTACTGAAGGAAGCACAGCAGATGCGGGACATCGACAAACTGGAGCCTTATATCGATAATCCAATGCCTTCTACCATCCTGGTAGTATCCTATAAAGAAAAAAAGGTAGACGGTCGCAGCAAGCTGGCCAAGATCCTCAAGGAAAAAGGGGAGATGCTGACCACCAAAAAAATGTACGATAACCAGTTGCCCGACTGGACCAATAACCTGGTGCAATCCAAAGGCTTTACTATTTCACAGCGTGCCCTGCTCCTACTGGTTGACCATATTGGTAATGACCTCAGCCGGATCAACAACGAGATCGATAAAATGCTGATCAACCTGGGCGAGCGGAAAAATATCACGGAAGACGATATTGAAAAATATGTAGGCGTCAGCAAGGAATACAATCCTTTTGAGCTGCAGAGCGCCATGGCCGCCAAAGATATTCCCAAGGCCATCCGCATCATCCAGTACTTTGAGGCCAATCCCAAAGCAGCCCCTATCCAGCTCATCCTGCCCACGCTCTATAACCTGTTCAGCAAGACCTATATGATCTTTGGGCAGAATGCCAAAGATGATAAGACCATTGCCGCCAACATTGGTGTTAATGCATTCTTCGTAAAAGATTATGTGGCTACCGCCCGCAACTATGGCTATGGCGGCGTGGAAGCCGCATTGCTGCTCCTGCACCAGTACAACCTGAAAAGTGTAGGGGTGAATGATATGGGCTCTTCTGACGCTTCCCTGCTCAAGGAAATGGTGGTGAAGATGTCTATGAGCTTCTCCTAAAAGCGGCCAGTGCGTTTTCCCGGTCTGATGCCAGCTGTGCTTTCAGTGCGTCCAGTCCACTGAACTTTTGTTCGCCGCGCAGGTATTTTTTTACCTGTACCCGCACCGGACGGCCATAGATATCCGCATCAAAGCCAAAAATATTGACCTCAATTTTCCGGGTCCTGCCATCCACGGTGGGCCTGGTGCCGATATTCATCATCCCCTGGTAGCTGCCAGGAAAACCATCTATAGTTATTTCCACTACATAGACGCCGTTGCCGGGGACCAGTTTTTCTGCTTCGGTGACCTGGATATTGGCGGTGGGGAAACCGATGGTCCTGCCGAGGCGGTCGCCCGGGACCACGATACCGCTGAAAAAGAAATCGTACCCCAGCAGGGCATTGGCCATCGTTATCTGCCCGTTTAGCACAGCCTCCCGGATACGGGTGGAGCTGACGGTATTTTCCTCAATCACCTGGGCCGGGATCTCTTTGAGCTGGAAGCCGAATTCGGCGCTGTATTGTTCCAGCAGCCGGTAATCGCCTTCACGGCCCTGGCCAAAGCGGTGGTCATAACCTATGATGACCGTATGGGGATGGAAACGGCGGACAAGGAAAGAATCTACGTATTCATGGGGTGTCAGCTGCGAGAATTCGGGGGTAAAGGGTACTATGACGAGGTGGTCAATGCCATTCTGCTCCAGCAGGCTGATCTTTTCCGCAATGGTATTGATCAGCAGGATGGGCTGGCGGTTGCCGGCCACCACTTTGCGGGGGTGTGGGTGGAAGGTGACGATCACCGTTTCGCCGCCTATACGGCCTGCTTCCGCCTTCAGCTGCGCCAGGATCTGCTGGTGGCCCAGGTGTACGCCGTCGAACGTGCCGATGGTGATCACTGCCTGCCTGAAGACCGGGATATCCTCCGTGGACTGGTAAACTTTCATATTGCGGGGCGAATTTAGGTCAAATGAGTGAATTCTTTTTTTAGCTTTGCGCCCTATGAGTTTATATTCACAACGTGGCGTCTCCGCACAAAAGGAAGAAGTACATAAAGCAACGGAAAAGCTCGACAAAGGTTTATACCCTTACGCATTCTGCAAGATCTACCCGGATTTCCTGACCGGGGATCAGCAATGGGTCAACCTGATGCATGCCGATGGAGCAGGCACCAAGAGCATCCTGGCCTACCTGTACTGGAAAGAGACCGGCGATCTGTCCGTCTGGAAAGGCATTGCCCAGGACGCTATTGTGATGAACCTGGACGACTTGCTCTGCGTAGGGATCCATGATAACCTCCTGTTCTCCTCCACTATTGACCGCAATAAAAAACTGATCCCCGGCGAGGTCCTGGAAACCATCATCAACGGTACCCAGGAATTCTTTGACGAGGTGAAAAAATACGGGGTAGGCATCCAGTACCTGGGTGGTGAGACCGCCGACGTAGGGGATGTGGTCCGCACCATTGCCGTGAACGGCACCATGGCCGCCCGCTGGCCCAAGGACCAGCTGGTCACCAATGAAAAGATCCAGGCCGGCGATGTGATCGTAGGCTTTGGCAGTGCCGGCCAGGCCAGCTATGAGCAGGCCTATAACAGCGGCATCGCCAGCAACGGCCTTACCAGCGCCCGCCACGATATGTTGAATAAATTCTACGCCGGGCAGTTCCCGGAGACTTTTGAGGCCAGTCTCGCCAGCGAAGTGGTCTATATCGGTCCCTGGAAACTCACGGATAAGGTCCCTGCCGGTCATTACCAGCCCGGTAATATTGGGCAGCCCTCGGCTGCGGACGCGGCCACGCTGACCATCGGCCAGCTGCTGCTGAGCCCTACCAGGACCTATGCCCCCCTGCTCAAGGCCCTGTTTGCCGAACACCTGCCGGCTATCCATGGCCTGATCCATTGCAGTGGCGGCGGGCAGACCAAATGCATGAAATACCTGCCGGGCGAGTTCCGGATCATCAAGGATAACCTGTTTGAACCACCCGTGGTCTTCAGCCTGATCAAAGAAGCCTCGGGGAGCGACTGGCGCGAAATGTACCAGGTCTTCAATATGGGCCATCGCCTGGAAGTCTTTACCGACGAAGCCACAGCGGCTAAGATGATCTCCCTGGGGCAAAGCCTGGGTATCCATGGCCAGATCGTGGGCAGGGTAGAAGCGGCTGATAAAAAGGAGCTGCAGCTGCATGCAGCCGGGGAAATCATCGTTTATTAACCCATTTTATACCCGCTTCCGGCCTGAAACCTGCTTCAAAACAGGCAGTTTCAAGTATTTAAGATTTTTTTAACATCATTTTAATACTAAAAACGGGCACTGGATTTGCAATGGTATAAATGGGTACTATGTAGTCCCAGTGCCGCTCTCGTCAGCAGGATGGCCCCGGTTACGGTCAAACGACCAGTTATCAGGGCCTGGGGAAAACCTTTTTCAGCCTCCATTTTATCCACAGGGGCTATGAGGTTTGGAGTTTGCATGTTATTTTTGCAGACAGTACTGGACGGGATTACGGCATCTTAACAGCTTGTTTACAGGCGTTTTGCAACTTCTCCTAAACTTTCTAAGTCTTATTGATGTTGATTTGATGTACTGTACCCTTTGTTACGGATCAGTAATAATTTTATTTTAATTCAGAGTATGAGACAGCTCAAAATTGCTACCCAGATAACCAATCGCGATTCGCAGGCAGTTGAAAAATATCTTCAGGAGATCTCTAAGATCCCGATGATTACTCCCGAAGAGGAGACTGTACTGGCCCAGCGGATCAAGATGGGAGATCAGAAGGCATTAGACAAATTGGTTCAGGCGAACCTGCGTTTCGTGGTATCTGTGGCTAAGCAGTACCAGCACCAGGGCCTCTCCCTGAGCGACCTTATCAATGAAGGTAACCTGGGTCTGATCAAAGCCGCCCAGCGTTTTGATGAAACGAAAGGCTTTAAATTCATTTCTTACGCTGTATGGTGGATCCGTCAGTCTATCTTACAGGCGCTGGCTGAACAGGGCCGTCTGGTCCGTCTGCCGCAGAATAAGATCGGCACTTACAACAAAGCCAATAAAGCTTATATGGCGTTCGAGCAGGAACATGAGCGCGAACCCAGCACAGAAGAACTGGCCGAGTTACTGGAAATGAGCGAAACCGAGATCAACAATATCTTCCAGAGCAATACCCGTCACACCTCCCTGGATGCACCCGTGCATGAAGCAGAGGACGTAGCCATGGGCGACCTGCTGGAAGGCGGAGATGATACTGATGATGACGTGATGAAGGATTCTCTCCGCAACGAGATCCGCCGCGTGCTGAAATCCCTCAGCCCCCGCGAAGCAGAGATCGTGAATGCTTATTTCGGTCTTGACGGCGAGAACGGCGTGACCATTGAACAGATCGGTCAGAAATATGATCTTACCAAAGAACGTATCCGCCAGATCAAGGAACGCGCCATCAAACGCCTCCAGAAAGCACGTTACAGCAATGCGCTGAAAGCATATTTAGGTTAGTAAGAGTATTTGAATTTGTGAAGCCCCGGCATGGATGGAACCGCCGGGGCTTTTTTGCGGCCTTTTGTCATCAGTATGTCCCTTGTTCACAGGGTTATACACAGTAAACTCACCAGTTTGTCCTGTTGACGCTTTCTTAACCGAAATGCTGTTATTTTTGCCAGATTTCTTTATTACAAACGGATTGATTTTATGGAAAGCGAAAAAGTACACTGTTTAATCATAGGATCGGGCCCCGCAGGTTATACCGCTGCTATCTATGCAGCCAGGGCCAATATGAAACCCATCCTTTACCAGGGCATCCAGCCCGGTGGTCAGCTCACTATCACTACTGAAGTAGAGAACTATCCCGGTTATGCCGATGGCGTACAGGGCCCTGAAATGATGGTCGATTTTGAGAAGCAGGCCACCCGCATGGGCGCCGATATCCGTTTTGGACTGGCTACCAAAGTTGATTTCTCCACCCAGCCCCACAAGGTCTGGATAGATGATGAAAAGCTTATTGAAGCTGATGCCGTGATCATCGCCACCGGCGCTTCCGCCAAATGGCTGGGCCTGGAAAGCGAACAGCGGCTCAACGGTTTTGGCGTGAGCGCCTGCGCTGTTTGTGACGGTTTCTTCTTCCGTAACAAGGAAGTGGCTATCGTTGGCGCCGGCGACACTGCTGCCGAAGAAGCCATGTACCTGTCCAAGCTGGCTACTAATGTACACATGATTGTCCGCCGCGATGAGATGCGCGCCTCCAAGGTGATGCAGGAAAGAGTGCAGCAGGCGCCGAATATCAAACTGTACTGGAACAGCGAGACCGACGAGATCTGCGGTGAGAACAAAGTGGATTCCGTACGCATCCGCAATGTAAAGACGGGCGCTACTGAAACCATTCCTGTCAGTGGTTTCTTTGTGGCCATCGGTCACCAGCCCAATTCTGATGTTTTCAAACCCTGGATAGATATGGATGAGGCCGGTTATATCAAGACCGTCCCCGGTACTTCCAAAACCAATGTGGAAGGCGTATTTGCCGCCGGTGACGTACAGGACAAGATCTACCGCCAGGCAGTAACAGCCGCGGGCAGTGGCTGTATGGCCGCCCTGGACGCCGAGCGCTACCTGTCGGCCAAAGGCGTAGTATAGTTTTATAAGCATTGGTTCAGTGGCTTAGGGGCTTATTGGTTCGTCCCATATGCCTTAGCACACGATAAAATAACATAGGGTTTCTATTTAAATAGCTAATTTGGCCGGCCCTGTTGAAGGGCCTGGCCAAATTTTTTTTATGGTAACTATCGAATTACTGCAGCTCCGCTTCCACGCCTATCATGGTATCTATGAAGGCGAGGACAGAACGGGCAGCCCCTACGAAGTGAATATTAAAGTTGATTATGAGGAAGCTGATACCCAGTTCAGCGACCTGAAGAATACCATCAACTATGTGGAGATCTTTGAGATCGTTAAACAACGCATGATTATTCCCACTCCTTTGCTGGAAAAAGTGGCGGAAGGTATTGTCCGTCGCATCAAACACCAGTACCCCTTTACCACCGGGGTCACCCTTTCCATCTACAAACTGGAGCCGCCCATTGAAGGTTTCCAGGGAAAGATCGGGATCACCCTGCAAAAGCGTTTTGCCAATTAGGAAATGGCCCTTATTTTGCCGGCATGTCCTGCATGATTATCGCCAGATGGGCTCACCCCCTGTTCCTCGTTTGTTTGCTGCTGCCTGCTGCATTGCTGGCACAGGATGTCAATGTCCTGCTGGCCAAAGCCCGGCAGGCCGAGAAGGCTTTCCAGGAAAAGGAGGCCCTCCAGGCGTATCTCCAGGTACTGCAGCAGGAGCCGCGTCACCTGGCAGCCTTATGCAGGACCAGTGAACTGTACAATATCCTGGGAGAACGGCAGGGCGCCAAAGACAAGCAAAAGGAATATTACCGCTCCGCTGAACAATATGCCCGCCAGGCCTTGCAGGCGGACCCCAATAGTGCGGAGGCTAACTTTGTAATGGCCGCCGCTATGGGCCGCCGCGCCCTGATTGAATCCGGGGAAGAAAAGATAAAAGCCGTCAAAGATATCCGGGAATACGCCCTGAAGGCTATAAAGCTTGATCCCAACAGTTATAAAGGCTACCATGTGCTGGGCAAATGGCATTATGAAGTGAGTGATCTCAGCGCCCTGGAACGGTGGCTGGTGAAAGTAGCTTTTAAAGCCCTGCCGCCTGCCAGCCTGGAAGAAGCCATCAGCCATTTTGAACGCAGCAAACAGCTCAACCCGCATTTCCTGCTGAACTATTATGAGCTGGCCCGTTGCCGGGAACGTAACAAGGAAGCCGCAAAAGCCATCAGCCTGCTGGAAGCCATGCTGCAATTACCCAATGCTTCCGCGGGTGATGCATCGCTGAAAGATAAAGCCCGCAGCCTGCTCAAAAGCCTGCAATAGGCAGGCTGGTCAGCATTGATGCCATCCTGCCCGGGCCCACAAGCGGTAGCGCTGCAAGTCCCGCTTCCGGCGCGGGCTGTTAGACAAACCGGTAAAATTATGTATCATTGCACCCGTAAATTATGGTGAAAGCAACCTTCGATATCATCCCCGCGGACCCGGTCCCGGAAGACCTGCATAAGCACCTGCTCCTGATGGAAGTAGGGGAGCAATTATTCAGCTATGTGTTGTACGACCGCCAACAGCAGCTTTTTATCGGGTTCCGTCAGTATAACCTGGACTTCATTCCCGGCAAACCGGCTATGGAAGCCCTGCAGGAAATACTGGCGGGCGATGAACTGCTGCAACAGCCTTTCCGGGAAGCCTGCCTGATCTATCATTTTTCGGACAGCAACCTGCTGCCGGAAAAAATCTTCCATATGGACCTCAACAAGCCGGTGACGGAGCTGGTCTACGGCAACGCCCGCAAGGGACTGTTACTGAGTGAAAAAGTACCGGACTGGAACCTGTATAATGTCTATCGTATTCCCCGGGAAGCACATACCCTGCTGCAACAGAAATTTGCTGCCGGTAAATACTGGCACTACTATACGCTGCTGCTCTCGGGCGTTGATAAGGAAACCCTCAGCGGCGATACCTTTAAAGTGATCATCGCCGCAGACCGCATGGTGGTGCTGGCCTTCAGGGAGCAGGGATTGCTGCTGGCCCAGACCTATGCCTACCATACGCCGGAGGATGTATCCTACCACCTGCTGGCCCTTTGCCAGCAGTTTGGCATTGACCCGGAAAAACTGCAGCTGCAGGTCTCCGGTCTGATCGACGAACAATCGATCCTGTACCAGGAGCTGCTTAAATACTTCAGTGAGCCCGCATGGGACCAGGTCCCCGGCGATGCCCGCCTGGACGAACTGTTCTCGGCCTACCCGGCTCATTATTTTTCACCACTGCTGAAAATGGCCTTATGCGTATAATCGGGGGAGAGCACGGTGGCCGGCGGATCAGCCCGCCCGGTAAAATGCCGCATACCCGGCCCACTACTGATGTGGCCAAGGAAGGACTGTTCAATATCATTGAGAACAACCTGGAGATTGACCAGCTCAAGACCCTGGATATCTTTGGGGGTACCGGCAGCATCAGTTATGAACTGGCTTCCCGCGGCGCCATGGACCTGACCATTGTGGAAAAGGATACGGCCATGTATGAGTTCATCCGCAAGACTTCGGAATCACTGAAGCTGGAGAATTTCAGGGTGGTGAAAATGGAGGTATTCAAATTCCTGGAACTGTGTACGGAGCAGTTCGATTTTATTTTTGCCGGTCCGCCCTATGCACTCAACACCATTGATGAACTGCCCAAAAAGGTCCGGGAAAAGAAGCTGCTCAAACCCAATGGCTGGTTTGTGCTGGAGCATACTCCCCGGAATAACTATGAGCAGTACACGCAGTTTGTGACGGCCCGTAATTATGGGACTACCATCTTCAGCATCTTCGTCAATAAATAAGCGCCTGTCCGGGCGGTTGTAAACTATCCACTATGCAACTATTTGTAACGGGTATTGGCACCGGTGTGGGAAAAACAATGGTATCCGCCATCCTGGCCCGCGCCCTGGACGCCGATTACTGGAAACCGGTACAGGCCGGACTGGAAGGCGGAACGGACAGTGAATGGGTAAAAGCCATGCTGGAAGGGACTGACTGTCAGGTACACCCGGAGTCCTACCGGCTGCAGCTGCCGGCCTCTCCGCATATTGCAGCCCGGCAGGAAGGGATTGAATTATCGATGCAAAAAATTTGTTCGGACATTCCGGTAATAAATCGTAATTTGATCATCGAGGGCGCCGGTGGATTGCTGGTACCGCTGAACAGGTCTTTTTTTATGGCAGACCTTGCGCGGTCAATGCAGGCGAAGCTGGTGCTGGTAAGCCGGAACTATCTCGGCAGCATCAATCACTCCCTGCTCACCGCCCGGGTATGCCGGGAAATGGGATTGCCGGTCATCGGCTGGATCTTCAACGACCAGTACCTCGATTATGAAGAAGAGATTGTCCAGTGGACAGGTATTCCCCGGATAGCTTCCATTCCATTTACCAACAGCAGCAACCCGCAATTTGTAGCAACACAGGCAGCAGCCCTCAAACAGCAGCTGAAAGCCTATTTATGACAAAGAACACCCTACGGAAAGAGTACCTGCAACGCAGGATGGATATGCCCGAAGAAGAGTTTCAGCAGCAGATAGCATTGATGGCATTCAACTTTAAAAAACTGCCCCTGCCGGCGGTTCGTTACCTCCTGTCTTATTTTCCCATGGTCAACCGGCATGAGTTTGATATTGCCGTTTGTGAAGATATTGTCCGGCATGCACATCCCGCTATGCAGCTGGCCCTGCCCAGGGTAGAGACCGAAGGGCATGGCATGGAAGCCTGCCTGGTGGAGAAGGGAGGCCTTTTCCTGAAGAACAGGTTCAATGTGCCGGAACCCGTCAGTGAGATCATTGTACCACCTGCTGATATAGACCTGGTCTTTGTGCCACTGGTGGCCTTTGACAAGCAGGGTTACCGGGTGGGCTATGGCAAAGGCTATTATGACCGCTTCCTGGCCCGCTGCCGGCCGGACCTGCCCAAGGTGGGGTTCTCCTTCTTTGAGGCGGTTGATTCCATCACGGACATCGATCAATTTGATGTACCTTTAGATTTTTGTATCACCCCGTTTCGTATTTATGAATTTTAATGCGCCTCTTTTACGTCCCATACGCATGCTGCTGTTCCCTTTCTCCCTGCTGTATGGTGCAATTGTATGGCTGCGGAACAGGCTGTTTGATAAAGGCGTACTGAAATCCTCCTCCTTCAATATACCCATTATCTGTGTAGGCAATCTCTCCGCCGGCGGTACCGGTAAATCGCCCATGGTGGAGTTCCTGCTGAGATGGCTGCGCAACCGGCAGCCCGCGGCGGTATTGAGCAGGGGATACAAGCGGAAGACCCGGGGCTATGCACTGGCCGGTCCCCAGTCAACGGCATTGGAAATTGGGGACGAACCTATGCAGTTCCACCTCAAATTTCCCGAAGTAACGGTAGCAGTAGGAGAGGAGCGGATAGTGGCCATCCCGCAACTGCTGCATGACAGGCCCGATACCCGGGTGATTGTGCTGGATGATGCTTTCCAGCACCGCTCCGTAAAAGCAGGCTTTAATATCCTGCTGACGGATTATAACAATTTGTTTACCCGCGACTGGTTCCTGCCAACAGGCGACCTGCGCGATGAAAAGGGGAGCGCCAAAAGAGCGGATCTGCTCATTGTGACCAAATGCCCCGCTACCCTGGAACCCACTGAAAAAGAAGCTATCCGTAAAGAGATCAGGCCCCTGCCCGGGCAGCACCTGTTCTTCAGCACCATCCGTTACGGACAGCCCTATCATATCATCAGCCGGGAAACCCGGTCCGTGCAGGAAGGCACGGAAGTGCTGCTGGTGAGCGGTATCGCCAACCCGGACCCCCTCAAAAGGCAACTCCAGGAAACGGCGGCCACCTATTACGAGATCCTGTATAGCGACCACCATATATTCAGTATTGACGACCTGAAAGAGATTGTCAAAAGGTTCCAGCACATTAACGCCCCCGACAAGATCATCCTGACCACCGAAAAAGATGCGGTCAGGCTGATGAAATTTGAACAACAGCTGAAAGAACTGCCTGTTTACGTACTCCCCATTGAGATGCAGTTCCTCTTCGGCGAAGAACCATTATTTACTGATTTAATCACTAATTTCATTGCAGCTTTTAAGTTGCCTGCCTGATGAGTAGTCACTGTACCCGGTGACAATGGAAATGTGGCTTTCATTTTGCAAGAAGCTTAAGGAGTTAAATAGTACTCATGAGCAAAAAACACCAGAAGAAAAACAGAAAAAGAAGTGCCGCTGCACAGAATGCTGTCAAAGGACGGCTGGACATTACCCGTTCGGGAATGGGCTATGTGATAGTGGATGGAAGAGATAACGATGTATTGGTGCGTCCTAACGATTTCAATACCGCCCTCCATGGCGATACAGTCAGGGTCAGCGTTTCCGGCAGCAGCCAGTCCGGCCGCTCGCAGGGAAAAGTGATCCAGGTACTGCAGCGCAAACAAACAGAATTCCTCGGCAAAATAGAACTGGGCAGGAACGTGGCCTTTTTTGTGGCCGACGTAGACAAGCCCATGCCCGATTTTTTTATCCCGCCGGATAAGCTGAACGGGGCCAGTCATAACGACCGGGTGATCGTTCGCCTGGCAGAATGGGAGCCCCATAAAAAGCCCGTGGGAGAAGTGGTCCAGTTAATGACCCCCGGTAATGAGGGCGACCTGGCTATGAAAGAGATCCTGATGGAGAACGGCTTCCCCCTGCTGTTCCCCGAAGCAGTAACAGAAGAAACGGCACGGATCCCCGATACCATCGGCTCGGCCGAAATAGCCGTTCGGAAGGACTGCCGGGATATCCTCACCTTCACCATTGACCCTGTTGACGCCAAAGACTTTGACGACGCCCTTTCATTCCGGGTCCTGAAAAATGGCTATTATGAGATCGGCGTCCATATTGCGGATGTCAGTCATTATGTACAACCCGGCACGGCCCTGGATGATGAGGCCTACAACCGCGCCACTTCCGTATACCTGCCGGACCGCGTGCTGCCCATGCTGCCTGAAAGGATATCCAATGAGCTCTGCTCCCTGCGTCCTAACGAGGATAAGCTCACTTTTGCCGCCATCTTCCAGATGACGCCCAAAGGCGAGATCAAACACCACTGGCTGGGCCGCACCGTGATCCATTCCGATCACCGCTTTGCGTACGAAGAAGTGCAGGAGATCATTGAAAAAGGAGAGGGCCTGTACATGGACGAGATCCTGCTGCTGAACAACCTGGCCCAGAAACTGCGCAAGCAACGGTTCAAAAAAGGCGCTATCAATTTCTCCTCCCAGGAAGTGCGGTTCAAACTGGATGAAACCGGTAAGCCCATCGGCATTGTGATCAAGGAAAGCAAGGAGGCCCACCAGCTGATCGAAGAATTCATGCTGCTGGCCAACCGCTATGTGGCCGAAGATGTGTCCAAAGTGAAGGTCAACAAAAAAGATATCCCTTTCCCATACCGCGTACACGATACGCCGGATGAAGTGAAACTATTGCCCTTTGTGGAGTTTGCCCGGAAATATGGGCATAGCTTCGACCTGCAATCGCCCGAGACCATTGCCGCCTCTTTCAACCAGTTGCTGAAAGATGTGCAGGGCAAACCGGAGCAGCATGTGCTGGAACAGCTGGGCATCCGTACCATGGCCAAAGCCATTTACACCTCTGAGAATATTGGTCACTACGGACTGGGCTTTGAAAGCTATTGTCATTTCACCTCGCCCATCCGTCGTTACCCGGATATCCTGGTCCACCGGATCCTGGACGATGTATTGCGGGGCACGGTGCAGCCGGACAAGAAGATGGAGCAGAAATGCAAACATTGCAGTGAGCGGGAGCGCAGCGCCATGGATGCCGAAAGGGCTTCCAACAAATACAAACAGGTGGAATACATGCAGGCCTACCTGGGTGAAGAGTTTGATGGGGTGATCAGCGGCGTGGCCGCCTTTGGCTTCTGGGTAGAGACCATCGAGCATAAATGTGAGGGGCTGGTGAGCATCAACAGCCTGCTGGAATATGATGATTTCCGGTTGATAGAAGGCGATTACAGCCTGGCCGGCATGCGGAGCGGCAGAAAGTTCCGCATGGGCGATAAGGTCCGGATCAGGGTCATTGCCGCCAACCTGGCCAAGCGCCAGCTGGATTATGAGTGGGTGATTGCCGCCGGCATGGCCGAAGCCGGTACCGGCAGCCAGACCGTCAACCCGTCCGGGCCGGCGCCCAAAGGCTCCGGACAGGGCCATGCAGCGTCCAGGGGACAGGCGCCGAAGGACAGCAGGGGCCGGAAAGAAAAAGAATCCCGCAACGGCGCCAAAAAAGAGAAGAAAACGGAGAAGAAAAGATCCGGTACCAAACGAAAGGACAAGCAGTAAACCATAGGACCATGCAAAGTTTTGAAACCCTGTCCGCGGCTTTTATCCAGCGGTTCAGTCAAAGACATTTCCCGGAGCAGCCTGCCAACCTCTATGATGCCAATGAATATTTCCTGGGCATCGGCGGTAAGCGGGTCAGGCCGGTGCTCTGCCTGATGGGCAATGAGCTTTTCGACGAGATCCTGCCGGACGCCTGGGAAGTGGCTACAGCCATAGAGCTGTTCCATAATTTCACGCTGATCCATGATGATATCATGGACAAGGCGCCCCTGCGCCGCAATATGCCTACCGTACATGAAAAGTACGGCCCGGCCACAGCCCTGCTGGCAGGCGATGTGATGCTGGTAGTGGCTTATGACCACCTGATCAAAGTACGTTCTGAATTCCATAAAAGGATCATGTTCCTGTTCAACCGTACCGCCCGCGAGGTCTGCGAAGGCCAGCAGCTGGACATGGATTTTGAACAACAGGAAAAAGTGGCGCTGGAAGATTACCTGCACATGATCACCCTCAAGACCTCCGTCCTGCTGGCCGCCAGCCTGCAGATGGGCGGTATCCTGGGCGGGGCCGGCGAGCGCAACCTGCAGCACCTCTATGCTTTTGGCCGTGAGCTGGGCATTGCCTTCCAGATCCAGGACGATTACCTGGATGCTTTTGGCGATCCCGCTAAATTTGGCAAACAGGTGGGCGGGGATATCCTGGCCAACAAGAAGACTTTCCTGCTGATCAATGCCCTGGAGACCTGCACCGGTCCCCAGCAAAAGGACCTCCGGGAACTGCTGCAGCAGAACCCGCCGGATAAGGTAGACCGGGTGCTGGAGATATTCCGGGGCTGCGGGGTGGATAAATGGGCTTTTGACCTGAAAGAAAAATATATACGATCCGCTTTTCATCACCTGGAAGAGATTGCGGTTGTTTCAGACCGCAAAAAACCTTTGGAAGCGCTGGCACATTTTCTTGTTCAGCGGGAGTATTAACCATTTTTTTACTAATTTAACCGCTTAATCAAAAACCCCATCACCAACATATGTCAGGTTCCCTGTTTCGTAAGAAGTCCATTGATAAGATCATTAAAGATGCAGCGGAAGGAGTGACAGACGATGCGCATGGCCATTCCGGCCTTCGCAAGATCCTGACAGTCCGGGACCTTACCTTCATGGGTATTGCGGCGGTGGTGGGCGCCGGAATTTTTTCAACTATTGGATCTGCAGCCGCTGACGGCGGACCGGGTATCTCCCTGTTGTTTGTGATCACGGCCATTACCTGCGGTTTCTCGGCCCTCTGTTATGCCGAGTTTGCCAGCAGGGTGCCTATCGCCGGCAGCGCTTATACCTATGCGTATGTAACCTTTGGTGAGCTGGTGGCCTGGATCATTGGCTGGGCCCTGATCCTGGAATATGCCATCGGTAATATAGTAGTGGCTATTTCCTGGAGCACCTATTTCAATAACCTCCTGCAGGCTGTTGGCATACACCTGCCCGGCTGGCTTACTACGGATCCGGCCACGGCTGAAAAAGCATTCCTGGCTACAACGCAGTCTATAGCTGAAGGCAAGCCGGTAACGGCTGCCATGCAGTATATCCTGGACGCCTGGAACAATGCGCCCCAGCTTTTCGGCGGAAGGTTCATCATTAACCTACCTGCCTTTATCATTGTGGCGCTGGTAGCCTACCTCACCTATGTAGGTATCAAGGAAACCAAGCGCAGCGCTAATTTCATGGTGGTCTTCAAGATAGCGGTGATCATTTTTGTGATCATCATAGGCTGCTTTTTTGTGGAGCCTTCCTACTGGGATCCTTTCCTGCCTAACAAGATGGAAGGGGTGCTGAAAGGGGTGTCGGCCGTATTCTATGCCTATATCGGGTTTGATGCTATTTCCACCACGGCGGAAGAATGCAAAAACCCGCAGCGGGATATGCCGCGGGGGATGATCTATTCTTTACTGATCTGTACCGGACTCTATATCCTGATAGCCTTGGTGCTGACGGGCATGGTGCCTTTCTCCGAACTCAAGGTAAATGATCCGCTGTCCTTTGTTTTTGAAAGGGTAGGTCAGCCCTGGATCAGCCGCATTGTGGATATCAGTGCTGTAGTGGCTACCACCAGCGTACTGCTGGTATTCCAGCTGGGCCAGCCCCGGATCTGGATGAGCATGAGCCGGGACGGCCTGCTGCCCAAAGCTTTTGGGAAAGTGCATCCCAGGTACCAGACCCCCTGGTTCTCTACCATTGTAACCGGTATCCTGGTAGCTGTACCTGCGCTGTTCATGCAGAGCTCGCGGATGACGGACCTGACCAGCATCGGTACGCTCTTTGCTTTTGTGCTGGTATCCGGTGGGGTATTGCTATTGCCAAAAGTAGAGAACAGGCAGGGCTTCAAATTGCCTTATATCAACGGTAAGTTCATAGTACCTGTACTGTATATTATATTCCTGGTAGCCAGTAAGGATCGGGCCCTGCACGATCTGCAGAACCTGAAAGGCGATAGCCTGACGGAGATACTGTTCCTGGTATACCTGTTGCTGGCCGCAGTTCTCAGCGTGGCCACCTTCCTTAAAAATTTCTCCCTGATCCCCATCCTTGGTGTGCTGTGCTGCGCGTATCTTCTGATAGAGATCCCTGCCGAGAGCTGGATCTGGTTCTTTTGCTGGATGGGCTTAGGGCTTATGATCTACTTCCTGTACGGGTACAGGAAGAGCAAACTGGCAATATCATGATCGCAGTAGACCCCTGGTTGCAGGAAAAATGGACCGGGCTGATGACAGCTTATAAGGCTGACCCGGCGCTGGCGGATAAATGCCTGCATGAATTATTCCGGAAATACAGCAGTTCCGGTCGTCATTACCATACACTGGTGCATATCCGGACTTTGCTGGATTATGCGGATGCTTTCCGCAGCAGCCTGGCGGACCTGCAACTGGTGACCGCGGCTATCCTGTATCATGATATCATTTACAATGTCTGGCGCACGGACAATGAGGCCCGCAGCGCCGCCCTGGCGGGCAAGCGGTTCAAAGACCTGAAGGTCTCCGCTGCCGTTGCAGAAAAGCTTCAGCTGTATATTGATGCCACACACCTGCACTGCCTGCCGCCGGCGCTCACCGGAGACCAGGACGCTGCTTTTTTCCTGGATTTTGACATGGCCATCCTGGGCGCTTCCTGGCCGGAGTACCTGAACTATATCCGGCAGGTCCGCAAGGAATACCATATCTATCCTGAAATGCTGTATAAGAGCGGCCGGCGTAAGTTCCTGCAGAACTCGCTCCGCGCACCGGTCCTGTTCCATACACCGGAGTTCCGGCAGTCCCACGAGGCCCAAGCCCGGGCCAATATGGAAAAGGAGCTGGAGCTGCTGCTCTCAGCGGATTTTTCGCTGTAGTGGCTGCTGGATTTATTTCAATAGCACTGCTGACAGGTGTTCCGGACCATTAAAAGGCCATAGCCTTAGCGCAGGTCCGTCTGTCCATGTTGAAATACACCGGTTTATCCTTCAGACTTAACAAATTCTAAAACCCGTTGTATCTTTGCAGCCGGACCTCTTGGTCCGGTATTGAACTAACAATCTATTATTATTCAGGGGTATGAAATTTCAGATAGGCGATAAGGTAGTAGTGCTGCATTCCAATGAGGAAGGAGAGGTGATTGACATCATCAACAATAAGATGGTCATGGTGGAAGTCAGGGGGGTAAAATTCCCGGCCTATACCGATCAGCTGGATTTCCCTTATTTCAAATGGTTCACGGAAAAGAAAGTGGTGCCCGAAAAGAAAGCGCCCAAAAAATTCATTGAAGATATTCCGCGGGAGAAAAAGAAGGTCTCCGAAAAAGTGGCCGACGGCATCTGGCTCACCTTTATCCCCGTGATGCATGCCGATGATTTCGGGGACGATGTGGTGGACGATCTGAAGATCCACCTTATCAACCGCACCCATTCCGGCTATAAATTCAAGTATACCCTGCAATATGCCGGGGAGCCTGAATTTGAGCTCAACAATACGGTACATCCCTTCGAGGATTTTTACCTGCATGATATTCCTTTTGAGAACCTGAACGATAGTCCCAATTTTTCTTTCGAGTTCTCTCTTATAACGCCGGATAAGAACCGGGCCGACTACTACGAGGCCGGTCTCAAGCTGAAAGCCAAGCAGGTCTTTGCCCGCATTGAAGAGCTGAAACAGAAAGGCGAAGCCACTTTCTCTTACCGCCTTTTTGAGAACTACCCGGCCAGGGTAGAGAATGTGGTGGATGTGAGCCCGCTGATCAGCAAGGGGTATAAAGTATATGATGCGGCCCATGCCCGCCAGCACCTGGAACCCGCCAAAGCTGAGATTGACCTGCATATTGAAAAGCTGGCGCTTGAGCCCGAAAAGATGGATAATTTTGAAATGCTCACCCTTCAGCTCAAGACCTTTGAAAAATACCTGGAGCTGGCTATTGCCCACCACCGGCCCAGCCTGGTGGCCATCCATGGACTGGGCAGCGGCAAGCTGCGTGATGAGATCCATGAGATACTCCGGCTCCGGAAAGAGGTCAGGACCTTCGTGAACCAGTACCATTCGGCCTATGGCTACGGCGCCACAGAGATCTATTTCCAGTACTAAGATGGATTCCGCAGGGACAATATTGGTTCGTCCCAAAAATGCTTTTTCCTGTTCCTGCCAGCATGTTGATTGCTGTAACCGCACCTGCCACGGCAAGCTGTTCCAGGCATTGTGCAGCAGGTAACCGAATGCGGCAGCATAGGTTCGTCCCAAATGCTTTAAAAAAATATCGGTCCTGTTTTCTGCGGGTTAAATAGCTGCAATCGCCGGCTGGGACCCAAGCCCTTCCTGTCCGCCTGCCAACCGGGTACATTTGTGCATTACTCATTTTAATTATCCCGGTTGTGAAAAAATTACTCTTGTTTGCAGGACTGGCTGCAATAGCAGGAACGCTATTGGCCTTTACAATGGTGAATAACCGTTTCAATAATATTCTGAAGGACCTGGGCCTGGAAGAGCGGGAATCCCGCAGTTATATTTTCAGCAATTTTGAAGGAGGGGTATTGTCGTCCCCGGCTATCCGTAAACTGGCTGCCGGCAAAAGGGCGGATGCGGTCAGGGAGTTGGGGAGTTATATTAAGCAATATGTTGCTTCCCCGGAATTCAAAGAGAAATACCAGCAGGCAAGGGAAGAGCGCAAGCCGTCAACACCTGGCGGCGATCTGGACCAGCTGGTGAAGGAGCAGATCAAAGAAATGGAAATGGAGCTACCGGAGGGTGAAAAATACCTGAAGCAGCTGCCGGCAGGCGCACCCCAGCGTAAGATGGTGGAGGAGGAGTTAAAAAAGGTGAGGGAACGACTGGCCATCCTGAAAGATCCCAAACATCCCAGGTACCAGGCAGAAGCATTGGAGATGGCAGATATAGATGAGGACCAGCTGAAAAACTACCAGGAGCAGCTGGCCTGGTGGAACGAGCATTTACCGGCCAATCCCCAGCTGCTGATCAAAAAGCGGCTGCAGGAGTTCCTGAACCTGACGGCGGATATCAATTTCAATGCACAGCTGGTGAAGTCGGGCAACAAAATGAAGTTTGCCGATCCCAAACTGGAGGCCCGCAGCTGGGACTGGAAGCGTTGTTTCCGCTGTGGTGAAGAGACCATCACTGCCGCCAGGGTCTATACGCAGCAGTGGCTGAAAGAATTGAACTAAGCAATATCGGGGTATTATCACTATAGGAAGAAGCATTCGGCAAGCCTGCGCAACAGCGCAGGCTTTTTTGCTGGGGGCGTTGCTGATTGCCATCCATGTTTTCTTCGTGTAAGACCGGGGAGATCCCGGGCGGCAGCGTCCTGGCAGTACCGGATAATAATTGTCTAAAAGACTTTTTATTAGCTTTAAATATATATATCCTGCAGCAGGAAGTCCGTAAAAGGTTTCGGTACATTCATGGATCTATTTTGAACTATGAACAGTCTCTTGTTAAACGCAGGGAAACTAATCCTGATCCCTTTACTGGTCCTGTTGGCGGGCTGCGGCCGCGCGCTGAAACCGGAAAGATCGGTCAGCAGCAACCAACCACCATTCAACAGCAGCAATGAGCAGGCTGCTCCTCCTGCGGCGCTGCCTTCCTGGTTCCTGCATGCCGATGAGCAGGCGGTGGATGCTGCCA
Organism: Candidatus Pseudobacter hemicellulosilyticus; assembly: GCA_029202545.1. Taxonomy (GTDB): domain Bacteria; phylum Bacteroidota; class Bacteroidia; order Chitinophagales; family Chitinophagaceae; genus Pseudobacter; species Pseudobacter hemicellulosilyticus. Next base: position 4,199,378 of record CP119311.1, read on the forward strand.
GTCAAAGCGTCTGCTACCTGCGGCAACTGCTTTTCCTTACTGCTAATATTCAGCAGGCTGCCTCTTTCGGAACAAACGAAGGGGCGATGTTTGGAACTGTTTTCTGCGATGCTGCTGCGCGGCTGCATAAACTCCCATTGATCAGGCATTACCTGTGGCAATACGATACCAGACTGCTGCCTGGCAGAAAAGCCGACAGTGCGGCACAGGTTGTACGGCAGGCCCTGTCCGGCAGCGGGCCGCTGGATTATGTGGGTACGCTCTTTAAGGCTATCGGCAACAGCCGGATAGTGATGATCAATGAGAATCACTTCGACTGGCGCCACCGGGCTTTCACAGAGAGCCTGCTGGACAGTTTCCGGGCGCGTGGTTTTGATCTGCTGGCGCTGGAAACCCTGAATCACCAGCAGGATGTCAACAGCAGGAAATTTGCTAACTATTATTCCGGCTTCTATACACGGGAATCCGTTTTTGCCAACCTGGTCAGGACGGCGGCTGCAAAAGGATTTACACTGCTGGCTTATGAAGACAGTGTAAACATAGATACTGTATATACCTCGGATTCGGGCAGCTATGATTCCCGGGAATGGGAGCAGGCCAAAAATATCGCCGCCGCCCTGGAAAAATATCCCGGCAGCAAGTTGCTGGTCCATGCCGGTTATGGACATATCAGTGAACACAAGAGCCGTATCGGCAGGAACATGTCCATGGCAGAACTGCTCCGCGTGAAATTCGGCTATGAGGCCGTGACCATCAACCAGACCTTCCTGGACGATCTGAGTAGTGGACTGAAGCCTGTAACTGATTTCCCGCCGGGTTATTACCTGGTCAGCAAGGAGTCCCTGCTGCCGCTTGATACAGCCCTCTTTATGCAATGCGATCATTACATCTTCAATACTATCCATCATTACCCGGGCGAGCAGCTGACAGGCCCGGACAGGGGATTGCGTACAATAGCGCTGGCAGCTTTCCCGCTGGATTCCCTGCTGCGTGCTTCCGGTTTGCAGGCTACCCTGGAAATATACCGGCAGCAGGAACTGGCGACAGCCTTCCCGGCGCCCTGCTTCATCAAGCATATATCGCCTTCTGCTGATCTGTTGCCTGCAGTACTGGCGGCGGATGATGTACGTATACCAGAACAGGTATACCTGCCTCCCGGCAGTTATACGGTATTGCTGAGAAGTGAAAAAGGGGATTGTTATTTCCAGCGTCCTCTTGTTGTTGAATAAAACAGGCTCCCGCCACTGGCTGTTTCGGTTATATAGCCAGGTTTTGTGCGCAATTCAGTAATTTTGCAGCTAACTACAAACCGTGCTATCGCTTCGGGTAAAACCGGGGAGGAAAGTCCGGACAGCAAAGGGCAATGCACCGGTTAAGCGCCGGGGTGCCGCCCGCAGCAATGCGGAACGGTACACAGACAGTGCCACAGAGAATAACTACCATCGGGTTGCCGGAGCTTTTGCGCAGTGCGCTGGGCCAGGGCTCCGGCAGCCCGGCGGAAAAGGTGAAAACGTGGGGTAAGAGCCCACGGCATTGTATGGTAACATGCAGTGCGGGTAAACCTTGCATGCTGAAATGCCATGTATACCAGTTCATGGAGCGGCTCGTTCCGCCCGAAGAAGTCGTCAATGCTTTTAAAATTTTCCTGTTGTTCGCAATGGGTTTATTTTTTAGGTTTTTGCAACTCTCAAGGGGACTGGGTGGGTAGGCAGCTTGAGCCCGGCAGTAATGGCGGGCCCAGATAAATGATAGCACACCTGCTTAGGCAGGTGAACAGAATCCGGCTTACTGGTTTGTAGTTATTTTTTCTTCCTGCGCTCTTAATGGCTGTACAGCTGGCCGATAGTGCCACCTAACTCCATCAGCCAGGCGATGCCGAGATGTACAATGAGGCCGCCCCAGATATTCTTTGTATGGTATACTACCACACCCAGGATCATACCCCCGAAATAAGAGCTGATACATTCAAAAAGTGGTTTGCCGAAATGGATGGCGCAGTAGAAAGCGGCCATGGGTAAGATAACGGACCTGCCGGCATAGCGGGCAAAGGCCAGTACCAGGAAGCCGCGGAAGAAGGTCTCAATGGTCAGGAAATCGATCCCGTAGGAAATTTCATAGAGTATGCGCCAGCCGGTCATGGAAGAGACATGGTCCTTCAGAAAATCGATCCGCTGCATTTTGGGATAGGTCTGCAGGAAATCTGCTTGTGTGGAAGCGAATGCTACCAGGGGCACCATGAGCAGGAGCAGGATGGCGTAGGGGCGGGCATTAAAACGCTGGAACAGCAGTCCGGCCACGGGCGGTCTGCGTTTGGCCATCCGCCAGTAGAGGTGGATGATACCCAGTACCACGGCGCATTTGAGCGGCCAGTTGAGCACCATGTACCAGTATTGGCTCCAGGGATAGCCAAGGGGCAGGGTAATGCCACGGGTGAGCCAGTCGAGCGTCACCTTTAACGCAAAAACAGCAGGGGCCAGGAACAGCAGCACAAAAAAAGAGGGAGTGATGCGGAGCTTATGCGGCTGGAAAATATATTGAAGCGCCCAGGCGCTGCCAAAAACAAGGAAGAATAGGCCCGTAAAAGCCAGGAAGCGGATCCCGTAATGCGGGATGTTCATGAGCCGGTCTTCCAGCTGGAGACTGTAGTTAATGGCAATGAATATAGCTGTCACCAGGGTGGTGAGCAGGGCGGCGGCAGGATGGATGGACTGGAAATAGCTGCGGAGATAACCGACAATATTTCTCATGGGTTACTGCGCTTCAAAGCTGGCTTTCAGTTTTCCCATGAGGTCTGTGGCGATCATCTTTTCGGCCAGCAGGATCATATTATAAAATGCACGGCCCTGGGAGATCCCATGACCAATGATCACTGGTTTGGCCACACCCAGTACGGGTGTTCCGCCATAGTTCTCGAAATTGAAACGCTCCAGGAACTCGTGACGGATATCCTTGGCGTGCGTGATCTCATAAATGGATTCCGCCAGTTTCAGGATCACGTTACCGGTGAAGCCTTCGCAAACCATCACATCGGCCTTGTCGAGGAAGACATCGCGGCCTTCTACGTTACCCACAAAATTGATCTGGTTGTTCTCTTTGAGGAGGGGATAGGTGGCCTGCGCCAGGATATTACCTTTTCCTTCTTCCTCGCCGATATTGACCAGGGCAACACGGGGATTGTCAATGCCGAGGATATGTTTGGCGTAGAGCGAACCCAGCAGGGCGAACTGGTTGAGCTGCTCGGGCTTGCAATCGGCATTGAGCCCTACGTCCAGCAGGAGGCCCGTCTTACCATTGTCCTTGGGGATCACGGTAGAGATGGTGGGGCGGAGTACGCCTTCAATGGCCTTGATGCTGTACATGGCGCCAACGAGCATGGCGCCGGTATTGCCGGCGCTGATAAAAGCGTCTGTTTTTCCAGTGGCCAGCAGGTGGAACCCGATGGCTATGGAGGACTGCTGTTTCTCTTTCAGCGCCTTGGTAGGATGCTCGTGCATGTCGATGACCTGCGGTGCATGCACTACTTTAACCTTGCCGGCGGGAATATTGAATTCTTCCAGCAAAGGATTGATCTGTGCTTCATCGCCGGTGACCAACAGGTTTGCCGGCGATGCTGTTTCTGATAAATACAGGTGGATACCTTTCACCGCTTCGCGTGGTGCAAAGTCTCCACCCATTATATCTAATCCGATAGTCATCTCCGGCAACAGGCTTTTATATTATAAATTACTTGATGGGAGCTTGTTCAGCAACCACTTTTCCTTTATAATACAACTTGCCTTCGCTCACGTGAGCACGGTGGCGAACATGGATCTCGCCGGTGGTGCTGTCCTTGCTCAGTGTTACTTTCTCAGCTTTGTAGTGAGTCCTTCTCTTCGCACCTCTTTGTTGAGAATGTCTCCTCTTGGGATTGGGCATAACTCAGATATTTATTACAACTTATGAATGATCAATTATCTTCCAGGTCTTTAAATTTTTCCAACCCTTTCCACAAGGGATTGGCGGCGCCACTATTTCCGGCATCCAGTTTTTTCAGCACGTCCAGTGCTTCCTGATTGCAACCGGGGCCTCCCATTTCTTCGGGCGTACACATTCTTTGCATCGGTATGCTCAGGTTGATGAATTCATAGATCCAGTCGGCGATCCTTAAATGGCTTTCGCCTTTGGAAATATAATAAACATCGGGGTCTTCTTCCTGCTCGTTCATCAGGTCCGGATCTTCCACCATTTTGACCACGATATTAAATTCATCCCAGAGCTCCAGTGGCAGATCATTGCCGCAACGATCGCAGGTGACATTCAGTTTGCCGCCCACCTCAAACTTCAATAGCATAAAGCCATGCTGCTTGTCGAGGGCCAGTTTCACTTTGGCCACGCAGTTGCGAAAATCCTGCTCCTGGTAATCTACAAAGAACTTATCATCTATCTCGTACTCAAACTCATGGATGCCCGGCTTCAACCCTACAAATGCGATATCGTAATTCCGACGGTTCATGAGCTACTCTTTTAAAGAGTTTGCAAAGGTAAGGAAAACAAGGCATTTACAAAACAAAAGTATAAAGATAAGGTAATGCACATGTGTGGATAAGAACAAAAGGCTAATTTTGTGACTGCATTTTTGATTTCTGTGCTAATCATTGTTAAAATCATCATTTTATATGAAAAAATTCCTTGCAGCCGCCCTTTTCCTGTCCGTTTTTGCCTCAGTTCAGGCCCAGCCGCCCAAAGGACCCGCCAAACTGGGTTCCACCTATGGCGCCGGCGCCAATGCCGAAGGAGCCATTGATATTGCTCAACTGCCTGCCCGCCTGGAACAGCAGGACAGCATCCAGACCAAGGTGATTGCCAAAGTATTGGATGTTTGCCCCAAAAAAGGCTGCTGGATGTCGCTCCAGGTGAACGACAGCACCACCGCCTTTGTCAAAATGAAAGACTATGCATTTTTTGTGCCCATGGATATGATCGGTAAGACCATCGTCCTGGAAGGCGAGGCCAAGATCAAGACCACTTCCGTGAAAGAACTGCAGCATTATGCCGAGGACGCCAAAAAATCCCAGGCTGAGATTGATGCTATCACCGAGCCTAAGAAAGAGATCCGCTTACTGGCGTATGGGATCAAAGTGGTGAAATAAACCTGTTGAACACTTTATACAAATGCCGGCCCTTTCAGGAGGAGCCGGCATTTTTTATTCATTTAGCCTGTGCTGTTGTAAAGCCTGAATAAAGGTTTGGGACGAACCAGGGGCTGCTGACAACTATGTCCTTCCTGTGGCGATCTGCATCCGCTGGTTAGCCGGAGGCTAACAAATACATGTCCCTGGCCGGAGGCGAGCAACGGTACTGGCTACTAACGCCCGAGAGGTATTAAGAGACTGCCGCTTTCTCGCTGCTCAGCATCTTATTGACCAGCTTATCGTCTCCCACTACAAACACCACATCATCCACCCGGAAATCGAACCAGGATTCGGGATTCAGGATGCGCTGGCCGTTCCTTTCTACCCCTACTACTATTCCCTTGATCTTTTCCCGGATGCCGGAGCTGCGGATGGTCTTGTCCAGCAGGGGCGAGTTTTCCCCGATCACAAATTCGCGCAGCACCACTTCATTCACGGCAGGCTCCTGGTTCTCCACATGCCTTACGGGACGGATAATGGCCTGCAGGCGCTTGATCTGCGGATCGGTGCCCAGTACATACAGTTCATCGCCGGGATAGATCCGCTCGTAGCGACTGGGTGCGGGAATATTGTTGTCACCCCGGCGGATCAGCACCACATTGATGCCCAGCTGCTCGCGCCAGTGCAGCTCGGCCAGGGTCTTGCCCAGTACGGGTGAGTCATGGGTTACTTCCAGCTCCACAATATGCGCATCCCAGGGGGCCAGTTCGGAGCGACTTTTAGCCGCCGCCGCAATTTCCCGCTGGTTGAAATTGGACATGAACCGGGACTCGATCCGGTCGTAGAAGGCCCGGATCCTTTTATGGAAGATGGCCACTACCACGGCAATCACCACTACTGATAACACGCCCGCTTCAAAGGAGAAGAAACGGTGCATCAGGAAACCGATAAAGCTGGAGGCCAGGAAAAGCCGCAGGAAATGCAGCAGGTAAAGCCTGGCGGTATAATTCTTTGATTCCATCACCCGGCTATAGGCCTCCGAGTGGGTGTTCTTGCCGGCCAGTGCCCAGAGGAAGGGCAGCATCAGCAGCAGGGTGAAAAAGGCGGTGGCCCATTTTACCCAGGGCGCTTCACTGAAATGCTGGATAATATAGGGCAATGCATACTGCGAGGCGGCCACCACTACACAGACCAGCAGGGTGGACAGCAGCAGGATATTCAGGATATTGGACTGGAGGACCAGCTTCCAGTCGGTCAGTGTATGTGAATTCCTTGTCCTGGCATTGTTCAGGGAAGCCGATACTTTGGCGGGCAGCACTCTTTCCACCCATTTGTAAAAAGGTTTGGAGCCCCTGATCAGGTAGGGGGTGGTCAGGGTGGTCACGGCGGATACGGCCACGGCGATGGGGTAGAGGAAGTCGCTGGTGACCTTAAGGGTAAGGCCCAGGGTGGCGATGATAAAGGAGAATTCCCCGATCTGCGCCAGGCTGAGACCGGCCTGTACGGAGGTCTGCAGCGGCTGTCCCGCCAGCAGGGAGCCGAAGCTGGTGCTGAGGATCTTGCCCACAATGGTGATAGCGCAGATCAGTGCAATAGGACCGGCATAATCCACCAGGGTGTCCGGGTTGATCATCATGCCCACCGATACAAAGAAGATAGCGCCAAACAGGTCCTTGACCGGTTTCACGAGGTGTTCAATTTTTTCAGCCTGGGTGGTCTCCGCCAGGATGGAGCCCATGATAAAGGCGCCAAGGGCAGGCGAGAAGCCTACTTTATCGGCAAACCAGACCATGAGCAGGCAGAGCGCCAGGGAAACCACCAGCAGGGTCTCCTCGTTCATCAGTTTTTTGGCTTTCTTGAGGAAGCTGGGCAGCAGGAAGATCCCGGATACAAACCAGATCACCAGGAAGAAGAGCAGCTTGCCTACGGAGAGCAGCATTTCCTGGCCGGCAAACTCCTGGCTGAGGGAGAGGGTAGACAGCAATACCAGCAATACGATGGCCACCAGGTCTTCTACAATCAGCACGCCGAATACCAGGTGGGCAAAACGCTGGGTTTTGACATTCAGCTCCTCAAAGGCGCGGAGGATAATGGTGGTGGAAGAGATGGACAGGATCCCCCCCAGGAAGAGGCTGTCCATATTGGACCAGCCCAGTAATTTACCGGTACCATATCCCACAGCCACCATGGAGATGACCTCAAAGACGGCGGTGATACTGGCCGGAGGCCCTACCTTGATCAGTTTCTTAAAGCTGAATTCCAGGCCGAGGCTGAACAGGAGGAAGATCACACCGATCTCAGCCCAGATCTGGATATTGGACTGCTCAGTCACGCTGGGCAGCCAGTTGAAATAAGGGCCTACAAAGAAGCCGGCAATGATATAGCCCAGCACCACCGGCTGTTTCAGTTTTTTAAATAACAGGGTAACGATCGCCGCGGCGCCCAGGATCAGGGCCAGATCACTGATAAGTACTGGCAAATGACTCATGCAAGAAAGATTGATCTGTTGTGATTCAAATTTTCGATTCGTAAAGCTGGCCCTCAGGCCCCACTGCACAGGTATATGTTATGGGCGAACCTACCAGAAATAGTGGTTGGGAAAAAGCAGCAACCGGCTGAGCGAAGGGGTACGGGATGTCAGGTAAAGGACCAGGTAGGGATGTACCGCTTTGTTGGCCATGATCGGGATAACGACCTGCTGATCCAGGATATGGTCATTGGCCTGCTGGTGACACTGGCTGGCAGGACAGCTGACGCCGGGCAGGCGCACTGTTTCAGCATCCCGGTCTACCGGCACGGATCGTATACCCACACGAATGACAGTCTGCGTCTGCCGTTGAAATTGAAGCCGGGCTTCTTTCTTGGCAGCAACAGATACCAGTGATGAAAGGAGGGTGATACATACAATTAATAATACTTTCACGGCGCAAAGGTACAAAAAATTAAGCGGCCGGACAACCACCCCTTCCAGGCCCATGCCTTGTGAAGTTTTACAATATGTTCAGGAACATCACTATCAGTGATGAACTGAGTCACATCCCCGGACCGGCCGATAATAATTTCTTTTATTGTCAATTTATTCAATTATTTGCTTTCAGTTTCTTTTGGAACAGATTATCTTTTTTGTCAAGTTTACCCATCATGGAAACAATACCGGTTTACAGGGAAATGCAGCTGCAGCAGCTGTCGTCAACGCCTTTATGGGACCTGATAGTGATCGGCGGCGGCGCCTCCGGCCTGGGCATTGCGCTGGAAGCGCAGACCCGCGGTTACCGCACCCTGGTGCTGGAGCAGCATGATTTTGCCAAAGGGACTTCCAGCAGAAGCACCAAGCTGGTGCATGGCGGGGTCCGCTACCTGGCCCAGGGCAATATAGGCCTGGTGCGCGAGGCCAGCATTGAAAGAGGCCTGCTGGTCCGCAACGCCCCGCACCTGGTGAAGGACCAGCGCTTCCTGATCCCGCTGTACAGCGTCTGGGACAGGGTAAAGTATATGATTGGGCTGAAGCTGTACGACTGGATAGCCGGTGGCCTCAGCCTGGGGCCCTCCGTATTTATATCCCGGAACGAAACCCTGGGCTGGCTGCCCACTATCAAACCCCAGGGACTGATCGGCGGGGTGCAGTACCACGACGGGCAGTTTGATGACGCCCGGCTGGCCCTTAACCTGGCGCAGACCATCATTGATAAGGGCGGACAGGCCCTCAATTATATGACCGTGACAGGCCTGGAGAAAGACCGGCAGCAGCAGGTATGCGGGGTGATGGCCGAGGATGCCGAGACCGGCAGGCGGTATGCACTCCGGGCAAAAGTCGTGGTCAATGCCACCGGCGTTTTTGTAGACAGCATCCTCCGGATGGACCAGCCCGCTGCGGCCCGCAGTATCCGCGTAAGCCAGGGCGTTCACCTGGTGCTGGACCGGAAATTCCACCCGGGTAACCATGCGCTGATGATCCCGAAGACCAGTGATGGCCGGGTACTCTTTGCCGTACCCTGGCAGGATAAACTGGTAGTGGGCACCACCGATACACCCGTGGGATCCGCCTGCCTGGAACCCGTAGCACTGGAAAAAGAGATCCGTTTTATATTGGATACGGCCGCGCTGTACCTGACGCAGCCGCCAACCCGGGCAGATGTGCTGAGTGTATTTGCCGGCCTGCGTCCGCTGGCGGCCCCGCAGGGAGAAAGCCGGCAGACCAGGGAGATCTCGCGCAGCCATAAGATCAACGTGTCGGCCAGCAGGCTGTTCACCATCCTGGGCGGTAAATGGACCACCTACCGCAGGATGGGCGAGGATATGATCAACCGGATAGAGCAGGAGCTTGGCTGGCCGGTCACCCGGTCTGTCACCCGCCAGCTGCCGGTACACGGCGCCGGAATACAGTGGCAGGGCGCTGTTCCTGAATCACAGGAACCTTTCGCTTTTTATGGGACGGATGCGGCAGCTGTCAGGCAACTGCAGGAAACAGCCGGCGGGGAATGGCTCAGTGAGAAGTTAGCGATCCATACCGCCCAGGTGATCTGGGCCGTGCAGCGTGAAATGGCCAGGACGGTGGAAGATGTGCTGGCGCGAAGGACCCGCGCCCTGCTGCTGGATGCGGCCGAAAGTATCCGCCTGGCGCCACTGGTGGCGGCTATCATGGCGCCGCTGCTGGAGAAGGACGAAGCCTGGCAGGCCGCACAGGTAGCGGCCTATAATAGTATTGCCGAAAAATACTTGTTGAGCAACTGATCATTTCCGTTATACTAAATACTACGATATGCAGCCATTCATTCTCTCCCTGGACCAGGGCACTACCAGCTCAAGGGCTATCCTGTTCAACCAGGAGGGCGCCATTGTATCCCTGGCCCAGAAAGAGTTCCCGCAACATTATCCCCGGCCCGGCTGGGTGGAGCATGATCCCCGCGATATCTGGAGCACCCAGCTGGCCGTAGCCGCTGAAGCTGTGGCCAAGGCTGGCATTCAGCCTGCCGCCATCAAAGCCATCGGCATCACCAACCAGCGGGAAACCACCCTGGTCTGGGACCGCCGCACAGGTGAACCGGTGTACAATGCCATTGTCTGGCAGGACCGCCGCACAGCTGCTGATTGTGACGCCATCCGCAGCAAAGGGTGGGGGCCGCTGATCCAGGAGAAAACCGGCCTGATAGTAGACGCCTATTTCTCTGCCACCAAAATAAGATGGCTACTGGACAATGTTACCGGCGCCCGCAAAAAAGCGGAAGCCGGGCAGCTGGCCTTCGGTACGGTGGACAGCTGGCTGATCTGGAACCTCACCGGCGGTAAAGTACATGTTACTGATGTCAGCAATGCTTCCCGCACCATGCTGTATAATATCCATACGCTCAGCTGGGATGAAGAACTGCTTAAACTGCTGGACATACCAGCCTCCCTGCTGCCTGAAGTGTGCAGCTCCAGTGAAGTGGTGGGGCATACGGCCGGTCATATTTTTGCGGTCAGTATCCCTATTGCCGGCATTGCGGGCGATCAGCAGGCCGCCCTCTTCGGGCAGCTCTGTACGGAGAAAGGGATGGTAAAAAACACCTATGGCACGGGCTGTTTCATGCTCATGAATATCGGTCGGCAGCCCATCGTTTCAAAACATAACCTGGTCACCACTGTAGCCTGGAAGATAGGAACAGAAGTGCAGTATGCACTGGAAGGCAGCATCTTCATTGGCGGGGCTGTAGTACAATGGCTGCGGGACGGGCTGGGCATTATCAATGCTTCAGCTGATATAGAGTCCCTGGCCGCTACTGTTGCCGATACGGGTGGGGTATACCTGGTGCCTGCTTTTGCCGGTCTGGGAGCGCCTCACTGGAACCAATATGCGCGGGGTACCATGGTAGGCATCACCAGGGGGACCACGGCAGCGCATGTGGCCCGGGCGGCGCTGGACAGCATTGCCTACCAGACCATGGAAGTACTGCAGGCCATGGAAGCCGATTCAGGCATCGCCATCAAAGAATTAAGGGTAGATGGCGGCGCTACCGCCAATAACCTGCTGATGCAGTTCCAGGCCGATGTGCTGAAAACAGCCGTGGTCAGGCCCGAGATCACCGAAGTAACAGCCATCGGGGCCGCTTACCTGGCAGGACTGGCCACCGGCTTCTGGAGCAGTGCTGACGATATCCGGCAGCAATGGAAGGTGAACCGCCGCTTTGAAGCCGCTGGCGGACCTGGGATTGATACCGGTATCAAAGGCTGGCGCCGTGCCGTTCGTGCGGCCAAAGTATGGGCGGAAGAAGAATAGTGACGCAAAGGATAAAGAATACACAACATACACGATTGCTCACCTTAACGCATTAACACATGACAGCATTCATGGCAGAAATAATAGGTACCGGTTTTATGATCCTGTTGGGGAACGGGGTAGTGGCCAATGTGGTCCTGAAACAGACCAGGGGCAATGGCGGCGGCTGGATGGTGATCACCACCGGCTGGGCCCTGGCGGTTTTTGTAGGTGTCATTATTGCCACTCCCTACAGCAGCGCTCACCTCAACCCGGCCGTTACAGTGGCTATGGCTGTGGCCGGTAATTTCCCCTGGGCGGATGTGCCCCTTTATATCCTGGCCCAGTTCATTGGGGCCATGCTGGGCGCTTTTGGGGTATGGGCCCTGTACCGCGATCATTATACCGAAACCGCTGATGCGGGCCTGAAGCAGGCCACTTTCTGTACATCGCCGGCTATACGGAACAAATGGTCCAATCTCCGGAGTGAGATCATCGGTACCTTTGTGCTGCTGTTCGCGATCTTTCATTTTTCCGGCGCTGTGCTTGATCCCACTGCGGATTATGCCACGCCTATCGGGATGGGCTCCCTGGGAGCCCTGCCGGTCGCCTTCCTGGTATGGGCCATCGGCCTTTCGCTGGGCGGCACCACAGGATATGCCATCAACCCGGCCCGCGACCTGGGACCAAGGCTGGTACATGCCTGGCTGCCGATCCCGGGTAAGGCAGGGCCCGACTGGAACTATGCCTGGATCCCGGTAGCGGGACCCATCATTGGCGCCGTGCTGGCTGCCCTGCTGGACATGTTGCTGCACCGGCTGTTCCTGGAACACCTGGGATTGGCGTAACTGATAAAAATTCGTATAAATAATACCGTTATGAAAATTGTTCTCGCGTTCTGTTCAGTAGCCGTACTCACTGCCTGTTCCACCAGCAGGAACACGGCCCGTATCCCGAAATCATTTCCTGCCTTTTACAAAGAGGGCCATCGCGGCGCCCGCGGCCTGATGCCGGAGAATACCATTCCGGCAATGATCAAAGGCATTGCCACCGGCGCCAATGTCCTGGAAGTGGATGTCTATATCACCCGGGATGGCCAGGTGCTGGTGGCGCATGATCCCTTTATCAATACGGGGCACTCCCTCATGCCCGGTGGCCGGGAACTGCCAAAGGACAGCGCGCAGTACTATGTATGGCACCAGATGGATTATGCCGATATCCGCAAAATTGATGTGGGCTCCAAATATTACCCGCTGTTCCCGCAGCAGGAAAAACGCAACACCTATATGCCGCTGCTGGGCGAGCTGATTGATTCCGTTGAAGCCTATACCCGCAGCCATCAGCTGCCATCTGCTATCTATAATATTGAGATCAAGGCCAACCCCCAGAAAGAGGGGGTATACCAGCCGGTTCCGGCCGTGCTGGTGGGCAAGACCATGGACGTGGTGAGATCGAAGAAGATCGGTAACCGCTTTTATATCCAGTCCTTCGATATCCGCCAGTTGCAGGAGACCCATGCAACATATCCCGGTGTGACCATCGGTTTCCTGACCGGCGATAAAAAGATAAGCCTGCAGGAAAACCTGGACAAGCTGGGCTTTGTGCCACAGATCTACAGTCCGCATTATGACCTGGTGACCCGTGAACTGGTGGACAGCTGTCATGCCCTGAACATGAAACTGGTGCCCTGGACTGTCAATGAAGCCGCTGCTATCCGCCGGCTGGTAGACCTGAAAGTGGATGGGATCATTACAGATTATCCCAACCTGCTGGCAGAATATTGACTGGACTCATCAATTATCTGGGTATAATTATAGTACATGCAGCTCCACCACGAGCTGCATTTTTTATTGTCGGGGTATCTGCTGCATAACCTGAAAGCCTTATCCCTACTGCATTTCAGCATAGATGGTTAGTGTGTGGTCTGAAACGGGTATTGGTACTGCGGAAATCTTAAGTAATTATACGGCCGTTTGATAGTATTGTTTTTTATATATTTGACCCACAGAGATCGAATCAACCCATCGGTCTATTGATTATCCCCTATAACTTTCAAACCGGCCAAGTAGCTACGCGTATCAACACCAACAGGATCACATGAGAGTAACCGCTCTGGTTAGCAGCAATTGATAGCATTCATTTAACCTTTAAAACAACTTCCAGCTTATGCAGCAAATCTACAAGCCGGGGATTGCTTCTTTATTGGTTTTGCTTACCAAACTCTCTATGGCGCAAATGTCTGTTACGCCCTATGTATTCAATGCCAGTGGTGGCTCATATGGGAATGTGAACGGCTATTTCCAGTTTGAGTGGAGTATTGGTGAGTTAACCATTGTAGATCCATTTGCGAATGCCGACAGTACACTAACGGTCATGAACGGGGTATTGCAGCCCTGTACGGACAAGCTCGGCAGAACACCGCAGATGCTGATCTTTTCTCCCATGGATTACAAGCTCTTCCCAAATCCTACCAAGGGAAGGTTTGAACTGGACTTCTTTGTCCGGGAAACGGGCCGCATGGAATTGCAGCTGACGGATCTCAGTGGCAAAGTGCTTGAAAAGCGCACCTATGAGTACAAAGGGTGCTGCCGTATAGAGCATTTTGATATCACTACGCATCCGGACGGCATGTATTTCGTGATAGCCACGCTGTACCCGGATGGCAAGCGTCCGGGCGACAACCAACAGGTTGTCCGCCACAGCGGGTTCAAAGTGTTCAAGACCAGCGGTGGTCAGTGATAACCGCCCACTTATCTCTCCTTACCATTTTCAAACTTTAACTGTTTAATCAGCAACCATGAAAAGATTTTTTGGTGCCTTGACTGCCTTTGTTTGTATGGCAGCTACCAGCCAGGCGCAGGCCCCGGGTATGCTCAACTACCAGGGTGTTGCCCGCAATGCCGTAGGCAATGTTATCTCCAATAAAGCCATTACATTACGTTTATCCATACGCGAAGGATCGGCCAACGGCAGTATCGCTTACAGCGAAACCCGCTCCGTGACCACCAATGCCTTCGGCCTGTTCAATGCCCAGGTGGGCGGTACAGGCGCCACTGCCCAGACCGGCACCATCACTGGAGTCAACTGGGCTTCCGGCTCTAAATTCATGCAGGTGGAAATTGATCCCAATGGCGGTAATTCCTTTACCAGCATTGGCACCACCCAACTGCTCTCTGTTCCTTACGCCCTGTTTGCCGGCTCCAGCCTTCCGGTTGGACCTGCCGGTGGCGACCTGACCGGCGCCTATCCCAATCCCACCATTGCGGCCAATGCCGTTACTATGGGTAAGCTGGCCAATGGCGCTGTAACGGAAGATAAGATCGCTGCCAATGCCGTATCCGGCGCCAAGATCATGGACGGTGCGGTAGGCAGTGCTAAAATAATGGATGGCGCCGTGACCGGCGCTAAAGTAGCTGATGGCGCTATCGGCAGCGCCAAGATCATGGATGGTGCCGTAGGCAGTGCAAAGATTGCCGATGGCGCTGTGGGTGCTGCAAAGATCGCTGACGCCGCAGTAGGCAATGCCAAGATCGCGGATGGGGCAATCAGTACTGCTAAGGTGCAGGATGCCTCCATCACCAATCCCAAACTGGCTGATGGTGCAGTAGGCACCAGCAAACTCGCCAATGGTGCGGTAACCGGCGATAAGATCGCGGATGGCACCATCACGGCGGCCAAACTGGATGCGGGTGTCTCCCTGGCGCCCACCGGTGCTGCCGGCGGCGACCTGGCCGGGAACTATCCCAATCCCACTATCGCCCCCAATGCTGTGACCACTGCCAAGATCGCCGATGGCGCCGTAGGCAGCGCTAAGATCATGGATGCTGCGGTAGGCAGTGCTAAAATTGCCGACGGTTCAGTAGGCAGCGCCAAGATCGCTGATGGCGCTGTAGGTAATGCAAAAATTGCGGATGCTGCTGTGGGCAGTGCAAAGATTGCTGACGGCGCTGTAATGACAGCCAAGGTAGCCGATGCTGCTATCACCGAAGCCAAACTGGCCAACAATGCTGTCAGCACTGACAAGGTAGCTGATGGCGCTGTTACTGAAGCCAAGATCGCCAATAACGCGGTAAGCACAGGTAAGGTGATGGACGCTGCTATCACTGAAGCCAAACTGGCTAACAATGCTGTTGGTACCGACAAAGTACAGGATGCGTCTATTACCCAGGCCAAACTGGCTCCGGGAGTAGTCCTGCCTCCTGGTGGCGCCGCCGGCGGCGACCTGTCCGGTACTTTTCCCAATCCTACGGTAGTGGGTCTCCAGACCGTCCCTGTAAGCGCTACTGCGCCGGCAGCCGGACAGATCCTGCGTTATGATGGCACCAACTGGGCGCCTTCCGCCAGCGGTGGTGGTTTTACCCTGCCTTTTGTCACTATTGAAAACAATGCCGGCACCCTGTTCTCCCTCACCAATGATGGGGATGGCACCAGCATTGAAGGGATCAATAATACCACTACGTCCAGCATTGCTGCTGTTCGCGGTATCGTTAACAGCACCGCTCCCGGCGGCTTTTCTTCTGCTGTGCGTGGTATCAACAACGGTTCCGGTGGTCTGGGTATCGGTGTCTGGGGCAGCCAGGCCGGTTCCGGCTGGGGCGTGTATGGTGTAACGCCCAATGGTCTGGGTGTATATGGTAATTCCTCTGCCAATGGTACAGGGGTATATGCCAACAGTAATTCCGGTACCGGTCTTACTGCCACCAGTATCAATGGTATCCCTGCTTCTATCTCTATCTTTAACAACAGCAATAATAACGTTGTACTGAATGCAAACTCTGTGGGTAACGGGACCGTGGTAAATGTCAGCACTACTGGTAATGGTACCGGGGTGTTGAGTTCTACTGGTGCTGGTTTTAGTGTGCATGGCATTACCAGCGAGCAGAGCTCTGCCGGTATAGTTGGGGACAACAATGGAGCCGGTGAGGCCATCGTGGGCCGCACTACCAGTGATATTGCAGGCGCAGTAGTAGGTCGCAATGACGGCGGTGGCTATGGTGTACGCGGCTTTGTGGCCACCAGTACCGCCAATACCGGTATTGGTGTATATGGCCAGGTGGGTATCAACGGCAGCACCGGTCGTGCGGGCAGGTTTGAGAGCTTCAATTCCGACAATACAGAGGCCAATATCCTGGAAGTGGCCAGCAACAGCAATGGTAATATCCCTGATAATACCCTGGGTAACGCTTCTTCCTTCTTCCTGGACAATACCAATAGCGTAGGCGCCGGTGTACGTTCCGAGGTGAATACTATTTTCGGCAACTTTGGCGCTGCTGCGGTATTCGGTGTGTCTTCGGGTACTGGTGGTCGTGCAGGTCTGTTCTATGCTTCCAATCCTTCCGGTAACGGCGCTTCCCTGATCTCGCTGACAGATGGCAATGGCAATGCTATCACCGCCAATGCCGGCAAAGATGGTAATGCTGTAGAAGCCAATATTGATGGTAATGGTGTGGCCGTATACGGCTGGGCGCCCACTTTTTCTGAAGGCAGGGCTGCCCGCTTTGAACACTATAATGAGGACAATGAAAGTACTGTAGTGACAGCAAAGACCATAGGTAACGGCAATGCCGGTGAATTTTTTGTGGATCGTACCACCGGTACTTCTGCCGCTGTAAAAGGTGAAGTGAACTCCATCTTCGCCAACTTTGGTACTGCAGGTGTGTATGGCGTTTCTTCAGGCACTGGGGGTTATGCGGGCCTGTTCTATTCTTCCAACGTTGCCGGTAACGGTCCTGCTTTGCTGGCCCTGACTGAAGGTGCTGGTAATGGTCTTACCGCCAATGCCGGTGGATCGGGTGATGGTGTGGAAGCCACCTGTGATGGTACCGGTAATGCCATCTTTGGCTGGATCCCCAATTTTGGTTCCGGTAAAGCCGGCCGTTTTGCCAACTTCAATTCCGCCAACAGCCAGCCCGTAGTGCATGTTACTACCAATGGTACCGGCAGCACCTTCCTGGTGAACCACCAGGGACCTTCCGGCAGCCTGGCCGTATTCCAGAGTGCCTCTACCAACGTGGCCCGGATCAATAAGGCTGGTCGTGGTTTCTTCAACGGCGGTACCCAGAACAGCGGCGCCGACGTGGCTGAAGCTTTTGATGTTACCGGTTCTGTGAACAACTATGAGCCCGGTGATGTGCTGGTGATCTCCACCAATGCTGACCGTACCGTGGAAAAATCTGCTGAAGCCTATTCCACGCTGGTAGCCGGTGTATATGCTACCAAACCTGGTGTATTGCTTACAGAAGAAGATATTGATTCCGAACTGACCGGTAAAGTGCCCATGGGTGTCATTGGTGTACTGCCTACCAAGGTATGTATGGAAGGTGGCGCTATCAAACGCGGCGACCTGATCGTTACCTCTTCCACTGCCGGTGTGGCCATGAAGGCTGATCCGGACAAAGTGAAAATTGGCCAGGTGATCGGTAAAGCCCTGGAAGATTTCAACGGCAATGGCATTGGCAAGATCAAAGTGCTGGTGAGTGTTAAATAACCCAATAAAACTATCAATGATGAATACTTTTTCTGTTAAGATGAGTGGTCTGCTGCTGGCGGTAACGCTGAGTGCAGCCGCTGTACAGGCCCAGGAATACCGTACGGATGTCAGCATCCGGGAACAGATTATGAACAAGTCGGTCCCCGGTGCGCAGTTTGCCCCGGGAGCCACTAAAAAGCTGGCAACCCGCAAAGCGTTGTCAGGGCAGCAGGAGGTCCATAACGAGACTATTGGCACACAGCTGAAAAAGGGTACGGCGCCCGGGATGACCTTTGCGCCCGGCACCGGCGGCAATGCCAGGACTACACGCTCCCTGGCGGGCGCCCGCAATACAGCGGCTAAAAGAAGCACCTCCGCTTTGCCCAGTGATGCCCAGGCAGCCAAGCCTGCTGCACCCGCTGCAGAGCGTATGCAATTACCGACACAAGGAACCAGCGAGGATAAAACCCAGACAGAAGCACCCGTTAAAAAGGTGCAGACGTCTACAGTTCCCAAGCCTGTTGCCCGTCCTGCCCAGCAAAGCGGCGGTAACAGGACTACCAGGCAGTAGAGGCGCTGCTTAGCAGCATGTAAACCGTTCAGGTCAGCCTGCCCGCCGTTCACCGGTGGCAGCGCTTATGCCTGGACGGTTTTTTTGTTGGGACGAACCAGGGAAATAGCGCCTGAAATGGATCACCCGCCAGTGGCGGGCTATGCATTATGGACGATGGGAAAAGTAAACCTTGATGCTGGTTAGCTGAACAGGAACTGGATATCTTCTTCCGTGAGGGATTTTACAAAGCCCTCATCTTCTGATACCAGGTCTTCCGCCAGTTGTTTCTTGCGTGTTTGCAGCTGGATGATCTTCTCCTCAATAGTATCCTTACAGATCATTTTATAGGCAAAGATATTTTTCGTTTGTCCTATGCGGTGAGTTCTGTCGATGGCCTGCTGCTGGACGGCGGTATTCCACCAGGGATCAAAGAGGAAGACATAGTCGGCCGCCGTCAGGTTCAACCCGGCGTTGCCGGCCTTGAGGCTGATGAGGAATACATTGGTGGTATTGTCGGGTTCCTGGAACCCTGCCACCATTTCCGCTCTTTTGGCAGGCGGCGTTTGCCCGTCAAAATGATAGAAGGAAATGCCTTTCTCCCGGCAGGCCCCGGCCAGCAGGTCAAGCATACTGGTGAACTGGGAGAACACCAGCACTTTATGGTCTTTGAGGTTATTGGTCAGCTCTTCCATCAGCAAAGCTGTTTTGACGGACTCGCTGCTTTCCTGCTCTTCTTTGGGCAGGAGCAGGGGCGAGTTACAGACCTGCCGCAGTTTCAGCATGCCCTGCAGCACGGCCAGCTTGCTTTTGCCCAGTCCCTCGCTTTTGATATTGAGGAAGAGGCTGCTGCGGATACTTTCTTTGATGGCGTCATATTGGGCTTTCTGGCTGCTGCCCATATCACACCACATCACCATTTCCGTTTTTTCGGGCAGGTCGCGGGCTACCTGGCCCTTGGTGCGGCGCAGGATAAAAGGTGCGGTCAGTTTGCGCAGGCCATGGATCTTGTCCTCGTCCTTATCGTGGTCAATTGGATCGGCGTATTCCCTTTTGAAGAACTCGCGGCTGCCGAAGATGCCGGGCAGCAGGAAGTCTACCTGTGCATAGAGATCAAAGGTATTGTTCATCACCGGCGTACCGCTGAGTGCTATGCGGGTAGCGGCCTGTAGCCGGGCTACGGCGCGGGTGATCTGGGCCGACGGGTTTTTGATATTATGGCTTTCATCCAGCACTACGGCGCCAAAGGTCAGCTCACCCAGCAGCTCAATATCGGAGCGGACAGTGCCATAGCTGGTGATGATCACCCGGGCGGGATGGTTGGCCAGGCCTTCCGTGTCCCTGTCGCTCCCATGGAATACCAGGGTAGGGATAGCGGGGGCAAATTTCTGGAGTTCCTGCTGCCAGTTATAGATCAGGGAAGAGGGGCAGATGATCAGGTGCTTGCCTTCAGGCGCCAGCAGTACCTGGCGGGCCAGGAAGCAGATGGTCTGGAGGGTCTTACCCAATCCCATATCATCGGCCAGGCAGGCGCCGGCGCCGGCTTCGGACAGCAGCTGCATCCATTCATAGCCTTTCTGCTGGTAGGGGCGCAGGGTAGCGTTGACCGTTTCGGGAACAGGAAACAATATGTCCTCGCTGGATTGCCAGTGCTGCCATTTATCGCGCCAGCCAGTTTGTATGGCAGGTTTCAGCAGGCCGCCTTCTTCGTTCCGGGGTTGCTCGCCAAAGGCCAGCCATTTGCTGACGCGCAGTTCTTTTTTGGACAGCTTAGCGTGTTTGATGATGGTGGCGTATTGCTGCAGCCATTCCTCATTCAGGATGCCCAGTGAGCCATCCTTCAGCATAACGGTGCGCTGGCCGGCCAGCAGGATCTTCTGCAATTCTGTTCCAGGGATCTCTTCATCGCCGATGGTCACTTTGAACTGCATCACCAGGATATTGTCTTCCTCTTTTTTCAGTTCCAGCTCGGTGACGGGCTTGTGCGGCGAATAGCGGAAATGCTGGAGCATATCCATGCCTGTCAGCTCAATATTCAGCTCCAGCAGTTTATGATAGGCTTTGGGGAACCATTGTTTTTTCTGTGCATCGCTGAAGGAGAGATAATAATAACCGTTCAGCTGCCGGCTGAAATTGGCATGCAGCCCTTCCAGCAGCTGCGTGAACTGCTGCTCTGCTTCCTTGTTGCGGGCAATGAGGAAGGTTTCCCCATGGCGGGTGATCTCGGTGCTGGCCTTCCAGGGACCATCTATCAGGAAACCATCGTACAGCCATTGCGGCGTCAGCATCAGGAAGGCATTGTTCAGCTCGCTGAGCAGCACGCGGTTCACCGGAACGGATTCCACCAGCTGCTGTTCAAAATGGTTATTGCGCTGAACGGTATACATATCTTCCAGCCTGGACAATACCTGGGTGGCCAGGGCTTGCGGCTGCTGCGCGTATTGGGTGAGGTCCTGCTGCTGCAGCCATTCCAGGGTCTGGAAATCCTTATAGGCCAGCAGGTAGTATTCATTGCGACTTTCCAGCAGAAAATGAAAGCGGTTGAATTCCTGCAGGGGATAGTTGGCGCCATTGAGGTGAATGGCGGTCTGCAATGCAAGGCCGTTGTCATTCTTGACCACTTCAAAATGCAGCTGTGGCTTAAAAGTACTCAGGCTGCAGGGGCCGGTCTTATAGCTGGTCTTATCTGTTTTCAGTTTATGGAACCATCGGATCAGGGGGGAGAATGGCTTGAGGGCTTCCAGCTGCTGGTGCATTTCGCGCAGCATGGCGTTCCTGTAAAAGTTGTCAAAGGCGATGCCTGCCCTTTTGATCGTGAATTTCTGTTTTACCTGTCCCTGCAATTGACTGATGCCGGCCCGGGAGAACTGGTGCATCGCCTCTTTTGCAGGTTTGGGCAGGTGCTCCCAGGCCCGCCTGATCTCGGCATGGTCCAGTTCCTGGTTCGTATAAAAAATGCCTTTATTGTTCTTGGTGATCAGCAGGGATTCCAGCAGCTGGTGGTCATCCAGCATGCGCTGCGGTGTCAATAACAGTACGGTCTTCGTTTCTTCTTTAATCGCCATCGTTCAGAGGTTACTGCATTTTGCGCGAACATACAGTATAAATGGCCACAGGCAAAACAGCCGGAAAAATTGTCAGTAAATAATCCCGGTCCTTTCCCTTTCGGGTGGGTAGCTATGGGCCATGCTGACAGTGGTTTTCCCGATGGTGCGGCTGTATAAGCCGGCAGCGTTTGATGGCAGAATGAAAATTGGTATATTGGGGCATGATCATTCTGGTACAATGCAAGGACAGGGTAGGGCTGGTAGCGGCCATTGCCGGCGTACTGAGCCAGCATTCCCTCAATATTGTTTCGCTCCGGGAATATGTAGACAAGGAACAGAACCGTTTTTTCTTCCGCGTGCAGGTGGAACAGGATGCGCCTGCGGGTCTGCTGGAAGCGGCCTTGCAGCAGGTGCTGCCGGAGGATGCCGTGATATTGGTGAATCCGAGGCCGGAGAAAAAGATCGTGGTGCTGGTAACCAAAGAGTACCATTGCCTGTCGGATATCCTGGTCCGTCATTATTTCAATACCCTGGGCGCTACGGTGCAGGCGGTGATCGGCAATTACGATACCCTGCAGGATTTCTGCCAGCGTTTCAGCGTGCCTTTCCACCGGGTGGATTATGGCGGCGCCCATAAGGATACCAGTGAGCAGCAGCTGCAGGAACTGCTGGCGCAATACCAGCCCGATTATATTGTACTGGCTAAATTCATGCGGATACTGTCGCCGGAATTTGTGCAGCAGTATTCCGGTCGCATCATCAATATACACCATTCCTTCCTGCCTGCTTTTGCGGGGGCGCATCCATATCGCCAGGCATTTGAACGCGGCGTAAAGCTGATAGGCGCCACGGCGCATTTTGTGACGGATGAGCTGGACGAAGGGCCCATCATTGCGCAGCAGATCATTCCCGTGAACCACTCTGTAACCACTACGGATATGATCAAGGCCGGTAAAGAAATTGAAACCGCCGTGCTGGCCCGGGGGCTGCGGATGGTGTTTGAGGACCGGGTGTTCATTTACCGGAACAAGACGGTTGTGTTTGAGTAAATTCCTTCCTGCAACTTAATAAGAACGGCCGCGATCCTGTACAGGATCGCGGCCGCCTTTTTCCATAGGTACTTATTTTTTGATGACCAGCAAATTGAAGCCGGTTGTTTTTCCTGAAGGACTGATGATGGCCACTTTGTACAGGCCGCCCTGGAACCTGTTGTCCAGTGGCAGCTGGTGGGTCAGTGAGCCGCCCCCATGCCGCAGGGTCTGGCTGGTCAGCTGCTGGCCAACGCTGTTGTAGACCTGTACCCGGTAATTGCCTGCTTCCATCTGCTGGAAATGCAGTACGGCTGTGCCATTGGTCACCGGGTTGGGATAGAGACGGATGGCGGATCCTGTGGCAGGGATATCTACTTTCACAATGCTGCTGACGGCGGAAGCGCCGCTGAGCAGCCATTCCCGCACACGATAGTACTCTACGCCGGGCTGCGGATCAGTATCCAGCCAGCGGTATTCCACGCGGGCCGTGGTGCTGCCGGTCTGGGGCAACTGGCCTATGCCTGTGAAATTCCAGCCGTCTGTGGAACGCTCTATTTCAAACTGCCGGGTATTCTGCTGATCGTAGGCCGTCCATTCTATGAGTACGCCGCCGGACTGGCGACTGGCCCTTAAGCTGGTATTGTCAATAGGCAGGCTGCCGGGCACAACGGTAACGGTGGCCAGGGTGGAGAAAGCGCCTGCACAATTGCCGCTTTGTACCAGTGCCCGGTACTGGGTGGTAGAGGTCAGGTCGCTCACCGTCAACTGTGGCCCGGTTTCGGGGACATCGTTAATGAGACTGCTGAAATTATCGGTAGAAGATTGCCAGTTGAGGATAGAGCCGGTATAGTCCGCCAGTGACAGCGTAGCAGTATTGGTGCCGGTCACAACGGAGGTATCACCGCTCAGGGCGCCGCCTGCGCTGGGCGGGTGGATGGTGGCGGTAACAGGTACGCGCAGGGCGCTGGCGCATCCGCTGCTGGCAACATAATAAGTCTGTGTATTGCTGATGGAGGACGTAGGATAGCTGGCGCCGGTCTGCAGTGAGGAACCGCCTGCTTCTGCCGCAAACCAGTTAATGGTGCCGGAGGTAGCAGTGGCGGAGAGCGTTACGCTGCCTGGTCCGCATCTTTCTGCGCCGGTAGTGGAGGATATCCCGGTGATAGTCACTGTGGCGTTGTTGCCGGAAGTGGTGGCGGGACAGCCTTTGGCTCCGGAAACAAGGAGCCGGTAAGCAGTGGAGCCTGTCTGGTTAACTGGTGGTGTATAGGTTTCCAGGTTGGCATCAGGGATATCCTGGAAGCTGCCGGTAGCATTGCCCTGCCACTGGTAAAAATAAGGACCGCTGCCACTGACTGTGGGTGTCAGTTGAACAGGTACGTTCAGACAGGCAGCCCCGCCACCGGCTACACTTACGGTAGCCGGTGGGGTGCTGCTGGTGACGGTGATAGAAAATGCGTTGCTGGTAACAGGGGTGCCATTGCCGCTTTCAATAACGGTAGCCCTGAATTGCGTGTTATTGGCTGGTCCAACCACGGCCAGGGTACTGGTGGTGGAGCCGGAGTAGGCGCCGCCATCGGTGACTGCCGTCCAGGTACTGCCATTATTGGTAGACTGCTCCCAGCTGTAGGCGAGGGCGCCGCCTGATGCAGCTGTGGCAATGACGGTCATATCCGCCGTTGCGCCGGCACAGATCCGCGTATGGGAGCGGGAAGAGTCCTGCGCAATGGTGGGTGGAATATTGAGGGTGGAGGCATTGTAGGCAATAAAGGCATAGTCGCTGTTGCCGCTGGGAGATACGCGCATGGACCTGACCTGGCTGATGTTTCCGGGAGTAATGCCAAAGTCGGACAGCCGGAACGCCACGATACGGATATCGCGGGTTACATTGGCCATTGCCGTGTTATAGACAGTGGCTGAATTGTAAGGTGCATTGTGCGGCAGGCGGAAAAGGTCCAGCATATAACTGCCCAGTCGCGGCAGCTGGGTCATATCCTGGGTCACTGTATTGCCTACCACGGTGCCGCTGGCATTCACAAAACTGAACACATCATTGCCGGCGCTGGGCGAGGCGATCTGGGTGAGCAGGATATCGGGTTCGGCATCGGTGATCTTGTCTGCATTGAAATTATCTATGGGAAACTGGAACTGGGCGGTACCCGGCAGGTTGGTGACGCCTGTGCCGAGGTCAAGTCCGTTGGAGCCATCCACCAGTACGGATTTGATGGTCTTGTCACGCACATTGGCCGGTATGGCCACACTGGCTGAGCCATCCACTTTGCTGGCCAGCGCTATATAGGTGGACCTTGTGCTGTCATTGTTCCCGGAAACGCCGGCCACCGGCAGTGCCCGCCAGCTGCCTTCCACATAGGTAATGCTATGGCTGTTCAGGATGCCATTGTTGACGCCGGTGGAATAAACAACATCATTGTAAGTAAATGCCAGCAGGTTGTGGGAACTGTCCACAAGCGTTTCATTGGGGATGACGCCGGAGGCATTCCAGAAGCCGCCAAAATCAGTGATCACGCCGGCAGTGAGGACAAAATTAAAACCAACCCGGGAGCCTGTACCGCTGGCCGTGGTCACCTGCACCTGGCCGGAAGCGCCACCGGCCACTACGGCCCTGATGGAGGTGTCTGTCAGTACGGTAAAAGAGGCGGCCTGTGTACCGCCAAACCGAACAGCTGTGGCGCCGGTAAAGCGGACGCCAAAAATATTGACGGTCATGCCGCGGTTAGCTGCTGTAGGTGTAAAACGGGAAATGGAAGGTGCCTGTGCCAGGAGTTGAAAAAAGGAAAGGGACAATAAGGCAATGAGTGTAAATTTCTTCATGATAGGCATATGTTTGTAGTGATGATGCGCAAAAAGATCCATACAGTCCGCCTGAGCAGACCGGTGTCATTGTACAAAAAAGGGAGGGGGTGATTGTTGATCAACTAACTATGATGTATAGTTGATTATAAAATGTAGCAGAAATATGCATGAAAAATTTTATGCCTGCAATTTGGGGAAGGTAGACCACTACCGTGGTCCCTTATTGTGGATTTTTTCTGGTTACCTATGACAGTTCTGGGTAAGGAAATACCTATTTTTATCCAAAACCCTGTTCCATGAGGTCTTATATTGGCTTGCTGATTGTACCCTGTTTGCTATTTTCCGTTCTGCTGAGTGCCCAGCCTTCCGGGCTTCGCTGTGAATACCTGACCGATCCGCTGGGCGTTGACCAGGCCCACCCACGTTTTACCTGGCAATATCCGCAGCCTGCGGGAACCCTGGCTGCGCTGCCTTACCAGGTGCTGGTGGCCACTGATCCTTCCTTTGCTGAAACGGCCATTGTCTGGCGCTCCGCCCGCACCGCCAGTCCGCTGCTGCCCTATGCCGGCAAGACCCTGCAGCCATTCACCAGCTATTACTGGAAAGTACTGGTCCGCCAGGCCAATGGTCAGCTGCTGTCCTCGGCAGTGGCCCGCTTTGAGACCGGACTGCTGCAACAGGACCAATGGGTAGGACAATGGATCAGTGATAACAGGGATATCCATCAAAAGGAAGCGGCCTGCTTCCGCAAGGCTTTCACGCTGCCCCGCAAAATACGTTCGGCCCGGGTATATATCAGTTCAGCCGGCCTGCATGAGCTTACCATCAATGGTCAGCGGGTAGGGGATCATTTCCTGGACCCCATTTACACCCGCTTTGACAGACGCCTTTTATATGTAACCCATGATGTCACCCGCCTTTTGCAGAGCGGTGATAATGCCATTGGCGTGCTGCTGGGCAACGGCTGGTACAATCATCAGTCTACCGCCGTATGGGATTTTCATAAAGCACCCTGGCGTGCGCGGCCTGCTTTCTGCCTGGACCTCCGCATCACCTATGAGGATGGGACCACTGAAGTGATAGGGACCGACAGGAGCTGGACCAACCAGCTCAGCGCCGTTACTTTTAATAGTATCTATACCGCCGAACATTATGACGCCCGCCGGGAACAGCCGGGCTGGGACCTGGCCGGATTCAAAGGATCGGGCTGGCAAAACAGCATTTTCCGCAGTATGCCGGCCCCCCGCATCGTGTCCCAGCAGCTGGAACCTATCCGCAAGACGGAGACCCTGCACCCTGTCAGTCTCTCAAAGCTCAATGATACCACCTGGATATACGACCTGGGTAAGAACAGTTCCGGTATTACGAAGATCAGCCTGCACGGACCTGCTGGTACCGTGGTGAGGCTGCGCCATACCGAGCTGATGGGCAAGGATGGGCATACAGATATGTCCAATATTGACGTGCATTATCGCCCCACGGATAATACTGATCCTTTCCAGACCGATATTATCACCCTCAGTGGTAAAGGAGAAGAAAGTTTTTCGCCCCGCTTCAACTACAAAGGATTTCAGTATGTGGAAGTGACCAGCAGTGTGCCGCTGCAGCTGACCAAAGAAAGCCTGGTAGGTTATTTTGTGCATAGTGATGTGCCGGTTGCCGGCAGGATCCATTCCTCCGACAGCCTGCTCAATAAATTATGGGCCGCCGCCAACCGGGCGTACCTGTCTAACCTGATGGGATACCCGACAGATTGTCCGCAGCGGGAAAAGAATGGCTGGACCGGCGATGCACATATTGCCCTGGAGACTGGCCTCTATAATTTTGACGGGATCACAGTCTATGAAAAATGGCTGGCGGATCACCGCGATGAACAGCAGCCCAATGGCACCCTGCCTTCCATCATCCCCACTGATGGCTGGGGCTATGAATGGGGCAACGGGCCGGACTGGACCAGCACCATTGCCATCATCCCCTGGAATATTTACCTGTTCTATGGAGATACCAGCCTGCTTTCCGCCTGTTACGATAATATAAAACGCTATGTGGACCGGATCACACGTACCGCTCCCCATGGATTAACAGATTGGGGGCTGGGCGACTGGGTGCCTGTGCGTTCCCGCACACCAGTAGAATTCACCTCTACCATCTATTATTATGTAGATGCCAGCATCCTGGCCAAAGCCGCCATACTGCTGGGTAAGAAGGGGGATGCCGTTCACTACAAAGCACTCACGGAAAAGATAAAAACCGCTTTCAACCAGAAATACCTCAAAGCCGGGGAAGCTACTTACAGCAACAGCTACCAGACCGAACTCAGTGCTGCCCTGCACTGGGGGCTGGCGCCTGATAGCCTCCGGGAAAAAATTGCCGCTACCCTGGCTGCCAGGGTGCGGGAGAACGGCAATGCGCTGGATGTAGGGCTGCTGGGTACACGCACTATCCTGGAAGCCCTCAGCAGTAATGGTCACGGCCAGCTGGCCTATGCCCTGGCTACCCGCAAAACTTTTCCTTCCTGGGGCTGGTGGATCCAGAATGGCGCCACCACATTACTGGAGAACTGGGACCTGAACGCTACCAATGACCGGTCCATGAACCATATCATGTTTGGCGCTGTCGGCGGCTGGTTGTACAGTGGGCTGGCGGGCATCCGCCCGGATGAGCAGGCGCCTGGATTCAAAAAAGTGATCCTGGAACCTTTATTCCCCGATAGCCTGGCTGCTTTTGAAGCGGCCCATAACGGCCCTTACGGACCTATTAAAACGTCCTGGAAAAGAGAGAACGGCCAGATCCGTTACCAGGTCAGCATTCCCTATGGATCTTCAGCACAGCTGACCCTGAAAGAGACAGCCGCTGCTGCCCGCTGGAAAGATAGCAGGGTGCAACGGCTGCCTTCAAAAAAAGGAACGATCGTATATGCGCTGCCCGCAGGCAGCTATGAGATTATTTTTTAACCACCACCAGGTTATACCCTGTTCTTGCACCGGATGGACTGGTGACCTCCAGTGCATAACTGCCGGCAATTACGCGATAGCTTAAAGGGAACTGGTGCGTGATGGTCCCGCCCTGGTGCAGGATCGTTCGCAGTTCCAGGCCCTGGCCGGCATGGTTGAACAAACGGATCCGGTAATTACCAGCTTCCATATTATTGAACTGCAGGTTAACAGAACCTGTGTTCACCGGGTTGGGGTAGATGCGCAGTCCATTCTTCAATGGGCCGGCATCCATCCTGACCGCTGTGCTGGTAACGGATGTTCCATTGCTATATACTTCAGTGATGCGGTAATAATTAGTGCCTTCCGCGGGCCTGGTATCTATCCATTCATAATTGACGGCGTCCGTAGGATGACCGCCAGCCTTTACAACCGCCATCCTGGTATAATTGATCCCATCTGCGGACCTTTCAATATTGAACTGGCTGGTATTGCGCTGGTTTTCTGCTGTCCAGGCTACCTGCATGCCCTGCTGATGTGGGGCCACCCGGATACTCCGGTTGTCTACAGGAGGTATGGCGGCGCTTGCTGCAAGCGGGCCAAGCAATAGAAGAAAATATATAATTGATCTCATGACTGCTGATTTAGGTGAACAATAGGGCAGTCAGCAATGGTTTCTATTGTAACCGGCAAAAAAAATATGCCTGCATTTTCTCCGGCAGCAGGTGTGTAAACAATTCTTCAATGGGGAAGGGCATATGCTTTTATGGGTATGTATGCCATTATAAAAGAAAATGGTTTGTAGTAACTTGTCGCCCATTTCATTCAATAAATTATCCACGTTGACCCATACCTCACTGACTGGTCTGCTCCGGGAGCAGACCAAAGCGGAGCATGCCCTGCTGGAAAAGAAACTGGTGCTCCGGATCAAAAAGATCAATTCTGTTGCTCAGTACCAGGACCTGCTGGCCCTGTTCTACGGCTATTACCGGACGCTGGAAACAGCGCTCCAGCCCTGGCTTACGGCCGATCGTATCCCTGATACAGCGGAAAGGCGTAAGTCCGCTTCGCTGTTGCAGGATATCAGGGAGCTGGGTGGCGAAATACCAGCCCTGCCACCTGCAGTAATACCCGCTATCAACAGTTATCCTGAAGCGCTGGGCGCGGCCTATGTGCTGGAAGGATCCACCTTAGGCGGAATGGTAATTGCAAAAATGATCAGCCAGCAGGTAAGGGACCTGCCGGAAGGGAAAGGCTTTGCTTTCTTCGCCTGTTACGGCAATAAAACCGCAGAAATGTGGAATATATTCCGCAATTACCTGGATGGCATCCACTCCGTAACAGAACAGCAGGAAGCCCTTGAGGCAGCCAGGAACACATTCTTAACATTCAGTGATTGGGTAGAACAATATGAGCCAGTTTTCTAAATACGATTCAGAGTTCTGCGGGAATATCCCCATACATATCATTAATGCCATCCAGGAATACGGCGTATTGCTGGTACTGGACAAACAGGAATTGCTCATCCGGCAGCTGAGTGAAAATGCCGGTGATTTTTTCAGCAGTGGTTTCCGCGACCTGCCAGGCCGGCCGGTAAGTGAGCTGATTGCTGACGGGGACTATGCGGAGTTGCAGGAACTGGTGGCAAAAGGGGAGCCGGTAAGATTGGCCAGGGTATGGAATTTCAGCGGCCGCTATCACCAGCTGGTGCTGCATATACAGGAGCAGCTGGTCCTGCTGGAAATTGAAACAGCCCCCAATCCGGAAAGCCCGGAAAGTTTTACGGAACTGTACCAGATCATCCGTACCTCTATTAACCGCATTGAAGCTGCCGGTACAGAAGTGGAAGTATGCAGGGTGGCAGCCGACGAGATCAAACGTATCAGTGGATTTGATAAGGTCATGATCTATGCCTTCGATAAGGACTGGAACGGGAACGTGATGGCCGAAGCTATGGAGCCCGATATGGAATCCTATATAGGCTTTACCTTTCCCGCTTCTGATATCCCCAAACCGGCGCGGGACCTTTACCTGCGCAATCCCTACCGGTTCATCCCCGATAAGGACTTTAAGCCGGTAAAACTTTACCCTGTAATCAACCCGGTCTCCGGTTCTTTCCTGGATATGTCTGATTGTAACCTGCGAGCGGTGGCCGCAGTACATGTAGAATACCTGAAAAATATGCGTGTGCAGGCGTCTATGTCTGTCCGGCTGATCAGGGATGAAGCCCTCTGGGGGCTGATAGCCTGTCATCATAAAACGGCCCGCAGGATAGATGGTCAGCTCTGCACCATCCTGGAATTGCTGTCCACCATTATTTCTTCCCGGCTCAACCTGCTGTATCACCAGCACCTGCGTAACCTGTCTACCCGGCTCAACAGCAGCTATACGGAACTGATAGAAGATATTTACCAGCGGGACGACCTGATACAGGGCCTGCTGGAAAAGCAGGGCGGTATCCTGGAACTGCTGGACTCACAGGGCGTGGTGATCACCTGGCGCAACAGGACCTGGAAAGAAGGGGATACCCCGGATGCCGGCGACCTGGAAGACCTGCTGCTCTGGCTAAACCTGAAGCAGCTGCGGAAAGTTTATTATACAGATCACCTGGCCGGTGAATATGAGATGCCTGCTGCATTGCAGGAAAAGATCAGTGGAATACTGGTGATCCCCATCAACGTGGCGCAGGATGAATATATTTTCCTGTTCCGCAGGGAACTGATCAAGACCACCAACTGGGGCGGTAACCCCGCTGAGCGCATCTTCTTTGAAGCGGACAGCCAGATCTACCATCCCCGTCATTCCTTTAAGCTTTGGCAGGAGATCATCAAGGGTTATTCAAAACCCTGGCAGGCGGAAGAGATAATGACCGCAGAGAACCTGCGCAGTTTCATCTTTGAATTTTTAACCCCACAGGCACAGTCCTAATACAATTTATATGCAGGGAGCACGGAAACATTTCGTGGTAATGCTGGGAGCATCGGCCGGAGGCCTGGAAGCCATCCAGGAATTCTTTGACCATATGCCTACCTGTGATAATATGTCGTTCGTGATCATCCAGCATTTATCGCCCGACTATAAAAGTCTCCTGGTGGAACTGGTAGGCCGCCGTACCCGCATGAAGGTGGTGGAAGCGGCCCAGCACATGCCCATGCGCCGGAACTGCATTTACGTGATCCCTAACAACAAGCTGATCCGGCTGGAGCGCAACAAGCTGCAGCTATCGGAGAAAGTACACGATAAACTGCCCAATAACGCTATTGATGTATTCCTGCATTCTCTGGCGGCCGACCGGAAAAAACAGGCTATTGCCGTGATCCTTTCCGGCACCGGCACGGATGGTACCAAAGGCATCGGCTCCATCAAGGAAGAAGGCGGTCTGGTCATGGTCCAGGACCCATCCACGGCCCGCTTTGACGGTATGCCCAATACCGCCATCGCCTCCGGCTTTGCGGATGTGGTGGACAGTCCCGCCGGACTGGCCAATGCCGTAGTGCAGGCTACCCAGGAAGCCGATGGCGGGCAGGAGATCAATGAGCCGGACGACCAGCTCCTTAGCCGGATCTTTGAACTGATCCGCCAGCATTCAGGGCAGAATTTTCACTACTATAAAACGCCCACCATCCTGCGGCGCATCCATAAAAAGATGTTCCAGCTGAATTTCAAAGAGCCGCAGGAATATGTTCAATACCTGGAATCCCATCCGGAAGAATGCCAGCAGCTGGCCCAGGAATTCCTGATCAATGTGACCCGCTTCTTCCGGGATGCGGATGCTTTCCAGATCATCCGGGAGCAGGTGATCCCATCGCTGCTGGAAGGCAAGGCTGATGGCGAACAACTGAAAGTATGGGTGGCGGCCTGCAGCACCGGCGAGGAAGCCTATTCCATTGCCATCTGCCTGGATGAAGCCCAGGAGCGCACCGGCAAACGTGTGGATGTAAAGATCTTTGCCTCCGATATTGACGCTTCCAACCTGGATATTGCTTCAGTAGGCCTGTACGCAAAAGATATAGAACAGGATGTGCCGGCCCCCCTGCTGGAAAAATATTTCACCCGCAAAAGCAAGGGCTACCAGATTGTGCAGCGTATCCGCAAGCAGATCGTATTTGCCCGCCATGATATCAGCCATGATCCGCCTTTTATCCGGAACGACCTGGTCTGTTGCCGGAATATGCTGATCTACATGAACAGTATCCTCCAGGAACGGATCTATTCCATCCTGCAGTTCTCCACTATGCGGTATGGCTATCTTTTCCTGGGACCCAGTGAAAATCCGCCTTTCGGGAAAAATGCGGCCATCCAGCAGCTGAGCCTCAAATGGAAGATCTTCCGTAAGCTGGCTGATACCAAACACCGCATTGCCTTCAATGATCCCGCACCTGTTACTGCACGTTCAGGCCGGGACGGCACGCTGCCTGTGGCCGACAGGAGCTTTGAATCCAAACTGCAGAAAGAACTCTGGACGGACCTGCGCCAGGCCCTCACTGATGACATGGGCATGGTAGCGTTTTATATAGACCGCAATTTTGAAGTACACCAGACCCTGGGCAATTATGAAAGCCTGCTTTCCCTGCCCAAGAAAACGCTGACGCTGAACCTGGTGCGGATGCTGCCGCAGGACCTGGCCATGGTGCTCAACCGGGAAGTGCGTAAAGCCTGGAAGGCGGAAGCCGTGGTCAGCGTGGACAGTATTGTATTTGGCAGGAAAGAAGAGCCACGGGCCGTACATGCGCTCATCAAACCACCGGCGGCAGCCAGCCCGCATGACCATACGCTGGTGATGCTGACGCGGGCCCAGGTGCCTGCTATGGAGAACGGTCATCAGTTGTCCGCAGCACCTGCCGGCCAGCCGGATATGGCCAACCTGGATTATGTCAGCAACCTGGAATCAGAACTGGCGGAAACCCGCAGCAGCCTTAACCTGGCGGTGGAAGACCTGGAAACCGCCAATGAAGAACTGCAAAGCTCCAATGAGGAACTGCTGTCTTCCAATGAAGAACTGCAAAGTTCCAATGAAGAGCTGCAATCCCTCAACGAGGAACTGTATACCCTCAATACTGAGCACCAGCAGAAGATCCGTGAGCTGGTGGAACTGAATGACGACCTCAACAACTATTTCCGGAGTACGGAGATAGCCCAGATATTCCTGGATGTACAGCTGCGTATCCGGAAATTCAACCCGGCTTCCACGCAGATCATCAACTTCATTGAAACCGACCTGGGCCGGCCTATGGCGCATATTTCCGGGAACCTGAAATATGAACGGCTGATGCAGGATATCCATGAGGTGCAGCATAGCCGCCAGCAGATAGAAAAAGAAGTGGAACTGGACAAGGGCCGTAATTTCCTTTTGCGCATCATGCCCTATATTACCCGCGAAGGGAAATATGCGGGCATTATCATCACCTTTGTGGACATTACCACCATCACCAATCTCAACAATATTATCCGGAGCGTTTTCAATGCTACGTCCAGCGCCATCTTTGCTTTGCGCGCTATATCGGATCCACCGGGTACTATAACCGATTTTTTTGTGCAGGCCGCCAATGCCAGGGCAGAAGAATTATTTGGCGAACCAGGCAAGTCCATGACCGGCAAAAAGCTGAAAGAAGAGATCCCCCTGCTGGCCGGCAATGAATTGTTCCGCGATTACCTCTCGGTAGTACAGGACAATGCCATCCTGCACCGGGATGCCTATTTCAATAGCAGGGATGAATGGTTTGAGCTGACAGCTGTTAAAATGCCGGAAGGACTGGTAGTCACCTTCACCAATATTACTGATAAGCGAAAATCGGTGGAGAAGATCCGCCGCAGCTATAGCGAGCTGAATGAAGCCAAGGAGAACCTGAAAAGATTGAATACGGAACTGGAAGACAAAGTAAAGGAAAGGACCCGTGAGCTTTCCTTCAGTGAAGAGCGGTTCCGCCTGGTGGCGCAGGCCACCAATGATGCGCTCTGGGACTGGGACCTCACCCGCGACAAGGTATGGCGCAGTGATTCCTTCCAGAAACTGTTTGGCTACCCGCAGACAGACATGTCCCGCCAGGAAATGCTGGGTTATGTACATAAGGACGATCGCCAGGCTATGGACCGCAGCCTGCATAGCGCTATACACGATAACCATAACCAGTGGAGCCGGGAATACCGGTTCCGGAAAGCCGATGGCCAGTACGCCTATGTACTGGACAGAGGGTATATCCTCCGGAATGAGTTTGGCGTGCCTTACCGGATGCTGGGCTCTATGCTGGACCTGTCGGACCTGCACCACCTGGAAGAAATTAACCAGGCGCTGGAATCCAGTAACCATGACCTGCAGCTCTTTGCTTCCGTGGCTTCCCATGATCTCCAGGAACCCCTGCGTAAGATCCATATGTTCAGTAAAATGGTCAAGGACCGGCATACGGATACGTTGCCTGGGGATACCCTGCTGCTGCTGGATAAAGTGATGCATTCCGCTGTCCGCATGAAAGCGCTGGTGACCAATATCCTGCATTTCTCCAAGCTCTCCGCCAATTCAGGCAGCGTGGAGAAAACAGACCTGGAGCAGGTGATCCGGGATGTGGTGGAGGATTTTGAGCTTACTATCCGCGAGAAAAAAGCTGAGATCATCACCGGCGATATCCCGCACCTGCTGGTCAACCGTTCCTATATCCAGCAGGTATTCCAGAACCTGATCAGCAATGCCCTGAAGTTTAGCCGGAAAGATATTCCGCCCCGGATCAGCATTACCGCCTGGAAAGTAGGGGAGCGCGCTTTCGATGCGCCACGGGATGAAAAAGGAAAATGGTGCCGGATAGAAGTGCGGGATAACGGGATCGGTTTTGAAGAGCAGTACAGGAGTCGTATCTTCGACCTGTTCCAGCGGTTAAATTCCAAAGACAAATATGAGGGTACAGGTATCGGGCTCGCGATCGTTAAAAAGATCATCGAGAAACACAATGGTATTATCACAGCAGATAGCCATGAAGACTCCGGCGCCCTTTTTGTAATGGTGTTGCCCGCCTGAGCAATCTACAATAAACAATAATCATGGCAGGATACCGCAGGCTACTACTGGCAGAGGATGATGAAGATGATAAAATGATCTTTACCGAGATCATGCAAAGCCTGGACACCGGAGAGCCGATCCGGTTTGATGCAGTAGACAATGGCGCTGCGGTTCTGCAGCTGCTGGAGAACTGCCAGGAATTGCCCCACCTGGTTGTCCTGGACCAGAACATGCCGCAGCTCAGCGGCCGGGAAACCCTGGAAATCCTGAAAGCTGATGAACGCTTCAGGGATATCCCCGTAGTGATCTATTCTACCTACAATGACAGCAGGATCTCCCAGGAATGTGTGGCCATGGGCGCCGATCAGATCCTCACCAAGCCTGATTCTTTTGAAGGCCTCAGTGAAATGATCAGGGACCTGGTAAGCAGGTACCTGGCAAAATGATCTTTTCACATTTCTTTACCATTTAAGCGCTTAGAAACTGCGCCCAGCCTGGGTTGCGGCTTTCATATCCTCATTTGGGGGGTGCCCGGGCCATAGGGGTGTTTGGGGAAGGTCTATTTTGTGTCATTCCTATTTCAATATGGTTTAAGGGGGAGGCTGGTTCCATTTCAACCGGTATTTTTGCGCCGCTGCGGTCTGCGACTGATTCTTATAGCAGGTCCGGTGCAACAGAACAGTAATTGGTTTTGCGAACATGAGTAGATATTTTCTTTAATTTTTTAACTATGAGAGCTTTCTTACTTGCCCCTTTTTTATTTGTTTGCCTATGCCTGCAGGCCCAGGAGAGAAAGGCCCCTTCTTACCCGCTGATCACGCACGATCCCTACCTGAGCGTATGGTCCAACACTGACGAGCTGAACAGTTCGGTTACCAGACACTGGACAGGCGCACCACATGCCCTGCTGGGACTGGTGAAAGTGGATGGACAGACCTATCGCTTTCTCGGTAAGGAAGAAGAGCAATTCATCACCCTGCTGCCTGCCGCTGATGAACTGGACTATTCTGTGAAGTATACAGAGGAAGAACCTTCCGGTGAATGGACTAAATCCGCTTACAATGACGCCCAGTGGAAAACAGGCAAAGCGCCTTTTGGCGATGATGCCTCCGCTGTAGGTACGTTCTGGAGAAGCAATAACCTCTGGGTTCGCCGCAACTTTTCCCTTTCTTCCCTGAAAGGCGTGGAAGACCTTATGCTGAAACTGCACTACGATGACAATATCGAAGTGTTCATCAATGGCGTTCCTGCTTTCCAGCGCAATGGCTGGAATGATCAGTTCGCTTATTTCCCCCTGACCAACGCGGTAAAGAAAAGCCTGCGTACAACTGGCAACGTGCTGGCCATCCATATTAAGAACACTGCTGGCGGCGCCTGGCTGGATGCCGGTCTGGTAAGGAAGGACAAAAGCGTGGTGGAATCAAAGACCGCCAAACAAAGATCAGTAAAGATCACCGCCACACAGACCATCTATACTTTTACAGCCGGTGCTGTTGACCTGACCGTCACCTTCACTTCTCCGCTGCTGGCGAATGACCTGGACCTGCTGTCCCGTCCCGTTTCCTATGTGGATGTACAGGCTGCTTCCAATAATTCCGCTGCACACGATGTACAGGTATACCTGGGCGCTTCTTCCGGCCTGGCCGTACACGCGCCTAACCAGGAAGTAAAGGCTGAACCTGCTGCATCTGCTACACTGAGCCTGCTCAAAGCCGGCACTACTGAACAACCCCTCCTGCAAAAGAAAGGAGATGGCGTCCGGATCGACTGGGGCTATCTCTATGTAGGCGCTGCTAAGAGTGCTGGGGTGAAACAATATATTTCCAATAACACCAAGGATGTGTTCAAGACAGGCAAGGCTGCTCCGGTAACGGGCCGCAACCTCTACCTGCATACCGTAGCTGACCTGGGTAAAGTAGGTACAACCGCTGCCACACAGACCTTCCTGCTGGGTTATGATGATATTTTCAGTGTACAGTATTTTAACCTGAACCTGAAAGCCTGGTGGGCGGATAAACCCGGCGCCAGTATTGAAAAAGAAATGGAGAACGCCCTGGCACAGCGCACAGCCGTGCTGGCCAAATGCAAGGCTTTTGACGAGCTGATCTATAATGACGCCCTGAAAGCAGGCGGAAAGAATTATGCTACACTCTGCGAGCTGTCCTACAGGCAGTCTGTAGCTGCTCATAAGCTGCTGAAAAGCCCGCAGGGAGAGATCCTCTTCCTGTCCAAAGAGAACTATAGCGGCGGTTTCATCAACACCGTGGATGTTACCTATCCTTCCGCTCCCTTGTTCCTGATCTATAACCCGGACCTGCTGAAAGGTATGCTGAACGGCATCTTCTTCTACAGTGAAAGCGGTATCTGGAAAAAGCCTTATCCGGCACATGACCTGGGTACCTATCCCCAGGCCAATGGTCAGCTCTATGGTGAAGACATGCCCGTAGAGGAAGGTGGCAACATGATCATCCTGGCCGGTGCTATCTCCCGTGTGGAAGGCAATACAGATTATGTTCGCAAGCACTGGAAAACCCTGAGCATCTGGGTGGACTACCTGACCAAGGAAGGACTGGACCCGGGCAACCAGCTGTGTACCGACGACTTTGCCGGTCACCTGGCCCGCAACGCCAACCTCGCCATCAAAGCCATTGTAGGTGTAGCCTGCTACGCTGATATGGCCAAAATGATGGGTGAAACAGCTACTGCCGAAAAATATACTGCCAAAGCCAAAGAAATGGCGCAGGAATGGCTGAAACTGGCGGATGCCGGA
The DNA here is from genome assembly GCA_029202545.1 of Candidatus Pseudobacter hemicellulosilyticus. Lineage (GTDB taxonomy): Bacteria > Bacteroidota > Bacteroidia > Chitinophagales > Chitinophagaceae > Pseudobacter > Pseudobacter hemicellulosilyticus. The sequence goes on from CP119311.1 coordinate 4,237,323, forward strand.
GACCACTACGTGCTGGCCTATGGCAATCCCAACAGCTGGAGCCAGAAATACAATATGGTATGGGATAAGATCCTGGACCTGGGTATCTTCCCCAAGGAAGTAGCACAGCGTGAGATCAAATACTACCTGGGCAAACAACAGAAATTCGGTCTGCCCCTGGACAGCCGGAAAACCTATACCAAATCCGACTGGATCATCTGGACTGCTACACTTGCTGACAGCCAGAAAGATTTTGAAGCCCTGACCGATAAAGTACTGTTCTATGCAGAGAATACCCCTGAGCGTACACCGATGAGTGATTTCTATGAAACCCTCGACGGCAAACGCCAGAACTTCACTGCCAGGAGCGTAGTAGGTGGTTACTGGATCAAAGTGCTGGAGAAAAAAATGAAGCCCTAAGCTATTTTAATAGCTTTCTAATAGCTGATTCATCTCATTTTAAAGTCGATCTCTTGTTTGAGATCGACTTTTTTTTTGATCCCATTGTACCTTTTTCCGGTATAAGCCGCCAGGAAGCCAGTAAATAACTTTTCTGTACCTTGCTACACTTACTAACCATTAATGATACCGGAAAAACCATCCAGGCCGCCTGTGCAGCAAGGTTACTTCCTGACCCGTTTTTTGAAACGGTTACGGCGTCATGCCATGAATGCGTGCAGCTGGCTGATACCTGGATTGCTGTTGCCGGCAGCTTTATTGCTCCTTTACGATATTGGGTTCAATCCTTTTGAGACCAATAATCCCGTTATCAATTACTGGGTGCTGGTCCTCCTGCGCTGGGTCACTTTCGGGATGTGCCTGCGCTGGGTATTATCATTGGGTGAGCCGCAGCGGAAAAGAAGTCGCATCCTCTCCCTGCTGGTCTGGATGCTGGTAGCCTATTTTTACCTGATCCTGCTGCCCAACAAAATGCTGTCCACGCATTTTGATTCCAACAATTACCTGCTGATCAAATCGGTCCTGTACGGTGGCATCTTCATGGTCTTTATCATGGAGGCGTCGCTGGTATTCCAGTTCATCTATAAAAAAGCGACCAACCCTGCCTTTCTTTTCGTGATCAGCTTCCTCTTGCTGGTATTACTGGGTGCTTTGCTCCTGATGCTGCCCAATGCTACGGTGCGGGGCTTACGGTTGACCGACGCCCTGTTCATGGCTACCAGTACGGTCTGTGTCACGGGCTTAACGGTGGTGGATATAGCACGCGAGTTCACCGGTTTTGGGCAGGTGATCCTGCTGCTGCTGATCCAGGCAGGTGGGCTGGGCATTATGACCTTTACAGGTATCCTGAGCCATGCGCTGGCAGGAAGTATCTCGCTGCGCAATGAGCTGGCCTTCCGCGACCTGTTCCGCGGCAGCCGCATCGGCAGTGTGATCAGACTCGTGTACCGCATAGTGCTGGTCACCTTCCTGTTTGAGGCCCTGGGGGCTGTGGGCATCTATTTATCGCTGGACAGTAGTCTCTTTGAACGCGACCTGGACAAATGGTTCTTCAGTATCTTCCATGCCGTATCGGCCTTTTGCAATGCGGGCATCTCCACCTTGCCGAATGGATTGCATGAAGAAGCATTCCGGTTTAATTATTCTTTCCAGTTGTTACTGACGCTGCTGATCATATTGGGTGGATTGGGTTTTGCCATCCTGTTCAACCTTTACTCGTATATGGAGATCAGGCTCACCAATGCCTGGTGGCGGTTAAGAGGCCTGGGCAAGCGTACCTATATTCCCCGGCTTATCAATATCAATTCCCGGCTGGCCCTGGTGACCACCAGCATCCTGCTGGTAGCGGGTTTCCTGGCCTACTGGGCTTTTGAACGGGCAGGCACTTTGCAGCAGCATCCTGGTTTATGGGGCAAGCTGGTGACCTGCCTCTTCGGCGCTGTAACGCCGCGCAGTGCAGGGTTCAATACCGTGGACCTTACAGGCCTGACCCTGCCTATGATCATGGTGTACCTGCTGCTGATGTGGATCGGTGCTTCGCCGGGTTCTACGGGTGGTGGGATCAAGACCACTACTTTTGGGGTGGCCGTGCTGAATATGGTGAGTGTGATCAGGGGAAGGGACAGGGTAGAGTTCTATAGATCGGAGATCTCGCAGCGTTCGGTGAGGCGGTCCTTTACCATCATATTGCTGAGCTTCCTGTTCATGGGGATAGCAGTATTCCTGCTGTCCATCCAGGATGGCGACAAGGGGCTGGTGCAGATTGCCTTTGAAGCGTTCTCGGCCTATAGTACGGTGGGGCTCACTTTGGGTATCACGCATGAGTTGTCGGACCTGAGCCGCATGGTGCTGGTATTTACCATGTTCATCGGCAGGGTGGGCGCCCTGACCTTGTTGATGGCATTTGTACGGCAGAGCCGGCAATTGTATTATCGGTATCCGCAGGAAGAAATATTCTATTAACCAACAATAAGCGCATGAAATTCGTAGTATTTGGATTGGGCAATTTTGGTGCGGCTTTGTCGCAGCAGCTGGTCAGCCTGGGCCATGAAGTGATAGGGGTTGACCTGCGGCAGGAGCTGGTAGACAAGTACAGCAATGCCATCACCCATACCATCATGCTGGATGCCACCAATAAGGAAGCCATCCGCGAATTACCCTTACGGGATATAGACGCAGCCATTGTGGGTATTGGGGAGAATGAAGGGGTGACCATCATGGTCACGGCCCTGCTGAAGCAGGTAGGCGTGAAGCGGATCATTTGCCGGGTCACTTCCCCTTTGCAGCAGGTGGTCCTGGAAGCCATGAACCTGGAAGAGTTTGTATACCCGGAGTCATCTTCGGCGGAGCGACTGGCATTCCGGCTGGACCTGCCGGGGGTAACCAATTCCTACCGGCTGCGTGACGATTACCGGATGCTGGAAGTCCAGGCGCCGGAGCGCTATGTAGGCAAAACGGTGGAATCAATACGTTTTGGGGAGAAGTATAAGCTGGTACTGGTGACCATTACCCGCAACCAGACGGTGAAGAATATCTTTGGAAGAGATTCAGTGGTGCCCAGGTCTATGGGCGTGGTGCCGGCGGAAACAGTATTGCTGCCCGGGGACGACCTGCTGATCTTTGGAACTACCAACGACCTCAAATCATTTGTAGAATAGATTGTTAAAAAAAGCGGCAGGCCCATGCAGCAATATCACTATATTAGCTGCCTGTAGGTATAGCCACCAGCTTAACCTGGAAAGGATACCAACTGACTGGCTTCATTAATTAGCTGCCCCGCTTATAGCGGGGCTTTTTTATGGTTGGATTTAACAATTTGTTCTTACCGCAAAGGTACGTGGGGCTTGAATTAGCGGTATTTTTGCGGCGCTAATTAATGAAGACCAGCGGCAAACAGGTCCCGATTGGCTGACCTGTTTCCGTCTGGCACAATTCTTTTAGTGTTTTGATAAACCCGTGTTCCGGGGCCTGGCTTCATAAAAATATCAGGTTATGCAAAACCTTCAGTTAGGGATCATTATCATAGTTGCGGTGGCGGCCCTCGCCCTCATCATCTTCCTGGTGATGCGCAATAAAAAAGATCGTAAAGAGATCTATTCTCCTGAAAAAATGGACGATGCTGTAGGCGAACAGAAAATGGAGCAGCAGCGCAGAGAAGACCGGCGCTGAGGCGGTTCTTACCAACCATTCTTCTTTTTATTGGTATAGCGATGAGTTTTTGTTCCCCATAGTTAGCTGTGCTCAATGGTAAAGTTGCTGGTGTGCCTGGCTGCATATTGTGGTTACCTGTTGCAGTTCACTGTTCAGGCAGGTCGGTCTATCTGCTGTTGAATCATGTAGTGTTCTGGGGTGTATAGGTCATTTGCGGCAGGCCCCAGCCGGGTACTATTATTATAGGTCTGCTTTTTCCCTGTCCTTCTAAATTGATAAGATCATTGTCTTCATTGAGCCGGAATACTCCGCTTTGGAGCAGGGAATCCTGAGCCAAAGCAGTGGCGGAGCTGACCAAAAGCAAGAGGGCGGTTTGAAAAAAATGACCGGAATTCTGTCATTGATTGAGGATTGACCGTGTTTTTTTTAACAGACCAACAGCAGGCCATCAGAATTCCTTCCGGAACTGGGTTTTCCGATATATGACGAATAAAAATGTGCATGGTGCAACACTGAGCGTAATTTTCCCGGATGACGAATATCAGGTAGAGGAATGCCTGCAATCATAAGCCGGGTCTGCATTCTGGACTAACTTACACTGGATCATTTAATTGATCTTGACTCTATTTTAATGGTTTAAACTTGCGTTATGAAAAACTCTTTTAAATTCAGTTTGCTCGGCATATGCTGCCTGTTTTTCGGTACTCTTTCAGCTCAGGAAAACGATCAGGTTAACCTGCCGCCGGTAGTGGTGAATTCATCAGCAGTGAGTGTGCCGGAGAAAGTCTGGAAAGGTTTCGAAAAATATTTCACAGATGCCGAAAGCCCTGCCTGGTACGAATTGAATAAAAAATATATGGTTCGTTTCCTGACACAGGACAACCGCAACCAGGCGCTGTTTACCCGTAAGGGACAGCTGGTGTACAATATTTATTATGGTAACAAACAGGATCTTCCTGATTCAGAATGGCGCATCATCATGGGTTCCTACTATGATTGCGACATTACCAATGTCCTGAAAGTAACCGATGGCCGCAGGCTGGTTTGGTTGGTGAACGTAGAAAATGCGAAGAACACAATGATGTTACGCATTGAAGATGGCCAACTGGAAGAGATCCAGAAGTACAAGAAAGGATAAGGGTACGAGATCGCTGATTCCTTTCTTTTCATAACCGGATCTGGTAAGTGCGAAGGCGGCAGATGGCTGCCGGGAGCGCTTACCGGGTCTGGTTTTTTTGTGGTAATTTTCTGTAAAAATTAGTAGACATTGTTTATGGACTTGAAAATGATGGCCGACAATGCCGGCAGTAAAGAAGATTTTATCCGGTTCTTAAAAGTATTACAGGCTGATCTGGCTGAAAACAAGGGGCGTTGGGAAAATGCCAACCTGGAAAACTATTTAGAAGGTATGGAAGCTTTTTTAACAGATTCTACTGAGCAATCCCAAATGAAAGTTGATTTTTCGCCTTCGTGGAGCCTGTTTGCAAATATGATGCTTGTGGCTTCCATATATGAGTAAAAAACTGGGAGTACATTCTCAATATCATCAGCATACTACCAAACAAGCCCGATTTGCCATAGCTGGTTCAACTGAGCCGGGCCCTTTCCACAGGTTTACCGAAAAAAAATTAAGTTTACAGCCTTAACCTGAACTAAGGCTTTGGTGAAAAACGACTTACATACCGATCAGGAACTCTTTCGCCTGGTTGCCAATGGGGATGCAAATGCTTTCTCCGTCCTTGTGGCACGGTATACTTCCGTCATTTATGCGCAGCTGCTACTGTACCTCAAAAATGCTCCCCGGGCCGAAGAGGCCACCCAGGATATTTTCATGAGCATCTGGCGCAACCGGGAAAAGCTCCCCGGGATGGAGAATTTTGCAGGTTATGTTTATGTCACCACCCGCAATAAGCTGCATACACTGATCCGGGAAAAAGTACTGGCCACCGTAGAGCCGCCGGAAGACAGGCTCCATTCCGTCCTGGCAGGTCCTGAGTCCGTTGTCCAGGTCAAGGAGCTGCAACAGGCTATCCATACGGGCATCAACCTGCTGCCGCCACGCCGGAAAGAGGTCTTCCAGCTCAGCCGCCTGGAACATAAAAGTTATGAGGAGATCGCTGACCAGCTGGGGATCTCGCGGACAGCAGTCAAACAGCATATCTCTGCCGCCATGGTATTTTTAAGGACCTACCTGCAAAAAGAGCTGGACCTGGTGATCCTGGCCTTGCTTTGGTATGCCGTTTCCTTTTCCTGAAAAAAATATTTTACCCCCGACCTACCCTCGGGCCCCAAATCATAGTTTATATACCATTGACCATGCCAAAGCAACCCATAGACTATTATATTGACCGCCTTACGGATGGCTCCATTTCCAGGGAAGAGTGGCTGACCCTGCAGTCCCTGCTCAGGGAACCAGACCATGCGGCGGCATTGGACCAATTGCTGGATCAGCAGCTGTTGCTGCTTGCAGAAGAGCATACCACCTATGAGGATGTGGTGGCAAGGGTACAGCAGGGAGTAGGGGAACAGATAGCTGCCGAAAGCAACCCGGCCGGCAGGCCTGTTCACCGTATACATTTCCTGCGCCGCTGGGGATGGGCCGCAGCCGTCTTGTTATTGATCGGCGCCGGCGGCTGGTTCCTCCTGGCCCGTACCGGCAGCCAGCCAGCGCCAGCCACTGCTGCTGTCACAGATATTGCACCTGGCAGGGATGGGGCTATCCTGACCCTGGAAGATGGCTCGCAGCTGGTGCTGGACAGCCTGGGCAATGGCATTATTGCCAGCCAGCAGGGCACCCGGGTGAAATTATCCAATGGCCAGCTGGCCTATGATCCCGGAGCAGGGCAGACCGGCAATAGCTCCTATAACACCATGAGTACGCCCCGTGGCCGGCAGTTCCGGCTCACGCTGCCCGATGGGACCCGTGTATGGCTCAATGCCGCCAGCTCCATTCGCTTTCCCACCAGCTTCACCGGGCCGGATCGCAAAGTGGAGATCAGTGGTGAAGCCTATTTTGAAGTGGCGAAGAACAGCCGCCAGCCATTCCTGGTCAGCATTGCCGGCAGCTCCCTGGTTGAAGTGCTGGGCACCAGCTTCAATGTAAATGCCTATGTCAATGAAGCGCAGCTGGTGGCTACCCTGCTGGAAGGCAGTGTAAAGATCAATAATACGCTCCTGAAACCAGGACAGCAGGCCCTTGTAGCCAATAAGGAAATACAACTGCAACGGGCTGATACAGACAAAGCAGTGGCCTGGAAGAACGGCCTGTTCAATTTTGACGATTGCTCCTTCACAGAAGTGATGCGCCAGCTGGAACGCTGGTATGCCATTGAAGTAGTGTATGAAAATGGTATTCCTGATATCCCGCTTGGCGGGGAAATGACCAGGGACCTGACCCTCTCGCAGGTGTTGCGTAACCTCAGCGATGTAGGTGTGAAGTTCAGGCTGGAACAGGAAAAACTGGTGGTTACCAGGCAATAAGTTGCATAACCTTTCCTTGAAATAAATATCAATCCCTGATGGCTGGCCATAAAAAAGCCGGAAGTGGTAGGAACACTTCCGGTGGAGTCCGGTTGACCAAAAGGGAGCCGCTACAGCTCAATTTTTTCACAACCAAACCAAGGCCCGCCTGGCTTTTATGCAGGCGGGCGACATGCAATTTATGCAAAAAACTGCTATTTGGTCCGGCACCGCCATGCCCCATCCTGAACAAAAGGTGACCTGGCAACGGACCATTACCAAAACACTGCTATGGGGAGAAAGGATATGCAGGGCAGCATGCCGGTCCACTCCAGGCAAACAATTGTTACTGACAATGAAGTTAACGGCCCTTTTGCTGACTGTTGTCTTCCTCAATGCCTTTGCGGCTGGCAATGCCCAGTCCGTCACGCTTTCCGGCAAAGCGCTTTCCCTGCAGGAAGTGCTCTCCGCCGTGAAGAAACAAACCGGCTACGTTTTCTTTTACAACAGGAATGATCTCCGTGATGCCCGCCCCGTCAGTATTGACGCAAAACAGTTGCCGCTATCCAGCTTCCTGGAGCAGGTGATGGAAAGGCAGCCACTCCAGTTCCGGATCGATGGCAAGACCATTGTGCTTTCGCGCAAGCCCGTTTTCCTGCCGGTACAGCTGCATGCGGTGGATAGCGCCGTGCAGGACAGGCAGCCCATCACCGGCAGCGTCACCGATACCCTGGGTGTTCCGCTGGCCGGCGCTACTGTCAGTATCCGCGGTAAGGAAAGATCCGTGTCCACCGATGCCGGCGGCCGCTTTACTATTGATGCAGATCCGGGCGACTGGCTGGTGGTCAGCTATATTGGTTATGCCGGTATCACCTATCGCGTGAAGGCGGATACAAAGAACCTTAGCCTGGTGCTGCGTGTGGCCGGCTCCACCATTGAGGATGTAGTGGTGACTGGTATCTTCAATAAATCCAAGGAGACCTATACCGGCGTTGCCCGCGTGATCAGTGAAAAAGAGCTGCGCCAGTTCCAGGGCCGCAATATCTTCACCACCATCGGTAATATTGACCCCTCCTTCTACGTAGTCCCCAATAACAATGCCGGCTCCAATCCCAATACGATCCCTGATATCCAGATCCGCGGCGCCAGGAGCCTGCCTTATGTAGACCAGCTACAGGACCAGACCCGCGCAGGTCTTAATATGCCGCTCATTATCCTGGATGGCTTTGAGACCACCATGCAAAGGATGCTGGACCTGGACAATAACCAGATCCTGAGCATCACCCTGCTGAAAGATGGCTCCGCTACTGCGCTCTATGGTTCCCGCGGCGCCAACGGCGTTGTGGTGATCAGGACTAAGGAGCCTGCGCCCGGTAAGCTGCGACTGACCTATCGCATGGGCGCCAACCTGAGCGTGCCCGATCTTACCAGCTACCACCTGCTGGGTTCCCGCGATAAGCTGGAACTGGAGCGGCTTTCCGGCTATTACCAGAGCGCCACCCAGGCGCCCGAAGTGAATGTGCAGCTGCAGCAGTATTATAATGAGGTCAAGACGCTGGTGGAGCAGGGCATTAATACGTACTGGCTGGCCAAGCCCCTGCGTACACAGCTGGACCAGACCCATAATATCAAAGTGGAAGGTGGTGATCAGTCGTTCCGCTACGATCTCTCCCTCCAATACAATAATGTGAACGGCGTCATGAAGGGATCGGAAAGGAATGCCTACAATGGCTCCATCAACCTCTCGTACCGGCTGAAGAACCTTACTTTCCGGAATAACCTGGTCATTGGGCATACCCGGTCAGCGGAATCACCCTATGGCTCCTATGCAGATTATGCCAGGCTCAATCCTTACTGGAAGCCCACGGACAATGAAGGCCGGATAGTACAGTTCTTTACCCCCTTCAATGCCAGCTACTGGACGCAGACCAGTAAATACGCGGGCAATCCGCATCCTAACCCGCTGTATGATGCCACGCTCAATACCTATGACAAAACCAACTATACCTCCATCATCAACAATTTCCAGCTGGAATGGATACCCATTACACATGTGCTGGTGCGCGGCGGTGTAGGTATTACAGGTACTATGCGTTACCGCGATAATTTCCTGCCGGCCGCTCATTCCCGCTTTGCTGATTATGGCGAGGCCGATATTTTCCGGAAAGGCAGCTATGATTATACCAGCGGCAAGGAATTCAACTATACTACTAACCTGCAGGTCAACTACTCCAATCGTTTTGCCGGCGTGCACAATGTGAGTGTTGGCGTCAACCTGGACATGCAGGAAAATAATAACCGCATCTACTCTTTCAAGGCGGAAGGTTTCCCGGATGAATCCATTGACTTCATGGCCATGGCGCTGCAGTATGAGCAGAACGGATCACCGGGCGGCAGTGAGGCCAAAGACAGGCGCATTGGTCTGCTGGGTAACCTGAACTATACCTATGATGACCGGTTCCTGGCTGAGTTTGCCTATAGGCAGGATGGCTCTTCCCAGTTCGGTCTTAACAGGCGTTTTGCGCCGTTCTGGTCGGCCGGTGTGGGCTATAACCTGCATTATGAAAATTTCATTGCCGATAATTTCCTGTTCATTGATCGCCTTAAGGTCAAGGCCAGCTATGGTTCTACCGGTTCCACCCAGTTCAGCGCCTACCAGGCCCTGGCTACCTATGGGTATATTATCGGGGATCGGTACAAGACCTGGCTGGGTACCCAGCGCAATGAGCTGGGCAACCCCGACCTGGAATGGCAGAATACCGGCAAGTACAATGTGGGCGTGGAACTGGGCCTGTTCAAAAGCAGGGTGACCATGGAGGCTAACTACTTTTATGAGAAAACATCCAACCTGCTGTCGTCCCTGGAACTGCCTTACAGCAACGGGTTCACCAGCTACAATGAAAATATCGGTTCGCTCCAGCAGCGCGGTATTGAACTGATGGCTACCGTATGGCTGGTGCGCAGCAACCGCCAGCGCTTTTCCTGGTCCGTGTCCGGTAATATTATCTACAATACGGATAAGATCGACAGGCTTTCTGAGGCCATGAAAGTAGCTAACGAAAAACTGGCCCTGCAGGGCGGCGCCTTTCCCAATACCATCATTCGCCAGGGCGATTCCCGCAATACTATCTACGTGGTGCCTTCCCTGGGCATTGATCCCAGTACGGGCAGGGAGCTCTTCCTCAACCGCTTTGGCGGGGTGACCTATAGCTGGGACCCGCGGGACAGGGTAGCGGCCGGACTGGATCAGCCCAAATACCGTGGCAATTTCAGTACGCTGGTACGTTACGGCAACCTGACCTTTAACGCCAGCTTTGGGTTCCGTTTTGGTGGCCAGCTGTATAACCGGACGCTGATAGAAAAGATCGAAAATGCAGACAAGCTGTTCAATGTGGACGAGCGGGTGTTCAATGACCGCTGGATCCAACCCGGCGACCGCGCCGCTTTCCGTGGCATCAATGAAGTAGTGGCTATCAATGCCTCTTCCCGCTTTGTACAGGATGAGAATACGCTCATCTGCCAGAACCTTAACCTGAACTACGATCTGTACAATAAGGCCTGGCTGAAGAAGATGGGGCTGCAGTCCCTCTCGCTGGCCGCCAATACCGGGGAGCTGTTCTATATCTCCACCGTGCGGCAGGAGCGTGGGCTTGATTATCCTTTCACCCGCCAGTTCTCGCTGGTATTGTATGCGGCATTCTAAAACAATTGAACCATGAAAAGTATTAGCACTTATATATTACTGTTCGGCTGCCTGCTGACCATGGGCTGCAAAAAATGGCTGGATGTAAAACCCGAAGGCCTTTCTACCTCGGATGAGCTTTTTGCCTCCCAGAAAGGATTCCGGGATGCCCTCACCGGCGCCTATATCCGGATGAAGGAAGGCGATATCTACGGCGGCGGCCTCACCTGGGGTTTTGTGGAGTATATGGCCTGCAACTGGGAGCTGGCCACCAACAGCGGCAATACCGCCCTTCCAAGGCTGATGGCGGGCGACTATACCCATGCCACGGTTCGTGAGTGGATGGACAATATCTATATTGATCTCTATAAAGTGGTGGCGGATGTGAACAGCCTGCTGGCAGCAATAGACGAAAAAAAGACCGTGTTCACGGATGGCAACTATGAGCTGACCAAGGGCGAGGCCCTGGCGCTGCGGGCCTTCTGTCATTTTGATGTACTCCGGCTCTTTGGTCCTATGCCACAGGCCCCGGGCACTGACCCGTTGTTCCCCTATGTGAAGGAAGTGAGCAAAAATATTCATGAGCCCCTGGACTATGCGGCTTTCACCCGGCAGCTGCTGGCTGATCTGGGCGAAGCGGAAAACCTGCTGAAGGACGTAGATCCTTTCCGGACCTGGTCCATGGCCGAGCTGAACCCGGCGCAGAACGCAACGCCTGTGCTGCGGGATAATTACCTGCTCTACCGGCAGGTGCGGATGAACTATTATGCCGTGCTGGCGCTGAAAGCCCGTGTATACATGTGGCTGGCCGCCCAGGATCCCAGCCTGCAGGGGGAGGCCGCCAGGGCTGCACAGCTGGTGATTGATGCAAAGGATCATAACGGCCTGCCTACTTTCCGCCTGGGCAATGAAGGGGACAGGGTAGCCGGTGATTATACGATGTCGCCCGAGCACCTGATGGCGGTCAGCATCTATAACCTGGAACCCATGGCCAACGGCCTGTTTACGGAAAATGGCAGTTATTTCCGCTATGATTTCAACGTGCAGGATGGTTTCTGGTACCTCAATAACCTGTTCCCGGTAAATGAACGGACTTCCGATGTGCGGTGGAAAGAGATGTGGAGCTATAAGATCGGTAACGGCCTGACCAACTACGTGATGTACCGGAAGTTCCTGCAGCGAACTGGCAATCCTGTTCTTCAGTCGCCCCTGCTGCGCCTCAGTGAAATGTACCTGGTCCTTACGGAATGCGCCGCCACCAAAACTGAGGCGGAAGGTTATTACAGTACTTACTGTGCTGCCAAAGGCATTCCTTTTGTCAATGGTTTTGGTACGGGCGACTGGCTGGCAGATCGCCGCAACAAGCTGATCCGGGAATACGTCCGGGAATTCTATGCAGAAGGACAAACCTTTTTCAACTATAAACGCATGAATGTGGTAGCGCTGCCTGCCAGCTGGACCTACACCCAGTTTACGGGTAGACAGGAGCGTTATGTGGTGCCTAAACCGCTGCGTGAAATAGATTATAACAATAAATAACCAGGTCATGATCCGAATACTTTTTTATACCCTGCTGCTGGGCATGCTGGCTGCCGGATGTTCCGAAGCAGACCATCTGTTGTACAATGATAGCGCGCGGCTGCAGATCAATGACACCACCGCTATGAGCTATACTTTCTTTTATGAGCCCGAAACCATGGTGCAGGACACCGTGTATGTGGAGGTCTTCACCATTGGCGATCCCGTGAACCAGGACCGGCCGGTAACGCTGGTACAGGTAGCCGGGGAAAACCAGGCCTATCCTGCTGTTTCCGGCCAGCATTTTGTGCCGCTGGATGATCCGGCCATCAAACCACTCATGGTAGTAAAGGCCAACCAGGTCAGCGGCCTGATCCCGGTGGTGGTGAAAAGGGATGCCGGTATGAAGCAGCACAGCTACCGGCTCCGGCTGCAGCTGGCTGCCAACGAGGCTTTTTTATTAGGGGAAGAAGGGAGACGCGTAAAAACGGTCATTGTCTCCGATAAGCTGGAACGCTTTTATTCCTGGCGGGCGGACGATGGAACGGCTCCTGCCTTTTACACTTTTGGAAAGTACAGTACAGCCAAGCACCAGTTCATGTATGATGTGCTGCAGGTCAGGGTCGATGAAGAATGGTATAAGGCTATTTCCGACATGCAGGCGCAGCAGCATTACAAGAACCTGGTCAAGGAGGCGCTGAATGCCTTCAATACCGATCCTGCCAACCTGGCCAGCGGCGCTGCACCCCTCCGGGAAAGCAGTGATCCCGCAAGCTCTGCTGTAACTTTTCCCTGATGCACTTTTAAATAAAACGGAATGAACATAAAATATATCTTCCTGATAGCACTGCTGCCGGTACTGGCCGTTTCCTGCTACAAGGATAAAAGCAATACCAGTGAGCTGATCCTGCCCGAAGTATCGGTGACTGGCTTTCAGCCCGGCTATACCGTGTTTACCCACCAGGATATGCTGGACATTGCTCCTGCAGTGGAGAATGAGTCCCTCTTTGATTTTTACTGGACCTTATACAGTACTAATTTTAATGTGCAGGAAGGGGTAGTGCCCCGGGCGGACACTATTGCCCGCACCCGCGCCCTGCACTATGAAGTGCTGCTGAATCCCGGCGCCTATATCCTGATCTTCAATGTCCGGAACAAGACCACCGGCGTAACGGAGCTGTTGACCAGCAAGCTGCAGGTCTCCACGCTGACCATGTCCGGCTGGTATTTTCTGAAAGATGATGGCGCCAATACTGATTTTGATTTTGTATATCCTGATGGCCGGATCGATAACTGGATCGCCTTCTTCAATGGCGGCAGGAACCTGCCCGGCAAAGCGGTGAAAGCGGTATATGCGCCGGCTTTTAAGTCTACCCCTACGTCTTCTGACCTCTACAACGCTTTTGTGGTGTTGTCGGAACAGGATGCCGTGATCTGCCGGATAGACAATGGTGAGATCAAATTTGATTTCGATAATATGTTCTTCACCAAACCTGCTGTGCGTAAGCTGCAGAATGTGGTGCAGCCGATGATCAACAACATTGTTACCATTATCAATGACAACAAGCCTTACACCCTGACCAAAGGTGGACTGTTTGCCAATTTCCCGCCGTCCAGCTACCGGTTGGCGCCTCAGCTGGGTGTGGCAGGCCTGGTGATGGGTTTTGACCAACAGTCAAAAACGGTGATCAACCTGGATAATGCCAATTATACAGCGCTGGGCGCCAGTGGCGATGCATTGAAGAATATGAATGCCGAGCTGGTCTGGAGCATCGGCTATTCCGGGCTGCGCAGTATGGCGGCCCTGTTGTTCCGCCATCCGTCGGGGAATGGCAGCTTTTATAAGCTCAATGCCACCTATGGCCATATGGCGGGCTGGACCACGCCGCTGATAGCCGATGTGAAAACGGTGCCGGCCGGTCATGGACTGTTGGCTGCCAGCATCATTGCGGGCAACTATGATGCGGATTATTATTACTATGCACAGGGCAATAAACTCTACCTGACTGATCTGGCCTCACTGACAGAGAACCTGCAGCTGGAATTGCCGGCAGGGGAGGAGATCACCTGTGTGCAGCATGTCAAATATCCGCAGCCCGCAGCCAATGTGCTGTACACCACCGATTACCTGGCCATTGCCAGTTATTCGGCCGGGCATTACAAAATATGGCTGCACCGCATCAGCAGTACCGGTACTGTTCAGCCGCTGGCGCAACCCAATTATGAGGGCTCCGGCCGGGTATCCTGTATCAATTACCTGGAGAACGGCATAGGCGCCCGTATTTTTTAATTTTTTGGACGAACCATGAAAGCATTGATTATACTGCTGGCAGCGTGCTGCTTCGTAGAAGTTGCAGCGGGTCAGTCGTTCAATAGAACAGACAGCCTGCGCCTTGTTCAGCAGCAGGCCGAACTCAAACTGGCCTTACAGCATCACGACAGCCTCCTGGCCAACAGGCAGGAGCAATGGCTGGCAGCGCAAAAGCTGAAAGCGCAGTATGATACTATTGGCCTGGCGTTGTACCGGGCAGAGATGGCTGTGTTGAAGCGGGAACGCAAAGCGCAGGAGATCCTTTTCATTCAGCAGCACCCGGATTACCAGGTAAGCCTTGATGCTTTGAGTGATGTGATCGGCCACCTGCCGGAAGATATCCGCGCCTATGACCGGCTGTACAAAAGGCTGGATAAAAAGGTCCGGCAATCGGAACAGGGGCGCAAGCTTAGAAAGACCATTGAGCTGTACCTTGCCGTGGCTGTTGGCGCCAAAGCACCGGATTTTACGGCGCCGGATACCCTGGGTAATCCGCTGCGGCTGTCGGACCTCCGCGGGAAGTATGTGCTGCTGGATTTCTGGGCCAGTTGGTGCGGTCCCTGCCGGGAAGAGAACCCCGCTGTAGTAGCTGCCTGGAACCGGTATCAATGGCGCGGGTTCACCGTGCTCTCCGTTTCACTGGACCAGCCCGGTAAAAAAGAGGCCTGGCTGAAAGCCATCCGGGACGACCGGCTCACCTGGAGCCATGTGTCGGACCTGCAGCACTGGAACAGTGCGTTGGCAAAGCTGTATGGTGTGCGTTCCATTCCGCAGAACTTCCTGATTGACCCCAAAGGGAAGATCATTGCCGCCAACCTGCGGGGAGCGGCGCTGGAAGCGCAGCTGGAAACCCTGCTGAAATAAGTATGTTGAACTGACGGTTATTAGTAAGTATACAGGCGCCTTCTTTTGAAGGCGCCTTTTTTTATTGGGGACGAAACATGCTGCCGCTTACCGGCTGCTGGCTTACGGTGCCCGATACCCGGGCAGGTATACTATGGCTTCTTTTTAGTATACTATCGATGTGGCACAGGTTTTTACGGGGTCATATATTTGGAATCGCCTGTGGGAATAGGTATTTTACAGCTGCTCCAATTCACAGAAAAATCAAACCTTATGCTACGCCATTTTCTAACGGTATATGATACCTATCCGATATTATTCCCCTCTGCGTTTTTTTCGAAGCAGTATATCCTGATCAGTAATTCTTCTCTCATTTATTAATCATAAAACCAGTATGTTATGTTACACAAATGGCTGACAGGCTTTTGCCTGTCCATCATGGCTTTATTTGCCTTTTCGTTTACGCAGGAATTTAATGAAACAAGGGTGTCGCAGCCGGAGAAAGCAGTGGTGGCCAGGTCCTGGTCGCCAGGAAACGTTATCCTGCTTGGCGCTGCCGCTATGCCGGAATGGAAAGGGAAACCGAATGACCTGGTCTATTTCGGTTTTTATTCCGAGAGGCACGGGCCTTTCAATATCTGGCTGCTCAACATCAATGGAGTGGACAATTATGAATTCAATACTGCCGTCTCTTCGGGTGTATTTATGGAGCCGGGCACCTATGATCTTTACATGACCAGCAACTCCGGCGATTGGGCCTACATCTATTTAGGCTGTAATACCCCCGCACAGGTCTACCTGGGTAGCTATGCTTATGATGATCTTGTCATAGATGAAAACTGCTCCGGCCTTTATATCGGCTGGTAGGGGTATCTTCTTTTTTCACCATTAAACCTGAATTTTATGTACCAAAAATGTCTGGCAGGTCTTGGCCTGTCGCTGCTTGCCCTGCTTTCGTTTTCATTTACCGGAACTGTTGTTGCCGATGCTGCAAAGCCTGCATCAGTGGCTGCTGTCAGGAGCTGGTCGCCCGCTAATGCTGTACCCATTTATGAAGGCTGCTCAGGTATTTTTGTTGTTAATTAGTTTGCATGAAAGTGCCGGGTGTACCGGTTTAAGTAAGTGATGTATAGAAAGGTCGCCGGAATTATCGGGCCACCTTTCTGTTGTTTATGGTTGGCCATAGCCTCCTGAAGCGCCATAGACCCGTCTTATAGCAGCGCTGTTTGGCTGCCTGGATGGAATTGGCAGAGCGGGCTTGGCTGCTGCATTGGGCAGGGACCAGGTGATGCAAGGGATTGACAGCAAGGGAGGCTAAACCGTTAAAATACTGAATTTGATGGCAATATTTGGCAGGGTTGGATGAAATCTGTATTATTGCAACCCTTTTGGATGGGCAGGCTTTCCTGCCCATTTTAGCCCGGATGGCGGAACTGGTAGACGCGTCAGACTCAAAATCTGGTTTCAGCAATGGAGTGCAGGTTCGATTCCTGTTCCGGGCACGAGAAGCCCTGGAAGTATTACTTCCGGGGCTTTTTTATTGCTTATTGGGTAAATAATTGGCTAATATAAGAAATTGGCTTTTCCAGGTTTGTCATGATCTTTATCATAACAGGATGGTTGATCAGATATAATATGGTGCTGATACAGCTGAATGCAATCAAACCTGAGGTTGCCAATGTTCTGTATTCTTTTTGTGATGGATCTTTTTTATCAAATGAAATAATAAAGCCGACAAAAATAAAGAACAGAAACCAATAGGTGAAAATGGTAGCAATAAGGGCCGTGGCATAGAGGAAATTATTATCAAAGAAATAGGTGAAGGTTGCTACTGATAAGAGCAGTAAAAAATAGTTTAAAGTGCCATTTTTTGATTCACCATTTGGGACCAATTCCTCTGACACTCGGAGCAGTCGTATGCCCAGGGTAAAAAATAGAACAGCAACAAATAGACTGCCAATTACTAAGCTTATGAACCACACCATGAAGAGGTAAAGTGTTCGGGTAATTAATAGAGGTATTGTATGATAATCATGCTTGCTATCGTAATAAATAACAAACAATAAGGAAAAAGTAAGGATCATCAGGGCCGCTGCTTTTCGCAGGCCTTCCAGGAGGATCCTGAAATCAAATTGCTTATGTTCCTTGTCGCTATCTGCAGTTACTGCTGCTTTACTTTTCCCGATAAAAAAATGAAGAATTGCATGAATAAAAAATGCGGCGACAATGAAGATGATCTGAAACGTAAAGTTATTGTCGCCTATCCGGGCATATATTAAACTTGACAGGCTGCCTACTGCTATTGGTAAAATGATGTCTTTATTTATTTTATTGCCTATCTTATTCATAAAGCATTTGTGTAGCGGAAAAAATGTGTTGGAAGAACTCTTTGCTTTCAATGATAGTTGAACCAGATGTAATAAAAAAGGGCATTTTGCTCCATATCTTTACATTGTGAGGATAGTTGATGTGAAATAGTGATTGGAATCAAGCCGGCTGGGCATTGTCAGTAGGTGAAAATGAGTATGCTTTTTTGCTCCAGCGTAGTAACAGGTTGCTTTTCAACTGACTTGATTCTTAAATTGTAGTTTTGTAACTTCGGGCTAAAGTGCTGGTATTCAATAGACGAAAAATCCATAAAAACAGACAGGATAATAGTGGCAAATTGTATCCTTTGTTCGAGAAAGCTATCTTTTTTCAATACTCCTTTATTTGGTTCAAGCAAACTAAGGGACGGGGGGATTGTTTGCTCTCGGTGTTGTAACTGGAAGATAAACACTGATACCTTTTGGAAGCTAAGAACCTACACCCTTAGCGACCTGAATAACGCATTAGAGGTAAATGCAACAGCCGCCGAACAAAAAAAGGCTGATAAGTTGTTGCAAAAAAAGCAACAGGCAGAAAAGCGGATCGCTGATAAATTATTGCAGGAAAAGGCAAGGGCAGACAAACAGGAAGCGGACAGGTTATTGCTGGAAAAAGCAAATGCAGAAAAAAAGGCATTGGCTGAAAAGCTGTTGCAGGAGAAAGCAGCTGCAGATAAACGAGCGGCTGCTGAAAAACTGTTGAGGGAAGAAGCTACAGCAGAGGCGCAGATGGTGCTAAGTACAGTTGTAAATCACCTGACAACCGGTTTATTACAGACATCGGCTGCAGTTGCACAAAAAAGCGCTGATTCCAATGGTAAGGCTCCTGCGCCAAAAAACTATACTGTAATGCAGATCAAAGATGTCTTTGTATGTCATGCATCGGAGGATAAAAGTGCTTTTATTGAGCCCTTAATAGAAGAATTATCTTCCGTGAATATCAGCTGCTGGTATGATAACTCCGAAATAAAATGGGGAGACAGTATTGTAAAGAAGGTTAATCAGGGATTGAGCAATTCACGTTTTGTATTAGTAGCTATCTCTATAAATTCCATCAGGAAACACTGGCCAAACGCTGAATTGGAAGCCTCTATTAATATGGAATTTTCCACCGGCGAAACAAAGGTACTGCCATTATTGATCGGTAACGAAGAGGAAATAAAGCTCATCATTGAGCATTACCCCATTTTACGGTCTAAATTATATGTAAACTATTCAATAGGGCTAAAAGAAATATCAAGGCTGTTAAAGGAAAGGATAGTTATCAATGACTAACGCTTACTCAATGCTGGTAAGCATATCATAGCAACAGTTCCTTTACCATTCTCCCCCGCCTTAATACTGAATGTAGCCTCGGTAGTAGGATGCTGCATATTGATAATCTCAATGCGTTCTTTTATTGATACCAGACCCATTGAAGTTTCCTTGACACCCGTGCCTTGTTTTGTCCTGGTATACCCGCTATCAATACCAATGCCGTTATCGGAAACAGTTATGCACACGCCAGTGGCTGTTTTCCTGAATGCAACTTCCAACTGCGCATCCGGTTGTGTATTTATAATCAATCCATGCAGGATGGCATTTTCAATCAACGGTTGGATCAGCATAGGTGGAAGGAGTATTGTCTGCAATGCGAGGTTTTCATCCTTGACGAACTTATAGGTGAATGAATTGCTGTAACGGATAGCTTCCAGCTCTGTATACAATAGCAACGCTTTCCATTCTTTATCCGCTGTGACAAGACTTCGCGTAGAGTTTTCCAATATCAGGCGGCTTAGTGAAGCAAATTTCTGCACTAACCGGGATGCCGTTTTTTTATCGTTATCCATTATATAGGATTCGATGGAATTCAGCACATTAAAGATAAAATGAGGGTTCATTTGAGATCGAATGGCCTTTAGCTCGCTTTCCGACAACTGAGATTGGTAGAGCAGCTCTTTTGCCTTTTTTTCGGATTCGATTTTCAATAATTCGTTTTTCAGCCGCAATTGATTTAGGCGGTACCGATTTAAAATATATAGTAAGACCGAACAGATCAGTACAGCAATGATGCTGCCGTATAAATAGATCTGCCGTGTTTTTAATTTGGCAAGCTGTTGTTCCGTTTTATATTTCTCTTCTTTTTGCTGAAACAAAAATTCAGCCTCCTGGGTTGCCAGCTTGTTTTTGTTCTCCTGGGAATATAGAGAGTCCGTTAATTGCCAGAACGTTTTATAGTTTTCAAGCGCTTCCTTATACTGTCCGTTCAGTTCCTGTAGTTGTGCGAGATTTTCAGAAAAATAAAGCAGGTTGTCGAGGTCTTCAACTTGTTTGCTGGCGCTGATGGCATTGTTCAGGTAATACGTTGCTTTGTCGCGGATACCGGCATAAGTAGCAGGGATAAGAGAATGGTGTCCGATGCTGTCTTTGAGGGCATATTTTACAATCTCAGCGTATGTGCCTCCGATATTGCCCATATTTGTTATAGATTGAGTAGAAAGCGGATTTAACTCATCGTACAATTTGCGGGCTTTGAAAAGATACTCCAGTTTCTTGCCTTTATCCTTATCGTATACCAAAGACAGGTTGCTTAATACTTTGGCCTGTCCTGTTTTGTCAGCCATCCCGGTGTAGAGGTCTAAGCTTTCTGTAAGATATTGTTCACTTTTACTTAGCTCATTAAGTTGAAGGTACACGTTGGCCACCTGATTGGCCGTTGTAGCAATACCGGCAGTGTTTTCCAGCCTTTTATATTCCTGGTATCCTTTTAAGCTATACGAGATAGCTTTCGCATAATCTGCATTAAACACATAAACGTCCGATATATTTCCATATATCAAAGCAGTGTAATCTTCGTCTTTCGTTTGCTGAGCCATCTTTAATGCCTTAAAGGCATATTCCAGCGCCTTTACGCCGTCACCCTGCCGTTGGCAGACTACGCCTATATTTATAGTATTGACGATCTCGCCTTTTGTGTTGCCGCTTTTCCTGTTTACTTCATACGCCAGGTTATAGTATTCCCTCGCCTTTACGTAATCGCTGTTGTTGCTATATAAGGTCCCGATCAGGTCGTATAAAGTGGCAATCCCCTTGTTCCATTTTATTTTCTGCGACATGGCCAGCCCACGGGTTGCATAATGGAAGGAGGAGTCTGCATCAACTACACTAAAGGCTTTTGCCATTCTGAAAATAGTCTTTACACTATTGGAGTCCACAGCAGGATTATTCAACAATACCAATCTCATGGAATCAATGGGGCTCATAACCTGCGCTCTTGCATCGAAGCAAAAATGACTTACAACGATAGCAAATACAATTCCGTAAAATCTGCCTGCTGGATTCATAGATAAACAGTTGACTGCTGACAAAGATAACATTAAAGCAAAATGCACAAACTCAGTAATTAGACCAGTTCACTCATTATTTCTGCTCTTTCAATCAACGCGCTCCATTCGGCTTACAGGTAATAATACATTTGATCAGGCATAATAATCTAAATCTTTTAGTAATGTACACATCAAAAGAAATCATTAAGCTTTCCGCATTCGCCCTGTTTGTACTTTTAAGCAGCTGCAAAAAAGACCGGGATGGCAAGGACATCAAACAGGAGGATCTGCTCAACTATCGGATCGTTGGCACTTTTTCCGACGAGCTTGCTATGAAACATATACAGCTGTTTCATTTCAGCAAGGTGGACAATGAAATACAATGCACTGCGGATTTTGTTAATAACCGTTCAGTAAGGACTATTAAATTCGTTGATAATAGTTTCAGTATGGACATCTACGGCGACGGAACAGTGATGTATAGTTTTACATTGGACAGAAACGATAAAGACAGTATATTTATAAGATCGGCTGCTTATCAAAACAGCGTCAGCCCGGCATACAGATCCTGGGAAAGCAAGATCTATATGGCAGAAGAAATATCCTCGGTAAAAAATAAGCGGTATGTAGGTTCGGATACTTATAATATCAATTTCAGTACCGATACCTGGAAATTTGAAAAAATTCCCAGCGTCAC
This sequence comes from Candidatus Pseudobacter hemicellulosilyticus, assembly GCA_029202545.1. Lineage (GTDB taxonomy): Bacteria > Bacteroidota > Bacteroidia > Chitinophagales > Chitinophagaceae > Pseudobacter > Pseudobacter hemicellulosilyticus. Next base: position 4,259,092 of record CP119311.1, read on the forward strand.
CGGAAGTTTTTCCGAGTTATTTCCCGGCGCCTGGAAAGGACGAATGGGTAATTTGGATTTTATTGGCGTAAATATCAACAAAGGGCAAAGCTTCGACATGATCTTTCAACAAAGTGGAAAACGTGAGTTGGTAACGTTATGGGAAGATTAATGACCTTGTTTAAAAGAAGAGCTACGCCGGGTCGCCGTTTATTACCTGTATCATTATTGTCCGCCACTGCTAAATGAACGAGAATTTATCCAAAGTAAAATCAATCATGCTTAAAGCCGCCATCCTGGACGATGAAATAAGAGGAAGTAAATTATTAGCTCAAAAGCTGGAAGCTTTTGATGATATACTGCAGGTGATTGCCATCTTCAATGATCCGCAAAAAGCGATCGATACCATTTCGGGCCTGGAGGTAGACGTGCTTTTCCTGGATGTAGAGATGCCGGCGATGAATGGTTTTCAGTTTTTGGAAAAACTGGGCGCGTTTAATTTTGAAGTGATTTTTACTACTGCGCACGATACGTATACGCTGGAAGCCCTACGACTAAGTGCAGTTGACTACCTGCTGAAACCGGTAGACAATGATGAATTACAGGCTGGCGTTCTTCGTTTACAAAAAAAAGTAGGGGAGAAGGCGACACGAAAGACGGTCAAATCACTAAAATCATCAACGAACAGGTTGCCATTACCTACCGCAGAGGGTATTTATGTTGTTGATAGAAACAATATTATCCGGGTGGAAGCCATGAGCAATTACAGTGTTTTTCTATTGGTCGATAATAAAAAGATTGTCGTATCGAAAACATTAAAGGAATATGAAGCGATCCTGGATGATGATCGGTTTATGCGCATCAACCGATCGATGATCATCAACCTTGAATATGTTGTAAAATACAGGAAGGGCGACGGCGGTACACTGGAATTATCAGACGGCACAGAAGTGGAAGTGTCCGCTCAAAAAAAGGACCTGTTACTCAAACGCCTTTTCTGAGCCGTCAAATTGAGCGTTGAGTTTGCATCCAGGCAAAGACTTATACGTATTAATTCCTTATTTCAGTTTTCTTCGCAGCCATGCCCGCACTGGTTCGTCAAAGAATTTTAAGCTCCCATAAGCTACAATGATTGACCCAACAAGCGTAAGCAATGCGTATGGCCATGCTTCTGCCAGTGTTATTCCTTTATTGTTGCTTACCCAGGCCACATAAAAATAAACGAGCGGGTAATGGACCATATAAAGAGGGTAGGAGAGGTCGCCAAGGAATTTGCAGATCCTGCTTTCCACCTGCTTGTTGATCACACCGCTTGCGCCGAGGTAAACTATAGCGGGGAAAACAAATACAATACATACTGCCTCGTACAGGCCATTCATCCAAAGATTTCCCTCACCCCCTATGCGGGGCATGAAAAGGATGGCTACTATGAGAAGACTGCACCAAAGGAAGGCGTTTTTGATCTGCGCAGGTTTGGCTATCCGGGATAACAGCAGGCCGGCAAAAAATGGATACATGGTCCTGGTTATCCCAGCCCGCATATGTTCCCAGTTGAGCGTCCAGCCGCCGGTGACATCCCCGTTGGGACTGGTCAGGGCAAAATGGAAAAGGGCTGCAGCCGCTATCAATACGAAAATAAAGAGTCCTTTGGCAGACAATTTCCTGAGTCCAAGCGCATATAGAATATTAGCAATGTACTCAAAGAATAAAGACCAGCCAACGCTGTTAAGGGGATGCATTTCCTGCCAGCCCCTGATGTCCATGGATAAGGGAATAGGCAGGAGGGTATAGCCAATGAGCAGTACCAGGAGCAGTTTCCATAATGGTACCGTATGGATCAAAGGCCAGATAGTGGAATCAGTAAAATAGAAACCAATGGCGCCAAGTGTCATCCCAAGAATTACCAAAGGCTGGAGACGCTCAAAGCGACGTCTCATGAAACTGCCAAAGGTTAACTTGTGCCACCTGTCATCATACGCGTACCCGATAACAAAGCCCGATAACAAAAAGAAGAAATCAACAGCCAGGTAACCGTGATTGATCAGTTGTGTAAAACGACTTGTTGCAAGCGGTTCACAAAGGTGAAAACATACTACGATCAAAGCTGCAACCCCACGCAGTGCATCCAGGATCAGGTAGTGAGGTTTTGTGGCAAGTTTGTTATTGTCCATCTGCTGGTACGGGTATTTAAAATTTTTACTATGGCGGGCAAACTTGCAGTAAAATAGCGTCACGGCAAGTGAAGAGGTGTTATTTTGAAACAAATTGACAAAATAATGATACGAAATGTGCCGGGCGCAACTGAAGTTTTTTGAGTGTTTACGAGGCTTATTGCCGGGTAATTGTGCTCCAATGTAAAGATCCGGCCTTAAAAGAATGGTTTGTTCCCAATGCCCAGGAACTTATTTTGCATTTTTGTTGCATTTGGGTTATTTTAAATTATGCAAAAACTTATCCTTATTCTATTCTTTTTGCCTGTCACTTATTCCGCAAGCAGTCAGTCGCTCATCTCCCCAAAAAGCCAACTGCTGGATAGTATGACGAGCGTTGTGACCAGGAACGACTACTCCGATATTCATGGCATTTTGATTGCTAAAGATGGACAATTGCTGTATGAACAATACTTTAACGGCTGGAACAAAGATGGGTTGCACGATTCCCGCTCTGCCTTTAAATCCATTACCAGCCTGCTGGCAGGCATTGCTATTGATCAAGGACTACTAAAGGTCAATCAGAAAGTATATTCCTTTTTTCCTGAATACAAGAACTTTTCAGGCAATCATGCCTGGAAAAAAGACATGACCGTTGACCATCTGCTGCGCATGGAAGCCGGGTTCGACTGCGAAGAATTCAACGACGGCAAAGACTGTGAAACCGATATGATGGCCTCGAAGGACTGGGTCAGGTTTTCCCTGGATCTTCCCATGAAGGACAGGCCCGGAACAGTGTGGGCATACAATTCGAGTGCCCCCATGATCATCAGCGGGATCATTAGCCGGGCAGCAAAAATGTCTGTAATGGCATTCGCAAAAAAGTACCTGTTTGACCCGATGGGCATCACGCAGTACAGGTGGACAGTAGACCCCAGTGGAAACGGAATGACAGCCGGTTCGTTTTATATCCGGCCCGCCGATATGCTTAAAATTGGAGAACTACTATTGCAGAAGGGCATGTGGAAGGGACGCAGGATAGTATCAGCAGAATGGATAGCAGAAGCTACCAGTGCGCCCATTCCTATCCCGGATTTTTCGTTTGTACAGTTCAGCAGGACTGCTGCTGCGGTCCCGCAGCCCACTTATTACGGCTATTACTGGTACAAAGAGTCCATCCGGACCAGGACCTTCCAGGGAAATATGCTCTTTGCATCAGGCAACGGGGGCCAATACATTGTGGTGATTGAACCACTGGGCCTCGTTATCGTATTTATGCAGGGGAACTACAATTCCTGGAAAGCCAAGAAGGCATTTGATCTCCTGGCGAAGTATATTATTCCTGCTTTTGAAAAATGAGTGGATCAGCCGCATATGCCAGACAGGCGTTTACAGCTCCTGAGCTGGCGCCAGTCCTGAATCCGGTAGATCTGCCAGTTTGGTGCCGCCATTTACGAATAGTGATCAGGGGATCAGTGGGCTAAAAGTTTTAATGTCTCTTGCAGTTCGTTAATTCTTTCACTTCGGGTAACCTTCAGGTAATTGTCATAAGATCCGGTAATTTTTCCTTCACGGATACTGATCAGTTGAGCCAGGTTTTTTTGCCAGCGGTCAATGACCTGCTTGGAAACCCTGGTTTCAGCAGCAGGGGTAAACAGGCGTTCAGGTATTTCTGCTTCATAACCCAATGCTTCCAGCTGTCTTTTGATCTGGGGCAGGTGAGCGCTGCCAAAAACAAATACTACAACTTTTCCGCTTTTCAGGTATGGTAAACTGTTTTCAACGATCCGCCTGTTGCGTTCATGCCAGTTGCCCATGGCTATTTCTGAAACAGGATTACTGGCTACCACTTTTTCAAATAATGAATCCATAATACCAACATTTACCGGCGCATGCATAAAATCATACAGGGATACACCACTAAATTTTTGGATACTGTCGATATAATTATTGGTTATGTCCGACTGGACCTTTTCAATGTCTTTAGGAAAGATGCTCTCGGCCAGCGCCTGTGTTGAAGCATCAATTCTCCAGTCAACAGGAATGAACCGGTAATTGGCCCGCTTTGCCATTTCAGCTAAAAAAGAGGCTTCAAGGGGAAAATAACCTTCCATGTCCTGCCGGAACGCCTCAGGTGTGATCTCGCCACAAACCACATCAGGATGCAGTTGGATCACCTGTTCCAGCAGATCATTTAAGCCATAGTGTAACGCTGGATTAAAATGCATGGAATGAACTGATCCTACAAGATATATTTTAGGCTTGTCTGATTGGGTGTTTCCGGTTGTTGATTGCGTAAAGACCAATGTGGGGATTGAAATAAACAAAACCCCAACGACTAAAAATTTCATAGCTGTTGCTGTCACCTTATTTTCGTTTGTGTAGATTAATTATGCGCATGCTTACTGAAATAAACTCAGTAAATGCTTAAATTTATTTGTGTCATTTTGTAATTTATTATTACAGCTGACGTTTGAATGGACGAAATCAGCATTTCAACGATTGCCTCAAAAACGGTTGCCTGCGGTTACGAATGTACTGTATTGGCTAACCCTGCCAGATGACTTTGCACCAGGAGCCCTGAGCATTTTGTGATCTTTTCCAGGTAAATATATTCCTGGGCAACGCAGGAAAAAGAATGGCTGAACGCCAAGGGCTAAACCCTGACCCGGCAATTCGCCAGTAGAGGGCAGATGAATTGATAGCCAATTGTCTGGGGTCCCATTATGGGAAATTTGTGTATGGAAGATTGATCAGCATTGATCCAGTAATTAAGCTGGTATACTTATTGAATAGTCCACAGTCTAAACACCCATTTATGAAAAAACAGATAACGATCCTGTTATTCGTTGCAAGCGTGCCTTTATTGATGACAAGCTGCGTAGCCAAGAGAAAGTTAACAGATGCCCAGAGCACTATCAGCGGCCTTCAGTCGGATAGTACGCGGCTGGAGCAGAAAATAGCTGGCCTGCAAGGGGATATTGCCGGTCTGCAGAAAAACCTGGCCGATCTTAACCAGAAAATGGATGCCAGCAACCGGGCCGCCGAGGGCACCATCGCCAGTCAAAAGAATGCCTTGCAAAAAAGTGCCCAGGAACTGGCAGAACAGCAACGTAAACTGGAGTCATTACAATCATTGCTGGAACAGCAAAAAAAGAATGCCGATGCGCTTCGCCAGAAAATGGCTGACGCGCTTGTTAAGTTTAACTCCAATGAACTGAGTGTTTCTGTAAAGAATGGTAAGGTATACGTGAGCTTGCAGGAAAATCTTTTATTTCCTTCGGGAAGTGCTACTGTAAATGCAAAGGGGAAAGAAGCATTGGGCAAACTGGCTGAAGTGCTGAACGCCAACGAGGATATTACCGTAAATATTGAGGGACATACAGACTCTATTCCTATCCGCACCCGTTTTGAAGACAACTGGGCGCTGAGTACTGCCAGGGCTTCAAGCATTGTGCGTATTCTTACAAAAGATTACCAGGTTGATCCGGTGCGTGTAGTGGCTTCTGGTCATAGTCAGTATGATCCAGTAGACCTGAACTCAACGCCGGAAGGAAGGGCTAAGAACAGGAGAACAGAAATTATTCTCTCGCCCAAGCTGGATGAATTGTATAAGCTGATCAATGGATAGATTAAAATCTTTTTAACGTAAAAAGCCAGATTGGAAACAGTCTGGCTTTTTGATTTTATAGAAGGATTTAAAACCCTGATAGCAGATGGCTGCTATCCATTGAATAATTTGTGTCTCCTGATCTCTTTATTCTGCCTGAGTTTTATGGAATGGTAAATGGAGGGGACGTCATTCGTCCATTTTTTCAGGGTCAGTATGATGGCAATGATCTCAATTCTTGTTATTATGCCAATCCAGAAACAGATGCTGAACAACAGGACTGACTGACATTGCAGGATGACCTCTACAAGCGTGGCGAATAGCAACAAGGTCGATATTTTTGCGCCAATGGAATGCGTGGCGATCTCTTTCCTGAATTTTAGAAAACAGACTATATACGTTAAGGCTTCCGTTCCCAGCAGTATAGACAGTTTAATGGCATTGCCGCTGAAAAATGACGGGCATTGAATATAAGTGGCTATCGCTACAGCAATGAAAAAGAACTGGTCAACCGTAGAATCAAGTCTTCTCATTTTCTGGGTAGAAACACCAAGTTTCCTGGCGATAATGCCATCAAAAATATCTGTCAGTAACCCTGCCGTTAAAAGAATGATGGCGACTGCTTTGTAATTGTCAATCCGGATACCGCTTAACAGGATGATGGTACAACCGATAATAAAACGTGAGTAGATCAATAGCTTAGGGAGCTGGGCTTTCATCGAAATCAAGGTAAGTGTTTTTCTCAAATAAAAAATTGTAAATTGATACCACCTTGGATCGACAAACAGTTTAACCTTATCAAATGACAAAATACTTCCTGTTCGTCCTGTTTCTCCTGACTTGCCGGACAGTTGCAGCACAGCAACCTTATACGGTTACCTATCAGCAGCTCAAAGAATTCCAGGGATTGTATGAGTATAGTAATCATACCACTCTTAAAATAGCTGCATCTCCTAAAGATACGCTCCTCTATGCTGTTATTGGCGAAGGCATGTATCCGCTACAACCGGCCGGGCAGGACCTGTTCCTGGATGGCAGCAGGAATGCGGTTCGGTTTTTCAGGGATAAGCGCAAAATGGTCATAGGATACTCACTGGGTAATGATACTTTCCGGCTGCTGGATAGAAAGGTTACTTTTCCGGCCGCTATCTGGTATGCAAGGCCGGAGGCTGAACGGAAAAAGGGGTACAGGTATAAGCAGCCTGTTGCAGTGAGTGATGGGCTGGAGACTGGAGATATTGCTGCTTCCGGGTTGAACGCCTCTTTATTGTCTGAGATGGTGGAAAAGATCATGGATGGCACTTACAAAGATGTGCATAGTATATTGATCATTAAAGACGGGAAGCTGGTATTTGAAGAATACTTCTACCAGTATAACAAAGACAGTTTACATGAGCTTCGTTCTGTGACCAAAAGTTTCATCTCTGCACTGACCGGTATTGCAATTGATAAAGGATATATTAAAAGTAAGGACGAAGCAGTGCTTCCTTTTTTTCCGGAATACAAGCCCAATAACTTTGTCGAAAGCAAGAAGAAGATCACTGTCGAAAACCTGCTGTCCAACCAGACCGGCCTGGACTGTGATATCAGCAACAGCCAGTCCGAAGGCAATGAAACAAAAATGGGTTATTCTCCGGACTGGGTAAAGTTTACGCTGGACCTGCCTATGGTGGATACGCCTGGAGGCAAAGGCATGTATTGCTCCGGTAACCCGGTCACTTTGGGACGCATCATTGAAAAAACAACCGGGCTTGCCCTGGCCGACTTTGCCCGGAAGACACTCTTTGCACCCATGGGCGTGACACATTTTAAATGGCATTTCAAACCAGATCAAAGCAGTTCGGAAACTTTCTGCCAGTTGTACCTGCGCCCCAGGGATATGGCAAAATTCGGTCTGCTCTACCTGGATGCCGGCAAATGGAAAGGGCAGCAGCTCATTTCCGGGGATTGGGTGGGGCAGTCCCTGGCCAGTCACAGTATTGTACAGAATAATGGCTATGGTTACCTCTGGTGGATCAAATACCTGAACGTTAACGGGACCCGGTATTATAACCGCTCTGCCCAGGGCAATGGGGGCCAGAGGATCTGTATCTGGCCTGATCAGCAAATGGTGACCATTGTCACTGCCGGCAGGTATAACAGCCAGTCCTATTCCGATGAGCTGGTTGCCAGGTACGTGTTGCCGGCTTTTCTGCCAACTGTGAACCCTTCAAGTCGTTAAAGGGGTAGATAACACAGGTCCGAACCCGAAAATTATGCTTCCCGGGGAAAAAGCCTGACGAATACTACTGATTGCCCGGTCCCGATCCTTATCCTGCTATTGGCTGGGGAGGGGGCTGAATATGGTGGACAACTTTGATTAAATTGTATATTTGCGCTGTTGGCATCCTAAAATGCGGAGACTGATCAAAATAGCAGGTGTTATTATGCTACTCGTTGTATCGTGTGTATCAACGGGGCAGGCCCTTTTTGAAAACGGGCCGGCCGATGCCTGCTGCAGTCACCTGGCCCAGGCGGAGGACGATTGCCAGGATGATCAGCAGCAATCCTGCGCCAATGATAATCCTTTTCTTTTCTGCTCCTGCTGTGTCCATGCCTGGATGCCCATTGGCGTTCTTGCTTTTGAACCGCTGATCTGCCAGGAACCGGCAGGTTTCCCCATTCAATACAATGATGATTTACCGGAAGGTCTTTCCATCGACTTCTGGCAACCTCCCCGCTTTTCATAGTCTCCCCTGAAGGCTGTTGTTTCAGCCATCTTTCTGACAGGTGCTCCTGCACCAGTAATCATTTTATTTTTATCAATCTTCAGTTATGAAAAGTGTATTCTCCTTTTTAGCGATAACCCTGTGCCTGTTCTTTATCAGTGCAAACAGTTCTGCCCAGTCCCCGGCCGGTTCTTCCCAAAAGGCGGTGATTGCCGTGGTCAACCTTACCTGCGATGGTGATATGCCTACAATCAAAAAACAGTTGCTGAACCAGGATGGCATTGAATCCGTAGACTTTACCAAACGGGCCGGCGGCTCTTCTACCTTCACTGTACTTTTTAATGACGGGGTCATCAATCTTTCCCGGATCCATAAAGCGATTGAAAGCACCCCCGGCTGTGACGATAAGAGCACTACTCCTTACCGGGTTAAAAAAGATAAAAAGACAAAAACAGCAAGATCATGAGGAAGGGAGCTTTGCTTTCCCTTCTTCTCTGTTCCGGAATACTTCATGCCCAGACTATCAGGGGTAAATTGTTTGGCGAAACTGGCGATGGGAAGGAGATCCTTCCCGGTGGAACTGTGCAATGGATTTCCGGCGGTTCTCCTGTCATTGTCAATGAGAATGGGGTATTTGAACTGTCTGCGGAAGGGATCACAGATAAGCGGGTCCTGGCATCCTGCACGGGATACCTGAGCGATACTGTTGCCTGGGATGGCAGGACTTACCTGAGCATCACCCTGAAGAAGGCGGCTGCGGAATTAGCCGCCGTAACGGTCACCAACCGGCAGGGCGCCCGTATCTCCAATGTATCCGTGGTGAAAACGGAGGTCATCAACCAGCTGGAACTGAGCAAGGCCGCCTGCTGCGATCTGGCCGGTTGTTTTGGTACCCAGGCTTCTGTGCAGCCCCAGACTACCAACGTGGTCACCAACTCACAGGAGCTGCGGATACTGGGCCTGTCCGGCGTGTATAACCAGGTGCTGATAGATGGTCTGCCCATGATACAGGGCCTCACCTATACTTATGGCATCAGTACCTATCCGGGCACGGTGGTGAACAATATCTATGTTTCTAAAGGCACTACTTCGGTGCTCCAGGGATTTGAAAGCATCAGCGGCCAGATCAACCTGGATACCCGGCACCCTGATAAAACAGATAAGCTGCATCTCAATGCCTATATCAACAGCTTTGGAGAAAAGCACCTTAATGCCAACGTTGCAGCAGCAGTGGGAAAGAACAAAAAATGGCATACCCTGCTGGCCCTGCATTCTGTACAACCCTCGCGCAGGGTGGATGGTAATGAGGATGGTTTTATGGACCTGCCCCTCCTTACCCGGTACATGGCCTTCAATAAATGGAAGTACGGCAATGAAACGGATGCCGGGTTCAATGCCCAGTTTGGCGTTCGTTTTGTGCATGAGCAACGCATCGGCGGGCAGAACGGGTACCGGGCCGGCAGCCAGAAGGGCAGCAGCCAGGTGTATGGCCAGTTTGTTTCCTTTAACCAGCCGGAGGCTTTTGCGAAGCTCGGTTATCGTTTTTCGGAAAGAAGCGCGCTTGCGCTGGCTATGTCAGGATCCGTTCATAACCAGGATTCCTGGTTTGGGACCCTTTCCTATACAGGCAGGCAACAGATCGCATATGCCAACCTGCAGCATGAGCTGGGCTGGAAAAAGCACAGTCTCAAATATGGGCTCAGCTACCGTTACCAGGAGTTGAACGAGGATATCCGGCTGGCAGTGCCGGACCCTGCAAAAACCTATGCAGGTCAATACCTGACCCGTTTGCGGGCGCCGGGGGTGTTTGCCGAGAATACCTTCCATTGGGCCGATGATCAACTGATCCTGATTGCCGGGGCCCGGATGGACCGCCATCAGAAAGAAGGCTGGTATTTTACACCGCGTACTATGCTGAAATATGCCATCAGCAGTAATCATACCTTCCGGGCATCTGCCGGAACAGGATGGCGCCAGGTAAACCTGTTCAGTGAACAACCTGTGGTGCTGACCAGCTCTCGCAATATTGTGTTCATGGAAACGCTCAAACCGGAAGAAGCCATGAACTGGGGTGTGAGCCATACCTGGCGATTTGCTATCGGTACCACCAGCGGTACCATCAGTGCAGATTTCTACCAGACCCGTTTTCAGAACCAGTTCTTCCCGGATTATGATGCGGATCCCTCAACAATCATTATCCGGAACTTTGAGGGCGTATCCCGTTCAAATGGCGTACAGGTAGATGCGGCGCTGACCTTCTTCCAGCGGCTGGAATTCAAAGCAGCGTACAATTACCTGGACGTATACCGGAAAGAGAACAATACCAAACTGTTGTTGCCTTTCAATCCGCGGAACCGCGTTATGTCAGCCATTTCCTTCCGTACCCAGAATAACAAATGGCAGGCGGATGTGAATGCGCACTGGTTTGATAAAATGAGGTTACCGGATACGCAGACAAATCCTGAACCTTACCGGCGACCTTCTAACTCCAGCGCTTATACCACTGTTAGCATACAGGGAACATATCGGCTGAAGACGCTGGAATTTTATGCCGGTTGTGAAAATATCGGGAATTACCGACAGCCCAATCCCATTATCAGCGCCGCTAATCCTTTCGGTCCCTATTTCGACCTGTCGTCGGTATGGGGCCCTACCAGGGGCAGGGAATTGTATATGGGGGTGCGGTATAGCATCAGGTAATACCGGCAGAAAGGGTGTCTTACCCTGAGAGAAAGGCTGTTGTTCTCTTCGGAATATAAAAAAGCCTGCTGGTCCATACCAGCAGGCTTTTTTATAGCAGCTTTTAACCGCTCCAACGATTTTATGGATTGATCGTTTCAATTTTTGTTCCCAGCAAATGCAGGTCCTCACCGCGGCCGATCTCGGTAGAGGCTTCGCCCAGCCAGCCGTTTTCCTGGTCTATCCCATTGTATATTTTTACAAAGTCAATACCGGGCAGGCTGACCTTATTGCCGTTCCTGTCAATGGCCCAGTCAATGTCAATCCCGGAATTATCATGTCCATTGGGATAGTTGTCTACATAGCCATATTTGAAAGCATAGAGTACAAAGTAGGTGCCTGATCCGCTTTCTTCAATGCCATTGCTGGCGAGACGGATGCCTTTATAGGTTAACTGCTGATCATTTACCCATAGGGGGTAATAGCTCTGTGCGTGGAACCTGTTTTTTATTTTGTAGCCTTGCTGCCCCTGGTTATCAGCCCAGGCGATATAGTTTTTGATAGTGGCATTATTATCCTCGGGTGCTTCATCAGGTGTTTCCGTGGCAGGACGGGAATAGGTCATTTCATAGTTACGGAAGGTGCGCACATCCATATTCTTGCCGACAGCCACAGTATACCAGGGCTCTGCTTCAGCAGAAAAATTGCCGCTGCCTTTTATCTCATACCATTCGTCCTCATCAGGTTTGCCGTTCTTGTTTTTGTCGTACGCCACCATCACAACTCCCGGCTCGCAGCTGCCGCCGAAGGGAGCGTTGGGGCGTGGATTGGAATTGGCGCCGAAGGCATTGCCATGGATCCGGAAATCGCGCCTGCCGGCTACATTGACAATGGTATGATCAAAACCCAGTACTACATAGCCGCCCCAGCCGCCTAAAGTGATCATATTGGCTTCTTCACCTACTAATTCCTTACCCGCTTTGGCAACCATTTTTTCATGGGTGTCGCCCGCGTCATATTTGGGCAGTTCATTTACAAACTGACCGGGAGCAGGCAGGTAGTCGAACACCCTGGCAATATAAGCGGATTGAGTTTTGTCAGCAGACCGCACGGTGATCAGCAGGGTATCCACGAGGTCGCCGGAAGAAACTTTTAGTTTATAGCTCCCTCTGTCCACAGTGCTGAACAGCGCTGTTTGCATATCCCCGGCGGATAATCTGTATAACTCTGAAGGAGCAGTCAGGATCTCCCATTTCAGGTCAGTCTTATTGGCGAATTTGGCTGAGGCTTCCAACTCCAGGATGGTATTGGGCCATGTTTCCAGGTTGATATAGCGGCCGGTAGTGATCTGTACTACTTTCTGGGAAATATTCCCCAGGTTGTAGGCCATGATGACCAGGTTATGCGTACCGGCATCGGCAGGCGCCTGAAAAGTATACTGCAGGCTATTGGCTACTCTTTGACCGTTCAATACCCAGACCAGGGAATCCACCCTGTTTGCTATAGTGGGCGTCAGTTGCATGGACTCTCTGACCAGTACATAATATTCGGATTCAAGCCCGGCAATAACAGGGGCCGTTTCCGGAAGTTCGGCATCTTTTTTTCCGCAGCTGCTGATCAGCAGCAAAAGGCCGGTCAGGTAAACGAGGTATTTATTTCGATTGTTCATTTTGTCAGATTAATTGGTTGCGCTGTAATAAATAGGTTTTGCACGGCTGTTGTTAATTCTTAAGGTGCTTATCAATGATGGACCCCACTTGTAACATCCGCGTTTCCTCCCAATTGTAATCAGCCATTACCCCGCCGGTACTCAGGTCCTGCTGTAAGGGATAGACTACTTTCCGGACCTTCACGAAATCAATTCCCGGCAACTGAACAGATTCGCCTTTTTCATTTACCGCCTTATCAATATCAATATTCAGCTTCTGAAAAAATGGCGCTGCGCCGGTAAGGTTCCTTTTAATTAGTTTGCCCCGCCGCGAAAAAGAGTTTTTCCATCCATCCAGTAATGCCACTTCTTTTGTATTTATATCCATAAAATGGCCCGGGAACAAGCCCCTTGTGGAGTAAATGCCGGCAGTGGTGACAGCAGTGGATAAGAGAGCGGCATTCATGATCTCGCCCTGTGCCGGTTCGGTTTTGTTATCTATCCAGTTGTAGTAATTATACATTCTTCTGGCATCCGTTTCTGTTCTGCCATAAGTAAAGGTTATCTCATAGTACAGCGTATCCCATAACCCATAATCATCGTTCTTGATCTCATACCATTCCTCTTCGTCCGGGTTACCATTTTTATTGGCATCATAGGCTACGTAAACGGCCGGTATGTCCCGGTTAGAGAAGAATGCATTGATCTCTACGTCTGCTTTATCACGTGCATTGGCCACAGTATGGTCAAACTTAAAGCTGGCATAACCGCCCCAGGAACCTGTAAACAGGGATGCGCTCAGGTCGGTTTTTCTCAGCTCAGATGCTTTGGTTAAGAAGTCCGCATAAGGAAGCGGATGTTCAAATCCATAATCCCAGAAAGATTTTTCTCCCACAATAGACCAGTTATGGAATTTTCCGGGTGCAGGGGCGTATTCCAATACGGTATAAGCATTTCTGATGTATTGAGCAGTCTCCACGGTTATGGTGCGGGTGGCGCTCGTTGTCTGTTTGCCTGCGGTGGCGCGCAATGTCAGCTCAAAAGTGCCGGCTTCGGGGGAAATAAAGTCAAGGTTGCGTGTTTTGCCAATCACGGAATCACCGATCAGCCATTCGTATGCGTAATCATCGCGGTCGGGTCCGGCAACAGTGGGACTGATCTCTACTACTTCACACATGGGGATAGTAAGCGGCCCGGCATTGGCTATCACAATGGGTTCCTCCACAAGGATATTAAAGGTTTGTCTGTCGGTCCCGGCTTTGTTGGAGACCTGAAAGCTGATCTCAAAATTCCCGGGCAATTGGGCTTCAAAGTTGTAATTGAGCTGGCCGGTGGCCACCATATTGCCATTCATCAGCCAGGTATAGCTATTGCCTTTGAGGTTGGTGATATTGGGCGCCAGGATGATCTTATCGCCTATATTCAATACAATGGTGTCTGACCCAACCCCGGAAATACCCGGCGCCAGGTACTGCTCTTTCCGGCAGGAAAAAGCAACAAAAACAAGGAGCAAATGCAGAAAGAGGATCTTTTTCATAAGTGTGATCTCGGTTTATAAAGATGGTGTTGGTTTATTCAGGTAATAAGGCAAAATGAGCAGGGATATCACCGGTTCGTACATACCATTTCTTTTTCCCTGTTTTGTCAAAGCAGTAGAGTACGCCGGGCGCTACATAGTTGCCGGCATCCGTAACATAGATGTCTTTGGTGATGGGGTGTACCATGATCCCATAGGGGATCTCTATTTCTTTATCCGTTCCATCCGTGATAAAAGAACGGGTGACCACTTCATGCGTAAGGGTATTGACAATAGCATACGTGATGACGTTGGAGTAGGTGATATAGCTCCATTCCGTACTGTATATGTAAAGGGAGTCGCCATCCAGGTAATAATTGCTGGCGGCAATAGGTACGGTGTCTGTCACTTTCTGCTGGCCTTTGTCTATAAAATAGAGCCTGGAAGGGAGTTTTTTATAATCGCCCCGGGAGGTGACCCAGAGGTTACCCCGCTGATCCGCCTTTATATGATGGAGGTTGTAGTCCACATCAATCCGCTTCTCCTCTTTAAACGTGGCCATATCTATTACGGAAACTGTGCGCTCATACTTCTCGGTGCTTCCGGCGCCCATATAGCCCCCGGAATTGGCTACATAGATCTTGCCATCTACTATTTCCAACCCATCAGGCTGATAGCCAACAATACATTTATCAACAATGGCAAGGGTGGCAGTGTCCACCTTGGCCACATAACCTTTCTGGGCATAATTGGGGTTAATTTCAATGGGGCCCGCATAGGAGGTGATATAGGCAAATCCCTTGTCGAACTTTATATACCGGCAATTAGGGATCTCGATCTGCCCAATCCTTTTAGCGGTCCTGGCATCCATCACTTCTACTTTTTTGGAAGCATTGATCACCGCGTACAATTTGCCGCCATAGATGGCGATATCATTGCCCACATCGCCCAGTTCTTTGGGGACTGTTGGATTGATGGCGGCATAAATATTCCGCTGGTAATTACCGGTAGCATAATCATAATAATCCAGGGTGCTTTTATTGCTGCCCATATTGCCTTCATTCAACAGGTAAAAGCCGGCGAAGCCGTCCAGCGCAGGCGGGGCTACAGGGATCTCTTCCATCATAAAGACTTCCACGTCCTTGCGGCAGGACCCGGCCAGGGTTGCAAGGAACACTATGATGAACAGGGGATATTTTCTCATAGTTCAACAGATAAGATGAGCTTGAAATTTCGTTTCGGCATGGGGTAGTTGTAGACTACTTCGTAATCCTGGCTGAATACATTGTTCAGTTCTCCGGAGACCTTGCAGCGGTACTTTTTGAGCAGGATATCCTTTGATGCTGACAGATCGCTGGTATACCAGGGCTGTTCAAAATTCACGGGTATATTGGCGGAGTTATGATAGCGCCTGCCCACATATATATAACTGTAATTGAGCCGCCAGGAACCGTATTGTATGCCTGTAATAACGGATCCGCTATGCCAGGGGATATAGGAGATCTGCCCGCCATAAGTGACTTCCTGTATCGGCGTACTCTGGTGTCTGGTAAAGTCCTGTGCTTTCTGGTAAGTATAGCTAAGCCTCAGGTTCAATACAACGCCAGCTGGCAGAGAAAAAGCCTGATCGGATACTATATCCAATCCCCTGATCTCCACGCTGCCGATGTTCATCATCATCCAGCGGTACATGCCGCTTCCCTTGGGAACGGCTATTATTTTATTGGTAACCTTGTTGAAATAAAGATCGGCCTGCAACTGCCAGTCCATCCAGGCGGAATTCGGGCGGGCTTTGTGGTACTGGAAACCCAGGTTGTACTGGTGGGTATATTCAGGCTCCAGCTTGATATTGCCAATGTCTGTGTAGTACAGATCATTGAAAGTGGGCATCCGGAAAATATTCTTGTAAAATGCCCTGATGGTAAAGTCTGTTTTAGAAAAGGGTTTATAGGAGAAGAACAGGGCAGGGGTGATCTCATTCTTGGCAGGCGCAGCGGCGGCGGAATCACCAATAGAAGTATTGCCGATGGTGATCTGCTCATTGACAAAAGTGCCTAAAAGACTTGCCTGCATTTTCAGCTTTCCCAGGTCAGCCGCTCCGGCCAGTGCTACCAGGGAGGTGAACCGCTTAGGATATACGAAACCTTCCAGGTCGGATCTCAGCGTATTGTATTGGAAATCTGTTGACAGATTGATATCAATATTCTTCGACAGACTGTATTTATTGGCTATAGAAGCATACCATTCCTGCTGGTGAAAATCATTGTCGATAGGCATCACATCCGGATCAGGGTTCACGTAATGCATATAGTCGTTGGCATACTTTGCATTAACCTGGATATCGTAACCGCTGGCTATGTTTTTCTGGAAAGAACCCTGTAAAAAGAAGTTCCTGTCCCATTGTCTTTGCGGGGTCTTCCAGTTGTTGTTGACGATGGCTCCGGGAATGCCTCTTTCTGAATTATAGAAATAGGCTTTGGCATTCCAGGATCCCCGGTCCAGGTTTCCATAGAGCCCGGTCTCTACCCGTTGTGCATTGATATCGCCGTTTTGCCGCACAGCAGTGGTGTCCCAGGCAACATCCTTGGACCCGTTATGCACTCTTCTGTAACGGAAAGGGTAACGGCCGGAAGACCTGATGTATTCACTGCTGAAGGAATAGTTGATCTTCTCTGTCAGCTTTTGCTCCAGTAGTATGGAAGGGTTGATCAGGTCAAACGACCCTGTTTTAAAAACCCCTTTAATATGGGTGGTCTTGGTAGAGTCAAAGACCGGTCTCCGGCTTTTCAGGTAAAGGGTGCCTGAGGAACCGTAATCTTTTGCCGGTTGGAAGATCTCGCTTTTCTGACCGTTGTAGATGGAGATGGATTCAATATTATCCATGGAGAATTTCCCCAGGTCTATCTGCCCGTTCTGCGCATTGCCCAGCTGGATGCCATCGTAAAACACGCCCATATGGTTGGTGCCCATACTGCGCATGTCCACGGTTTTCAGACCGCCGATGCCTCCATAATCCTTTACCTGGACGCCGGCAAAATAGCGGATGGCGTCAGCTACTGAAAAGCTGTTGAGGCTTTTTAGCTGTTCGCCGGAAAGTTTTTGCGAAGGGATGACCTCTTTATAACCTGATCTGGAAACAGTAACGGCCGGCAATGTCCTGATGCCGCCGGTATCCACGCGCATGGAATCCCGGTTGGTTTGCTGGCCATAGCTGTTGGCGCCAATAAATGCAGAAAACGCTATCAGTAACGTTTTCGATGCGTTCGAAATACACATCAAAATGGATTTACTCGGATAGCTTTCCGGATGACGTACGAAAACAATCGATACTGAAATGATTTCAGCTCAGGTGTTATTTTCAAAGCCTTTTCCGCGAAAGCTTTAAAATGTATTGGCAATGGCAGGTCTCCTGACTTGTTCTCACTTTGAACGGCCTTCCCATTTTTATTCACTAAAAACAGTGGCGAGTAGATGTCAAAGTGTTGGAATAGAACTTACAGTAGCGGGTCTGTTCAGGATTTTCACCTGATTCCCTATTGTCTTAACATTGTGAATATGGATGTTAAGAACCAATTGCGGCGTGAAAGTACAACAAATTATTGATGGGCCTGAGGTATAATAATTGCTGGAATGACCGCGCAATGAATAAGGGCTTATATGGGATTTGCTTTTTATATAACTTGCGGCAATAATCCTGATAAGCGATCAACTAATATTCACCGGCCTGAAGACATTCGAATGGCTTTGATTTAATTTTTGCGCATGAAGCAGATAGTGAAGAAGGCAGTAGGAATCTTTTTATTTCTATGGGCGAACCAATTGGCAGGTTTAGCCCAGTTCAGTGACACAGTGAATCATTATATCAATTTTTCAGGAACGGGTAACCTGAACAAAACAAATACCGGGACTACCTACCTGCTCAATAATACCGCCCGGTTCCAGGTCAATAAGAAAAAAATATCCCTCAACAGTATGGCGGGGTATGTGTATGGCCGTAACCCAACCATTAAAACGAATGATGATTTCCTGGCCACGCTTAACCTCGACTTTCTAAAGGACGTTCAAAAATTCTATTACTGGGCCCTTACAGGCTACGAGAAAAGTTTCTCCTTAAAAGTGGACAGCCGCTTCCAGGCAGGCGCCGGCGTGGGCTATGTTTTTGTCAACAGCGACAAAGCAAATCTGGAATTGAGCGATGGCTTTCTTTTTGAGACCACTGATCTGGGTGTGGTGGATGTACATGGGCGGACCAGCTACCAGGCGGCACGGAATTCGTTGCGACTGAAGTACCGGTTCCTCATCAAAGAAATAGTCCGTATTGACGGCACTAACTTTTTTCAGCCTTCCCTGTCTGATGGCAGGGATTATATCCTGAAATTAAATACCAGTGTTTCTGTTAACCTGTACAAATGGCTGAATTTTACTACCTCGTTTAACTACAACCGGCAGAATATTACGTCAACGGAGAACCTGCTGATGACCTATGGCCTTTCCATGGAGAAATATTTCTAAGGGGTGTTGGCTGCTCCGGTCCCGGTTTTGTTCAAGCCTAACCTGATCACCACAGGTACTATAAACAAATAAATACCAATCACTGCCAGCCAGATGGCGCCCGGCCATTGCTGCCGGACCAGGAAATAAATAGCAGAAAATACAAGCGGGCCAATGATCGCCGACGCGCTGATCACCGCCGCCAGCACTCCCTGGAACTGTCCCTGCTGTTCTGTTGACACCTGCCTGGTGGCCAGCGACTGCAGCGCAGGCGTACCAATACCTCCCAGCGCAAATACCGGCATGATAACAAAAATGAGCCAGCTATGATGGGCCAGCGCCATCACCAGCAGCGCCAGGCAGGCGCAGGCAAGTCCCGTAAACAGGGTTCGGCGCTCGCCCAGCAGTCTTACCACCCGACCGGTCAGAAAAGCCTGCACCAATGCCTGGCAAAGGCCAAAGGCGCCCAGCGAGAGTCCTATCCAGCTGCCATTCCACTGGAAAGTATCATGGCCCCACAGGGCCCAGCAAACGCCATAGGCTTCTCCTGAAAAGCTGAACACAAAAAAGGCGGCAATCAGCGGTAGCAGGCTTTTCCTGGTGAAGGCCCATTGCATGGGTTGTAGCGGGTTCAGGGCCGCCAGGTTGAACCTGCCCGGTTGTGGCTTGCGGGATTCTGGCAGCACCAGCAGCGCCAGCAGCATATTGCCGATGTTAAGTCCCGCCGCTACCAGGAAGGGTAGCCGCAGCCAGTAGTCGCCCAACAGACCGCCCAGAACAGGACCTATGATAAAGCCGATACCGAACATGGCATTGAAGATCCCAAAGCGGCCTGCCCGTTTATTTTCCGGTGATATATCCGTGATATAAGCGGTGGCTACGGCCATATTAGCGCTGGTCAGACCGGCAATAGCACGCCCTAACAGCAGCATCCAGAGCTGTGTGGCGAAGGCCATGAACAGGTAGCTGATGGCTGCGCCGCCAAGTGAGAGAAGTAATACGGGTCTGCGGCCCAGCCTGTCGCTCAGCGCACCCAGGACCGGTGAAAAAATGAATTGCATGATGGCATACAGCGCGGTTGTAATGCCAATATAGGGAGCTACGTTACTGGTATGGGTTAGTTGTTGAAGTAAGTTGGGTAAGATGGGGAAGATAAGACCGATGCCAACGGCATCCAGGGCAATGGCGGTGAAAATGACGGTCAGCGGATTTTTCATGGAAGGGTAGGGACGGGTGCTTTCAGGGGTAAGATTCATGAGGCATGATTGAAGCACAAAATTCCGGAAAGGGGCTGTGCCAGGCTTGTACAAACACGACAAAATCTGGATGCCCCAGTATCAGTCTTGTACAAACGCGACAAAATCCTTACTGAAAGCCTGCCTGCCTTTTTTCGCTTTACGCGCAAATGCTGCAGGCGTAGTGCCGCTGTACCGCTTGAATTCCTTGCTGAGGTGGGATTGATCTGTATAGCCCAGCTCAATGGCCAGGCCGGCAATGCTGGTTTCCGGATGAAGCCATAACTGGTTCCGCACCTGCTCAAACCGCATCAGGCCGGAAACGTCCTTAACGGAATGTCCGGACGACTGCTTGAATTTTCTTTCTAAGGTACGAACCGTAGCATGCGCTGCTGCCGCAACCTGGCTGACCGGTAGCGTACCTTTCGCTCTATTCATGGCAACACCTGCTTTGAAGAGCATACTGTCCATGGCAATATGTGAGCGGGTATCCAGGAAATATTGTTCTACCTGGCTGATGGCTTCCGCTATTTTGCCGGCATGGACCAGCTCATGCAGCGGGCCTTGAAGCTTGGCTACAGGATGCTCAAAGCTGCGAACCCCATCTTTGCCTGACGGCAGGCCCAGCAGGTCAAACACGGTCCAGGGATACCACCGGATGCCAATGATCTCCAGCCGGCCAGTGGTGTGTAAATGTACAGGCTGGTTGAGCAACCCCATCAGCACAGGCGATGGCAATGGCTGCAGGACGCCCAGGTAAGCAATGCTGCAGGGGCTTCCGAAATGGAAAATAATTTCGGCATAGCCATCCGGTAATATCTCATGAACTGATATGCCTTGCCCGGAGTGCCTGCAGTTATACCAAAAACATTTGATAGTATCCTGTAGCGCTTCAGGTGGCGCAAATTCCTGGTGCAGCATACGGAAAGGTAGCAAATTCAGGAATAGGTGTTGGCGTTACACAACGTGCCGGCCGGCAACGGCATGCGGCTAAATTCTGCAACAGGGTTGTTGTAAATTCAAAAAAAGTTAAGAAATTAGTGATTACTTTTGATCCCGATGAAGTTTTTTGCTTCCATAATGGCCTGTATTATTCTGATTATCAGTTGCATTCCGTGCAAGGATGCGCCACTTGCCATGAAAGACAGTAAGACTTCATCAGCACATGTGCTGGCAGATGCCCAGGATAACCATGATCACGAAGACGCCGGGGACGACTGTTCCCCGTTTTGCGTTTGTTCCTGCTGCTCCGCGCATCCATGTCCCCAGGCTTTTATTACCGCCATTGGCCATACTGCAATCAGTTCTATTCAGCATTCATCTACCTATACCGGTTCACTCTATTCTGTTTCCCTGCCGGTCTGGCAACCTCCTCAGTTAACCGCATAATCCTGGTGGATCGTTGTGCATTGACCAATGCATAACCACCTGTTCCCACACATTTTTACTGGTTCATTTTACAACCTGTTGGGTATGACCCGCCAAAAGTCATTGACCCTGCCGGCTGTTCTCAACCCATAGCTACACTATGTTAAATAAGATTATAGCGTTCTCTATTAAAAACAAGCTGATCATCGGCCTGTTTACGCTGGGGCTCATTATCTGGGGCCTGTGGAGCGCCAGCAAGCTGCCGGTGGATGCGGTGCCGGATATCACCAATAACCAGGTGCAGATCATCACGCTGACGCCAACCCTCGCCGCCCAGGAAACGGAGCAGCTGGTGACCTATCCCATTGAACAGAGTATCGCCAACCTGCCGGACCTGGAGGAAATGCGGTCCATCTCCCGCTTTGGGCTGTCTGTGATCACCGTGGTCTTCAAGGATGAGGTGGATATTTATTTTGCACGACAACTGATCAATGAAAAGCTAAAGGAGGCTCAGGAAAAGATCCCCAATGGCATCGGCACGCCCGGGCTGGCGCCCGTAAGCACCGGCCTGGGGGAAGTATACCAGTATGTGATCCACCCACAGAAAGGGGCGGAGAACAAATACTCGGCCATGGACCTGCGCACCATGCAGGATTGGATCGTTGCCAGGCAGCTGTACGGTACCCCGGGTGTTGCTGAGGTCAACAGCTTTGGGGGATTGCTCAAACAATATGAAGTGGCTGTTAACCCGGACCGGCTGAAAGGGATGAATATCACCATGGCGGAATTGTTCACCGCCCTGGAAAAGAACAATGCCAATACCGGCGGGGCCTATATCGATAAAAAGCCCAATGCTTATTTCATCCGGGGGATAGGGCTGGTTTCCTCGCTGGAGGATATCGGCAGTATTGTGATCAAAACGGCCGGCGGCATTCCGGTGCTGGTAAGGGATGTGGCTACCGTTCAGTTTGGCAATGCTATTCGCTTTGGCTCTGTGACCTTTAACGGGGAAAAAGAAGTGGTAGGAGGCATCGTGATGATGCTGAAGGGCGCCAACAGTGCAGCAGTGGTCAACAGGGTAAAAGAAAAAATGAAGACCATCCAGCAATCCCTGCCGGCGGATGTGGTGATAGAGCCTTTCCTGGACCGGACCGACCTGGTGGACCGGGCCGTGAATACCGTGAAGACAAACCTTATAGAAGGGGCGCTGATCGTGATCTTTGTCCTGGTGGTCTTCCTGGGCAATGTCCGCGCCGGCCTCATTGTGGCTTCTGCTATTCCCTTGTCCATGCTGTTTGCGCTGGGCATGATGCATGCTTTTGGTGTAAGCGCCAACCTGATGAGCCTGGGGGCCATCGACTTCGGGCTGATTGTAGACGGTGCGGTTATTGTGGTGGAAGCTACGCTGCATCACCTGTCGAAGCGGAAGTCGGGCGATAAACTCACCCAGGAGCAAATGGATGCCGAAGTGTTTGCCTCGGCTTCAAAGATCCGCAGCAGTGCTGCTTTTGGTGAGATCATCATCCTGATCGTATATATCCCCATCCTTACCCTGGTGGGTATTGAAGGGAAGATGTTCAGGCCTATGGCCCAGACAGTGAGCTTTGCTATCCTGGGTGCGTTGATACTTTCACTCACCTATATCCCCATGATGTCAGCGCTGCTGCTGTCCAAAAAACCACTGAACAAAAGGACCATTGCGGATAGGATGATGGAATTCTTTCAGCGCATCTATACACCGCTGCTGGAAAAAGCATTACAGCTCAG
This sequence comes from Candidatus Pseudobacter hemicellulosilyticus, assembly GCA_029202545.1. Lineage (GTDB taxonomy): Bacteria > Bacteroidota > Bacteroidia > Chitinophagales > Chitinophagaceae > Pseudobacter > Pseudobacter hemicellulosilyticus. Next base: position 4,282,243 of record CP119311.1, read on the forward strand.
GAGGACCATTGTGCTGGCCACCATAGCCGTTTTTGGACTGGCTATTTTCCTGTTTATCAGGATGGGCGGTGAATTTATTCCGCAGCTGCGGGAGGGCGACTATGCCTTTCACTGTATCCTGCCCCAGGGAACCTCCCTCTCCCAGAGCATTGAAACCTCTATGCAGGCAAGCAGGATCATTAAGTCGTTCCCCGAAGTGAAAATGGTGGTGGGTAAAACCGGTTCAGCGGAAGTGCCAACAGATCCCATGCCGCCGGAAGCTACTGACCTCATTGTAGTGCTGAAACCTATGAAGGAATGGACCACTACCAAAGACTATAATGAACTGGCTGAAAAGATCCTGGACAAGCTGGAAGTGATACCTGGTGTATTTTTTGAGGCGAACCAACCGATCCAGATGCGATTCAATGAGCTGATGACCGGGGTGCGACAGGATGTAGCCGTGAAGATCTTCGGTGAAAATATTGATACCCTGGCTGGCCTGGCCGATAAAGTAGCTGCCGTGGTTAAAAAGGTAGAAGGAGCTACAGCGCCCCAGATAGAACGTACTACGGGTTTGCCGCAGATCACTATTCAGTACGACAGGGCCCGGATAGCGGCCTATGGGCTGAACATAGAGGATATCAACCGGACCGTCAGCACTGCTTTCGCCGGGCAGGCCGCAGGGGTGGTGTTTGAAAATGAAAGAAAATTTGACCTGGTGGTCAGGCTGGACAGCGCCAACCGCTCCTCCATTGATGATGTCAGCAATCTCTTTGTGGCCACCGGCGACGGGAAACAGATCCCCCTCACACAGGTGGCATCCGTTCAGTTTAAGGAAGGCCCGGCACAGATCAGCCGGGAAGATGGGAAACGCCGGATCGTGATCGGGTTCAATATTTCCGGACGTGATGTCCAGAGTGTGGTAAAGGAGATACAGGACAAACTGGCGCAGGCCAACCTGCTGCCTTCAGGATATTACTATACTTATGGCGGCACCTTTGAAAACCTGCAAAAGGCTTCGGCAAGGTTACAGATAGCAGTTCCCATTGCATTGGGGCTTATCTTCCTGTTGCTGTATTTCACTTTCAATTCTTTCAAAGAAGCCTTGCTGATCTACACGGCTATTCCCATGAGCGCCATAGGCGGCGTTTTTGCCCTGCTGCTGCGCGGAATGCCTTTCAGTATCTCAGCAGGAGTGGGTTTTATTGCGCTCTTCGGCGTGGCGGTATTGAATGGGATAGTACTCATCAGTACGTTCAATCAGCTGGAAAAAGAAGGGGTCAGCGATGTGTTCCGCAGGGTATTTGAAGGGACCAGGACCCGCCTTCGTCCTGTACTGATGACAGCTATGGTGGCTTCCCTGGGTTTTATTCCTATGGCCCTGTCAGGCGGCGCCGGCGCTGAAGTGCAGAAACCCCTGGCTACCGTGGTGATCGGGGGATTGATAAGCGCCACATTCCTGACCTTATTTGTTCTCCCCATGTTATATATCATTTTCTCGGGTAAAAGAAAGAGGACGCCCGGCGTCCTGCCGGTTACCACTATACTGGTGGTCCTGCTGCTGGGCTCATCCTATGCAAATGCGCAACAGCCGGCCGGTACCCGTATCAGTATTGAGCAGGCTATTAACGCTGCCGGTGGCAACAGGCAATATGGTATCAATGAGCAACAGCTTGTCAGGGGGCAGGCGCAGGTAAAGACTGCTGCCATTCTTCCCAAAACAGGCGTATTTGCTGAGAACGAAGATGTACGGCCCAGCGACCGGAAAGGGATCCTGAAAATAGGACTGTCCCAAAGCATTGCCTGGCCTGGATTGTACGCTGCACAGAAAAAACTGTTCAGTGAGCAGCTGGGTTATTACCAGCTGAACCGGTCTGTAATAGATGCCGATATAAAGCGCGATGTAAGGGCCGTCTATTACCAGTTATGGTACCTGCAGGACAAACAGCAATTGTATACGCGGCTGGATAGTATATACCGTTCCCTCAGTGCCGCAGCTGTGCTGAAAGTGAAAACAGGCGATAGTCCCGGTCTGGACAGTATTGCGGCCAATGTCCGGCTGAAAGAGATCCAGGCCCTGGCCCGGCAAACAGCTACAGAAATGGAAGTGCAGCAACGAGTGCTGATGCAGCTGCTGAACACGGATACGGCTTATCTGGCCATTGCCGGCGTGCTGGAGAAGCTGCCCCTGCTGCTGAACAGGCCTGATTCCCTGCATCCTGCGTTGGCGTTGCAACAGCAGCAGGTCAATATTGCCAGTGCCGGTATTGCTGTCAGCAGGAATGAGAACCGGCCGGAATTCTCCGGGCGTTTTTTCAGCCAGCGCTTATACGGCCTGAGCGATCCCTTCACCGGGTTCTCTGTAACGGCTGCTTTCCCTTTGCTGGGCGCGGGCGCTGCGCGTAATAAAGTGAAAATGGCGCAGGCGGAAGCCACTTTGCAGCAAAAGCAGTTCGACTACACGCAGCAGGTATTGTATACAGAACGGGCCCAGGCGGAAAAAACGGTGCAGAAAAATTTGTCGATGCTCTCCTTTTATGAGCAGAGCGGCCTGCAGCAGGCCAATGAAATTATCAAGGCCGCTACATTGGCCTACCGGGCGGGTGAGATAGGATTTACGGACCTGTCGCAATACCTGGCGCAGGCCATCGACATACAACGCAATCACCTGGAAAGCCTGAACGATTATAACCAGTCGGTCATTCAATACTACTATTACTTCAATCAATAGCACTTTAAATAAAGCAGATGAAAAAGATATTTTGGATCATACCTGTTGTGCTGATCGTCCTGTCACAAACCGCCTGCAAGAGCAACGGCAATAAAGAGGAGGGCAACGCGCCCAAAGAAGAAGCACAGGAACACGAACATGGCAATGAGAATATTGCCAGCTTTACGGAGGAGCAGATCAGGAGCATCGGCATTGAAATAGGGACTATAGAACAAAAGCAGCTGACGGCTTCTGTCAGGGCCAACGGAGCGCTCCGGGTGCCCAACCAGAACAAAGCCTCCATCAATTCCCTGTACAGCGGCGTTATCAGGACCCTGCTGGTCCAGCCAGGTAATACCGTACAGAAAGGGCAGGTGATAGCCACTATCGCCAATCCTGATTTTATCAAAATGCAGGAAGACTACCTGGCCATCGGGCCTAAAATTGTACTGGCGGAACAGGAGTTCAATCGCCAGCAGGAATTGAATGAAGGCAATGCCGGGGCATTGAAAAACCTGCAGGCGGCATCATCAGAGCTGAGCCTGCTCAATACCCGCAAAGCGGCGCTGGAGCAACAGATCCGGCTAATGGGCATCAACCCCGGCAGTCTCTCCAATGGCAGGCTGGTATCCGTTTTGTCCCTGCGCACACCTATCAGCGGCATTGTGAGCAGCGTGTCCGTAAAGATGGGCAGCTATGTGGATGTGAGCACACCGGTGGCCGAGGTGGTGGACAACAGCCAGCTGCACCTGGACCTGTTTGTATATGAAAAAGACCTGCCCAAGCTGAAGAACAACCAGAACATTCATTTTACCGTTACCAATAATCCGGGCAAGGAATATGACGCCCAGATATTTTCCCTGGGTTCTACCTTTGAAGATGAAAGCAAGGCAGTGAGCGTGCATGCGCAGGTGAAAGGGGATAAAACGGGCCTGATAGATGGAATGAATATTACAGCGTTGATCAGTCTGGACAAGATTACTACTCCGGCAGTACCCAATGAAGCCATTGTTACTTACCAGGGACAGGATTATATTTTTATTGTTACCGATGCCCATGCGGAGGAAGAGCATCACGAGGAAGGGGCAGGCCATAGCCATGATGAAGGCGAGCCGCATGATCATAAAGAACCTGCAAAACCGGTAGCCAAAGAGACCAGTTTTGAAAAGGTACCTGTGGCCAAAGGCACTTCAGAAGTAGGGTACACGCAGATCACTTTGCTGAAGCCTGTGCCGCCGGATGTAAAGATCGTTACCAAAGGCGCCTTCTTTGTGCTGGCCAAGCTCACGAATGCCGGTGAAGGTGAACATGCTCATTGATGAGCCTCTTTGCCGGCAGGAATAGTTATTGATAGTATATATTCAATGTTGTAGTTATGGAGAACAGACAGTCGGATCCGGACGCCAACCGGCATAAACCGGAAGCCAGCACAAATGCTGCAGGCCATGAACAGGCTACGGGTAATGACCATGCGCATCGCGAGGGAGAAAAGCATGATCATCCCGATGGTGGTAAACATTTACTTGAAAAAGGCGAACCTCATGCTCATGGTGAAGATGGCAAGCATACGCATGCTCATTCTCACGGCGGTGTATTGGGCAGGCATACAGAACTTATATTCAGCCTCATCTGTGGGGCCTTGGTGGGGATTGGTTTTGGGCTATCCTTTTTACAGGGCATTGATGGGGTGGTCCCTACCATATTGTATATGGCGGCCTACTTATTTGGCGGCTATTTTACGGCAAAGGAGGCCATACAAACCGTTAGCAGGGGCGGTTTTGAGATCGATTTCCTGATGCTGGTAGCCGCCCTGGGTGCAGCGCTGCTGGGCAGCTGGCTGGAAGGGGCCTTGCTGTTATTCCTATTCAGCCTGGGCCATGCCCTGGAGCATGCTGCTATGGAGAAGGCGCGTAAGTCCATTTCGGCATTGATGGACCTGGCGCCGAAAACGGCGCTGGTCAAACAAACGGGCCAGATCCGGGAAGTATCCATTGATGCGCTCCGGGTCGGTGATATTGTGGTGGTAAGGCCCAATACAAAGATTGCAGCGGATGGGGTAGTGGTGGCTGGCAGCAGCAGTGTGGACCAGGCGCCTATCACCGGGGAAAGTATACCGGTGGATAAGATGGCGATAGATAACCCGGCTATCGATCTGCAGGATGCGGAAAAGCTGGATGCCCGGTATCGTGTTTTTGCCGGTACCATCAATGGCAATGAGCTGCTGGAAATAAAAGTGACCAGGGAGGGGACTGACTCTACTTTGTCGAGGTTGGTCAAAATGGTCAATGAAGCCCAGGAGCAGCAATCGCCTACGCAGCAGTTCACCCGTAAAGTGGAGCGGATCTTTGTGCCGGCAGTCCTGGTATTGGTGACCCTGCTTTGCTTTGCCTTCCTGGTCATTGATGAGCCTTTCAGCAAAAGTTTTTACCGGGCCATGGCTGTGCTTGTAGCCGCCAGTCCCTGTGCCCTGGCTATTTCCACTCCCAGCGCTGTGCTGAGCGGCGTGGCCCGTGCTGCCCGCGCCGGCGTACTGATCAAAGGAGGGAGGCCGCTGGAAGACCTGGGCACGCTGACGGCGCTTGCCTTTGATAAGACCGGGACACTCACAGAAGGCAAGCCCAGGTTAACGACCGTACACCCTTTCAATAACCTGGCAGAAATGGAGCTGCTCCGGATAGCAGTAGCTGTGGAAGCATTAAGTGATCACCCTATTGCAAAAGCCATTGTGCGGGATGGAAAAGAGCGATTGGGGAACGAAGCTATTCCCCAGGCGCATGATATGGAAGCGGTATTGGGCAAGGGCATTAAAGCCGCTATAGGCAATGACCAGGTATTTGCAGGCAATCTCACCCTGTTTGAAACATTGGATGCTGCAAGGCCTTCCGCCGAAATAGTCAGCGCCGTCAAAAAAGCGGAAGCTGAAGGACAGACCACAATGCTGATCCGGAAGAACCAGAAATACATTGGGCTGATCGCTGTCATGGATACACCCCGGCAGGAGGCGAAGGAAGTGCTGGCTGCCTTACAACGGGCAGGTATCAAAAAGATGATCATGCTCACGGGCGATAACCAGCAGGTGGCGGAGGCTATTGCTGCTGAGATCGGGATCACTGATGCTATGGGCAGCCTGTTGCCGGAGCAAAAAGTGGAAGCGATCCAGCGGCTGGCAAAAGAGGAAGGTAAGGTAGCCATGGTAGGAGATGGGGTGAATGATGCGCCGGCGATGGCTAAAAGCACGGTGGGGATCGCTATGGGAGCGGCGGGCAGTGATGTCGCCCTGGAAACAGCAGATATTGCGCTTATGGGGGATAAGCTGGGCTTATTGCCCTTTGCCATCGGGTTGAGCAGGCAATCGAAAAGGATCATCAGGCAGAACCTGGTGATCAGCCTCGGAATGGTGGCCGTTCTGATCCCGCTGACCATCTTAGGTATTGCCAGTATGGGTCCGGCCGTGGCGGCACATGAGGGATCAACCCTGGTGGTGGTAGCCAATGCGCTTCGGTTGCTGGCTTATAAACAAAAGTAGCCCGCAGTGGTATGGCCTCCATCAGTGATCGTCTGTCAATGATGGGCCGGCAGGATCTCTTTTCTACCCAGATACCTCGAATGTTCATCCGGTGCGCTGCTGCAGGTTTTAAAACGAATTAATGGTTCGCTTTTTGCAGGGGATCATTCCTGTATATCTGCCATTTCCTATATTTGGCAATCACATTTCAACAACTCTTTATTTATAATGGTCCGGGGGATCTGCGGGAAGTAAAAGACCGGCAGTTTTTCCTTTGCTTAATGATGGCAATGCAGCCTGCCGGCTGTATTATCACTTTAAACAGTAACATATGAAGACAGTAGCACTGAAGAAGATCAAGTTGTTTTTTATCGCCCTATCCCTTTGCTCGGTATCTAGCCTTCAGGCCCAGTATGTAGAGCCTGAGGAAAAGGACAAAGTCACTGAACTGTATCCTGAGGTAGCGTTTGATTCGGTGTACGCTAAATCTGTGCTGGCGAAAGGCACCGGCAAGATAACTGGTGTGGCTTTTACAAGGCCACGGACAAAATTTGGGTATAAAGCGCCGCTGGCGGACAAGATCAAGGCCAGCAAGATCACTGTCCAGCTATTCCCTGTAACGCCTTACCTGGAATCCTGGCTGGAGCTGCGCAAGAAAAAAGAGAACCGGAAGAAAAAGGTCTATGTCTATATGTCGCCCGAAGCCTTCCGGTACAGGCTGGAAGCGGTTACCAACAGCGAAGGGAAATTTACTTTCCCTGATATGAAACCGGGCAAATACTTTTTGACGGCTATCATGGATTACTCGCTGAGTAAATCCTATGACGCCTATACCGGCAGTGGTTATAATAATTATGGGGGACGAACCGATTACTACGAGCGCAAGCAGTATTTCTCCAACCATGCTGAACGATTGGAGGAATATGTAGAAGTAAAAAGCGATGGTGAAGTGGTCAAGGTAACGCTGAAGTAACCCTCACCGGTTATGGGCTGTTATTTCGCCAGGCCATCCTGCAGTTCCTTCCTGGAATTGCCGATTGTCCAGACAAGATCTTTCCGGAGGTCTTCCGGGTATAACGCTATAGCCTTTTCATACAGTTCTTCAGCCTGGGCAGTCAGCCGGGCTTTTTCCAGTAGTAATGCTTTGTTGACATACAACCAGGCCAGTTGTGTCTTGTTTGTTTCCTTACTAAGTGCTGAATCTATCAGCTTGAGAAAAGCCTTACTGGCTTTTGCCGGGAAAGAGGGATTGACCACAGCATCGCTGGAAAATACAAGGAAATTACTCTTGTACTTTTTTACAGCCGTATCCACCATTTGCAGGTAGAGGTCCCAGTCAAGGCCGGATTTGCCATAAAAGAAGATCTTTTTTTGCAGTATATCATTTTCAGACAACTTGAGCTCCTTCATAAAGCTGACTAAATATTGCATGCGGGCGCGGTCTTTCGTTTGCCCGATCTCTTTTAAAGAATTGTTGATAGTCCTGAATGCTTTTTGCCTGGCTTCTGTGCTGTATAATTTGAAATATTCCTTGTAGTTGTCGATAAAAAAGCTGTCGTAGCGCGGGCCGTAATCCATGGCCTGCATTACCCGCCAGTTGACTTCGGAAAAGAGATTGTTTTGTTTGCCCAGGTAAGCTTCTACGGTATCCACCGGCACTTTTGTTTTTTTCTTTTCCTCGAAATAGTGGTTATAAAAGTCCGGGAAGGGCAGGTTGATAACATTGGAAATACCGGGAAACTGGTTCTTCTGTGCCTTCTCCGCGTTGCCTGCCAAACCTATCATTCCGGCTGTTGAATAGGGTGCGCCTGCGAAGCTGTAAATAAAATCAAATCCTGGCGTCAGGTAGACCAGGGTTGGGTATCCCGTTATACCATACTTCTTTGCCAGTGTGATACCTGGTTCCTTCTCCATGTCATAATAGCCTACCACATATCTGCTGTTGATGAAACGCCCAACGGCGGTATCCCTGAAATAATCGTTCTTGATCGTTTTGCAGGGGCCGCACCATTCTGTACAGCACAGCAGCATGATATTTTTCCCGGTAGCCCTTGCCTGATCCTGTAAGGTGGGGAAGTCTGGTGTGTCAAGATAGACTACCTGTGCATGTGAGGTGTTGATGGTGAGTAGCAAGGTGCAGATAATGACCAATTGCCGGAACCATTTTGCGGGCGTTGAGATCCGCTGAAGTGGAGCAAACATAAGCAAGCGATTCTTTATACGTTAAAGGAGCTCATAAGCAATTAGTTGGTAGCTCTGAAATGCAGTGAGGTACTAATTTAATGACAAGCTTGTTCTGTTGCAAATAAATCTGTAACTGTGCGCTTTTTTGGGTAACTGTGTGGTTTGGGATGGTAATTGTGCAGGGACGGCCGGCTATCCGGCGCTTTGCAGCAGCAGTATGCTCACGGTGCTGGCCTGCTGATCCTGGGTAATGACCATTTCCTCCTGCTGCCTGCACCAGGGGAGCAGCCTTTCAACAAAGGGCTTGGCCATGAGCCGCTGGGGAGTGGCTAACAGGATCAATGTTCCCTGCTGAAGGAACCGGACCAGGACCTGGTAGAGCTGGTCAAACTGGTCGGGATCGTAATTGATATCGCTTAATAATAATACGTCAGCAGAAAGGTCAGGAGGCAGCTGGTTCCAGTCCAGCACCTCGCAGCGGAAGTTGGTTAGCTGCAACTGCCGGGCTGATGCGGCCATTGT